>CAJQMI010000042.1 GCA_905479395.1 uncultured Flavobacteriales bacterium
TAACTCATGCCTTCAACCTTGGTCTCGCGCTTGCGGATATTTGTATTCAGACGAGCCCGGTATTCTGCGCCGAATCGATCCACTTTCCATGGTTGGAAGCGGAACTTTGCGGCATCATTTTCTACAATGTTTTCGGGGGCGAGGAAACCATCGTCTCCTAAGATGTTTCCGCCAATCACGACGTCCCATGATCCCATTTGCTGGCTGTGCAAGAATCGGATATTGGACTGTTGCGCTGCGCCTTTCCAGTACTTGGCAGCGCTTGATCTTGGGGTTGAATACACCCCGTGTTGGACACTCACACGCGTTAGCGGTCGCGCATCTGGAAACCGTGTTCGTACGTTGATGACTCCGCTCAGCGCAGCACTCCCAAACAGAACACTGGATGCCCCTTTGATGATTTCGATTTGCTCGATGTTTTCAACAGGCAAAAATCCCCAAGTAGGTCTCCCTGCATCCCCGCTCAAAACGGGCAAATCATCGACCATGATCATCACCCGCGAGCCCGCTCCGTAACTGAATCCGCTGCCGCTTCGGATCTGTGGTTCGCCGTTGACAAAAGTGACTCCTGGATTCATTTCCAGTGCGGTTTCGAGGGTGGTGGTTCCTCGTGACTCGATGATCCGTGGAGGAATCACATCAATGGATACCGTGACTTTGCTGGCGGATTGTTCGAATCTGCCCGCGCTGACCACCACCTGGCCAATCAATTCCGCAGATTCCTCCAAGGTCCAGTCAATTTCGTAGTTGCGACCTCCTTGAAGAACTTCAAGTGGTTTCTCTTCTTTCTCCATGCCGATGTAGCTGCATCGCAACCGGATGGACTTTCCCGACCAATCTGACAGATCTAAATTGTACGTACCATCTACCAATGAATTTGTGATGGCAACGACTTCTTCCGAATCTGAGATTCCGGAAACAAATGCGCCAGGCAGTGCATTTCCTTTAGCATCGCGAACGAAACCTGAAACGGACTGGCTCCACGCCATACTGATTGAGGCGACGAGCGCAAATAAGAACAGAATTAATCTCATGATGCAAGATGCGACATATTGCGGTTGCATTGCAGGCTGTTTAGTAGATGAATTCACCGTCTCCATGTGCAAATCTGGAGCAAAGTTGACGTTGCTTAAGAAGCATTTTTGTCAGATGGATCGATTGAGGAAGTGGTGGATTTTATTGGGTGAGGAGGGCATTGGGCCAGTGAAACTGAAAGAATGGGTTGAGGTTGTAGGTTCACTTGACCGTGCTTGGGAACAGGCCAAAAGTGGTGATGCCTTCTTCCCGGTCAAACAAGCGAAACGATTGCAATCTTTAGAGTTAACCTTGACGAAGCAGTCGCATTGGGCGTTTTCGTGGGAGGACAAGGCCTATCCAGCGCGATGGCGAGAATTGCGTGACGCGCCAGTTGTAGCATTTGGAATAGGCAATCAACAAGCATTCAACGAGGGAGCTTTTGTGGCTGTTGTGGGCACCCGTGCTTGCACACAACGAGCTGCGAATTTGGGATTTGAGGTGGGCCGAAAACTAGCGCAGCAACATTGGGCAATTGTCAGTGGGTTAGCTCGAGGAGTAGATGCAATGGCTCATCGTGGGGCATGTTATGGCGGTGGAGTGACGGTGGCATGTTTGGGGGGACCGTTGCACCGTATCTATCCTCGTGAGCATCAGAAGTTGGCAGAGAAAATCATCATGCAAAATGGTGCGCTGATCACAGAGCATGCCAATGATGCCGAGGTTTATCCATGGCATTTTGCTGCTCGAAACCGACTCATAGTAGGGCTTGCTCAGGCATTGGTATTGATTCAGAGTCCACTTCGTGGTGGAGCTTTGATTTCCGCTCAATTGGCTTTGGATTCGGGGGTTGATTGTTGGGTGTATCGTCCCGACAATGTGAAGGAGACCGGGGAACGGTGGGCGGGGAATCGAAAAATATTGGAGGAATTTCCAGACATGGGATGGCATTCAATGGAGGAGCTTCTCGCGCACCTGGGCAAGCCAATGAAGGCTGTTGCGCCGAACCAATTGGAAACGGAATTAACGGATGAGTTGTTGCCGATATGGAACTGCATCATCGAGAAGGGTGGAGCGCAAGTTTCAGACATCGCGCAAGCGTGTCAAGTGCCTCTTGCAATGACCGCTCGCAGGCTTTTCATTTTGGAATTGAAAGGTCTGGTTCAAAGAATTCCTGGAGGGTGGTATGTCCCCAGAAACTTAGGTTAGCGGCGAACCTGCGGAGTGATCGTCAGCTTGATCGGAAGCTGACTCCGTTGAGGTTTCCTTTCCATCAGTCGTGGCTACTTCTGACGCTGCCAATGAAGCATTAGAGACCTCATTTGTCATCATTTCCGGCACCAACGTGACGCCTCGTACAGTGATGCCATTTTGAACGAGTGCAATCGTCATGACGATGCTGGAAACCAAAATGATTACAAGTAGAATTCCTTGATCGAATTGCGGTTGTGCAAATTGACTGTAGGCTCCTTGGATTTGGAAAAACAGAAGAATTGTGATGAGTCCACGTGGTGCGATGTAGAGCAGTGGAAACATGCTTTTCCTCCGAAAGAGGATTAAGCTAACAAATCGAACAGCAAATAGGATGCAGCAAATGATGAGTCCCTCGGTGATCACATGCAAATCGGTGAGAGCTGCCAAAGAGACGGTCATTCCAAACAACACAAAGAAAAACGTTCGAATCACGAAAGCACTTTCCAAGGTGAGCAAGTGGTAATCGCGGTGCAGTTCATGCATGCGCTTGTCGTCGAGTAGATTGGCAGGAGAAGGCAGAATTTTCCATTTCTTTTTGGCCAAGTTCCATTGGGGGAAGAACAGGCGATGGTTGTTGAGCATCAAGCCAAAAATTAGAATCAAGACCAGGGGGCTCAGATGCAGCAGTTTTTGGATGGAATAAATGAGTAGAAGGACGGCGATGCTCAAAAACAGCTTCACAGGGCTTGTGATTTTTTGGAGCACGTAAACCAAAATGTAGCTCACAACGACCGCGAGGATGAAGGTCACCAATAGGTTCGTACCGATGTTGATTAGAACCGTGTTGGCAGAAGCTGTCTCAGAATTTCCGAGCAGCAGGTAAAACGCCATGATGCCGAAAATGTCTGAAAAGGTGCTTTCATAAACCATGAATTCCCGGTCGGCGTCGTCCAAGCCTGATACGCTTGGAATAATGATGGCAGAGCTCATGATCGAAAGTGGAATGCCATACACCCAACCCTCGAACATGGGGATGTTCATAGCATAGTTAAGGAATGCCGCAATGGCTGCTGAACTGCCCAACAAGGCCAGCAGGCCAACGGTCGCACTCTTCAAAATGAGTGGCATTTTTTCCTTGGATAAATTCAATTCCAAAGCAGCCTCTAAAACAATGAAAATCAGGCCAATTGTTCCGAGTAATTCAAGAACCAATGATTCGAATGGAATGGCTGTCAACCCCATCGCATTCAGGCCTTGACGAATCATAATGCCCATGCCAATGAGCACCAAAACGCTTGGAATGTTGGTGCGCTTTGCTAGGAGATTAGCGAAGTAACTCAGGATGATGACAAGTGATCCACCGATCACCAGCCCATAGGCGTTGATGTCAGAAACGTTCATGGTTGTGAGAGCCTAAGTTAAGGCGCTTCAACCAAATTGTCCCGTGATGACTCGCCAGATGTCATTGCCCAGCGCCAAAGCCATGAGTCCGAGCAACAGCACAATTCCAATGGTTTGGGCGTATTCCAAGAATTTTTCAGAAGCAGGACGCCCCACGATCATTTCATACAAGAGGAACATAACGTGCCCCCCATCAAGTGCCGGGATTGGCAGGAGGTTCATGAAGGCTAAAATCAGAGAGAAAAAGGCGGTGTTTCGCCAGAAAATCTCCCAATCCCATCCGGCGTCAAAGATGCTTCCAAAAGTCACCAAGCTTCCTACCTGAGAGGCTCCGGACTTGCTGAATAAGAACCTCATCGAAAGCACGTATTCTTCCAACGTCGTCCAAGCGAGAGTGAATCCGCTTGTCAAAGATTGTCCAAGCGTGTAGGTGCGGTCGACCATTTGAAATTCGCTCATCTCATTTGGAGCAGCTTGATAAAAACCGAGTGCACCCATGCTGTCAGTGTTGCACAAAAGCTCTGCAGAAGTACCATTCATGCGGAGCACTTCGATGGTGACCATTTTTGAGGGGTGCGACTGAAGATATTCGGTGACTTCACCATAAAAACGAGTGGATTCGCCATCGATTGAAATGAACCGATCTCCAGATTGCAGGCCACCTGCGGCTGCGCCACTTCCGGGAGCAACACGATCCACCAAACATGGCACGCGCAATCCAAAGGGTTGACGTATCGCACTATCAACGAAAAACTGCCCCAAATCCTGGTTGAATTGCAAACCTACGATGCTGCCGTTCCGCTCCACTTGGACGTCCGAAACATGGTCGAAAAACAACGTTCGACGAATCTCTTTGAATGACTCCGGTGTTTCACCATTGATGGTCAGCACCTGGTCACCGTCTTCAAAACCAAGCGGTTTAAGTCGGTCATCAACTTCCAAACCATAAGGAATCTTGTCGGCTGGAAGCATGCTGTCTCCCCAAACGTTCAGGACCATGCTGTAGATCGCAAAACCGAGGATCAGATTTATGATGATTCCTCCGAGCATGATGATGAGACGTTGCCAAGCTGGTTTGGAGCGAAACTCCCACGGCTGAGGTGGCAGTTTCATCTGCTCTTTGTCCATGGACTCATCAATCATTCCGGAGATTTTGACATACCCGCCCAACGGCAACCATCCAATGCCCCATTCGGTTTCTCCAATCTGTTTTTTGAACAACGAGAAACCAGGATTCATGAACAAATAAAATTTCTCGACACGCGTTTTGAATGCGCGTGCTGCCCAGTAATGTCCAAGTTCGTGCAGGACGACAAGGATAGAGAGGCTTAGAAGGAGTTGAGCGGCTTTGATGAGAGCAACCATGGATCAGAATTGGAACGCAAATTTAGGTTGCAATTGCAACGCATCGCGCGGAATCAATTGCGAATAAATCGGAATCTCCGCGTTCTAGTCTGTTCAGTCGTCCTTCGTGTATTATTCTTGCAATTGAAATGGCGCAGAACACCAAGTCGCAGTTGAAAAAAAAGAAGCCGAAAGCGAAAGCCAAGGCCAAGCCGACGTACGGGCTTCAAAGAGCATGGCTCTGGTTGCTCGCGCTGGCGCCGCTGTTTGGTCTTTCAGGCCTTGTTTTGGTGGCATCGTACGGCGACCTGCCAAACACAGAGACCCTTGCGAATCCGAAAACAGAGCTCGCCACTCGGGTGTTTTCTTCAGACGGAAAACTCATCGGACGCTACTATTCTGAAAACCGATCGGATGCCCGTTTTGATGAGTTGCCTGCAAATCTGGTGAATGCCTTGGTCAGCACCGAGGACGCGCGTTTTTACAGCCACAGTGGCATTGATTTCATTGGGCTTGCCCGCGCCATTGCCTACATGGGGTCTCGTGGCGGCGGCAGCACCCTCACGCAGCAGTTGGCAAAGCAACTTTTCACAGAGCAATACGATCGAACATCTTGGCTCGAAAGAGCGCTGCTGCAGAAGCCCAAGGAATGGATCATTGCCGCCCGATTGGAGCGGCATTACACAAAGGAGGAGATTGTTGCACTCTATCTAAACCGGTACGATTTCCTCAATCAGGCGGTTGGAATTAAATCAGCCGCAAACATCTACTTCGACAAGGAAGTCGACGAGTTAGACATTCATGAATCGGCGATGTTGGTAGGGATGCTCAAGAACAGTTCCTTGTTCAATCCTTTGCGCAGAGAACAATTGGTGCAAGATCGTCGCAATGTGGTTTTTGGACAGCTTGAGCGGTACGGTGAAATAACAGCTGTTCAGGAGGACTCATTGTCCTCTTTGCCACTTGGCTTGAGGTACCAAAAGGTCAGCCATGATGAAGGGTTGGCTCCTTATTTTAGGGAAAATCTTCGAAGTGAATTGAAAGCATTGTTCAATGCCAAAACAGCTTCCAATGAATGGGCTATTTCAAAGGCGGATGGTGCGCAATATGACTTGTACCGGGATGGCATTCAGGTTTTCACGACGATTGATAGCCGATTGCAAAAGGCAGCAGAGATGGCGGTTCATCGCCATTTGGGCGGTGAATTGCAAGGTTCTCTGGACCGTGACTTGAAATCACGGCCCAAATCGATTTGGCCTTTTTTTGAGGAAATTGAGCGAGATGTTCGCGATGGCATCATCAACCAAGCGGTGAAGCAAAGCGAGCGTTACCGCGTGTACACGGGAAAGTTTTGTCCGGAATGCGAGCGTCCGGGCTTTTACATTGAGAAGATGAATTCCGAATTGGGGGATGAGTGGCAATGCGATGAGACCAAAGGCGGATGCAGCCATCGCTGGCACCGTCCAAATAAAAAGGAGATTGACACGGCTTTTAAAACACGCATCAACATGCGGGTATTCACTCACTCGGGGGATCGAGACACGCTTCTTTCTCCCAGGGACTCTATCCTCTATTACAAGAGTTTGTTGCATGCGGGATTGATGTCTGTGGAACCGAAAACAGGACACGTTAAAGCGTGGGTTGGCGGCGTGGATTACCGTCATTTTAAGTACGATAATGTCTCCCAATCAAAGCGTCAAGTCGGCTCCATTTTTAAGCCTTTCGTTTATGCTACCGCTCTTCGACACGGAATGAAAAGATGCACAGAACTCCCCAATCAACGCATTTGTGTTGAGATGCCGGGAGATCAGCCGGATTGGTGTCCTGACAATTCAGATTTCGAATACGGTGAGGTCGTCACTCTGGAGTACGCCTTGGCCAATTCCATGAATACAATCTCAGCGAAATTGATGAAAGAGTTTGGTCCAGAACGCATCATCCAACTTGCACATGCATTGGGCATAGAGAGTGACATTCCCGCCGTTCCATCGATTGCGCTCGGCTCATCTCAACTCACGCTCAAGGAAATCACTGTGGCCAATGCGGCGTTTGTCAATGGAGGTGTTTACGTAAAGCCATCGACCATTTTGCGCATTGAAGACAAATATGGAAATGTCATTTGGTCTCCTGAGCCGGTTATGCGACAAGGCCTGGACAGGAGAACGGCAGCCACCATTGTGGACATGATGAAGGGGGTTGTGGATGGCGCCTATAACCCGAGAACAGGGGATAAAAAAGGAACGGGGATTCGTTTGAGAATGGACATTGAACGTCGAAAATACGATAACATCAAGGTGCCAATGGCGGGCAAAACCGGCACAACCCAGAGCCATGCGGACGGATGGTTTATGGGCATGACACCTGACTTGGTCACCGGTGTTTGGGTCGGAGCTCAGGATCCATCCGTCAGATTTAGCACCATCACCAATGGTCAAGGAGCCAATACGGCCTTGCCGATTTATGGGTTTTACATGAATGCGGCATATGACGATCCATCCATCGAATTGAGCCAGGCGGATTTTGCCTTGCCCGAGGGCATTGGCCTGGATTCGTTGGACTGCAAGCAATGGTTCGAATTGAATGAAGCGACATTTGGAATCAGCGACGACGACGATTTGTTTCAGTAAACTTTGAGAGGAAATGACGCCTTCGTAAGAAGCGATAAATGATCAAAATTATGGCAATAGCAAAAACCATAGAGGGACCTGAAGCCGCGTGTTCCGGGGTGAAAAACGGCATGACTCTGATGCTGGGAGGCTTTGGACTGTGTGGCATTCCAGAGTGCAGCATTGCAGAATTGGTCAGACTTGGAGTGACTGATTTGACCTGCATTTCCAACAATGCTGGAGTCGATGACTTTGGGTTGGGTTTGTTGCTTCAAAAGCGTCAAATCCGCAAGATGATTTCATCGTATGTCGGAGAAAATGATGAGTTCGAGCGTCAGATGCTCAGTGGAGAATTGGAGGTTGATTTGATTCCTCAAGGGTCACTGGCTGAGCGTTGCCGAGCGGGAGGAGCCGGGATCCCCGCTTTTTACACACCCGCGGGATTTGGAACAGAGGTGGCTGAGGGCAAAGAGGTGCGAGATTTTGGTGGGAAACCGCACATTTTAGAATCCGCGTTGACTGCAGATTTTGCCTTTGTCAAAGCATGGAAAGGCGATTCGGCTGGCAATTTGGTCTTCAAAGCCACAGCGCGGAACTTCAATCCAATGATGGCCATGGCGGGCACAATCACCGTGGCCGAAGTGGAGGAGCTTGTCCCCCTCGGAACCCTTGATCCCAATGAGATTCATACCCCTGGAATTTTTGTGCAGCGCATTTTTCAGGGGGATCATTATGACAAACGCATTGAACAGCGCACCGTTCAAACTCGCGAATCAGCTTAAATAGAATTCTATGTTGGACAAAAACGGAATCGCAAAACGGATTGCTCAAGAAGTGAGGAATGGCTGGTATGTCAATCTAGGCATTGGCATTCCCACACTGGTAGCGAATTTCATTCCTGAGGGAATGGAGGTTGAGTTTCAATCGGAAAATGGCATTTTGGGCATGGGCCCATTTCCGATAGAGGGAGATGAAGATGCAGACTTGATCAATGCTGGCAAACAAACCATCACTGCGATGCCTGGCGCGGTTTACTTTGATAGTGCAACGTCGTTTGCAATGATTCGAGGTCGGCACGTTCAGCTGACGGTACTGGGAGCCATGGAAGTGGCGCAAAACGGAGACATTGCGAATTGGAAAATCCCGGGCAAAATGGTAAAAGGCATGGGTGGAGCCATGGATTTGGTGGCCAGCGCTGAAAACATCATCGTGGCGATGATGCATACCAATCGTGCTGGTGCGTCAAAACTTTTATCCAACTGCAGTTTGCCGCTTACGGGTGTCGGTTGCGTTAAGCGGGTCGTCACCAACATGGCCGTTTTGGACATCAAAGACGGGGCTTTTCACCTGGTTGAACGTGCTCCTGGCGTTACCGTTGAAGCCATCAAGGAGGCCACTGCAGGCGAGTTGGTGATTCCCGATCACGTGCCTGAAATGGACATTAGCTGAAACGCTCTACCCCAGTTTGGAGATCGCGGAATCGAGACGACCCAAGGTTTGCGACTTGCCCAAAAACTCGGCAAAATCGAACATGGACGGTCCGCCTCCAGCTCCTGTCAATGCGATACGAAACGGCAATAAAACAGCGCCAAATCCCAACTCACGTGATGCAAGAAATGCTTTGAATTCGGTTTCAATGTTTTCCGACTTGAAAGGCTCAATTTCACTGAGCACCGTCTTCAAGTCTTCCAAGTAACCTGCTGTTTCAGGCTTCCACTTTTTGCGGATCAATTTCTCCTCGAAGGTTTCTGGTGCATCAAATAAATAGGTGTGTTGGCCCACTTCATGAAGAAATTGAACGCGTTCCAACATCATGTCCAACACCTGCTGGCATTTGGAGTCGGACCAATCGCTCATGGCCGTTGCGTTTAGTTTTTTCAGCGATTCAATGTAACGGCTTGATTCTCCTGCGCGCAAATACTGCTCATTGAACCAAACGGCTTTATCTGGATTAAAACGTGCTCCAGATTTCGTCACGTTTTGCATCGAAAAGGCTTGCACGGCCTCCTCGAGATTGTACAATTCCCGCTCGTCTCCGCTGCTCCACCCAAGGAGCAAAAGCATGTTGAGAAACGCTTCGGACAAGTAGCCATTTTCCTTATATCCCTTGGAAACTTGGCCTGTTTTGGGGTCTGTCCAAGAAAGTGGAAAAATCGGAAAGCCACCTTTGTCGCCATCTCGTTTGCTCAATTTGCCATTGCCCGTGGGCTTCAGGATCAAAGGCAAGTGAGCAAAGGCGGGGGGCGTCCAATCGAAAGCTTCATAGAGGAGAACATGCAAAGGCGCGCTTGGCAGCCACTCTTCCCCACGAATGACATGACTGATTTTCATGTGGTGGTCATCCACCACATTTGCCAGGTGATAGGTCGGAAGCCCATCGGCTTTCATAAGTACTTTATCGTCCAATACGCCGGATGAGACATTGATTTCCCCTCGAATTTCATCGGATACCAGGACGTTTCGTGCGTCGTGAGGCATTTTGAATCGCACGGTGAAAGGTTGCCCTTTCGCTTCCAGTATTTTGACTTCATCAGCGCTCAGCGTCAAGGAATTTCGCATGCTCATGCGTGTTTTGGCATCGTACTGCCAGACCGTGCCATTTGCTTCTGCTTCTGTGCGCATGGCAGCGATTTCTTCGGAGGAGTCAAACGCTTTGTAGGCGTTTCCATTTGCGAGCAATTGATTCAGTTCCTTTCGGTACAGTTCGCCTCGTTCCGACTGCCGATAAGGCCCATAATTTCCGCCGGCCTCGGTCCCTTCATCCGGCTGGAATCCACACCATTTTAGGGATTCAGCGATGTATGCCTCTGCGCCTTCAACAAACCGTGCCTGATCGGTGTCTTCGATGCGTAATATAAAGGTGCCATTGTGTTTTTTGGCGAAGAGATAATTGAACAGGGCAGTTCGAACACCGCCCATGTGCAATGGACCGGTGGGACTGGGGGCAAAACGAACGCGAACAGATGCTGACATGATGGGGCAATTTCAGCGGCAAAGATAGGTTGTGGAGGCCTGCAGTGGAAAATTGGATGCGATTGCAAATCCGCGCAGCACGCCCCTGAACGAAGCCGTAACAGATACGATTAGTGGATGATGGCTGTTGCAAGTTTGCTCCAGAATCAATAACAAATGAATGCATTAAGAAACAAGGTCCAATTGATTGGACGGCTCGGGAAAGATCCCGATTTGATGAGCTTCGATGAAGGCAAGGTGAAATGCACTTTTCCAGTGGCGACCAATGAGGTTTTCCGCAATGGTGAAGGTGAACGTGTGGAGCGCACCCAGTGGCATGACGTTGTCACATGGGGTGCTCTAGCGGAAGTCGCAGGTCAATACTTGCAGAAGGGCGCTGAAATTGCCATCGAAGGTCGGCTGGCTTACCGGACTTATGAGGATGCTGATGGGCATACACGTTACATAACGGAGGTTGTGGCGGGTGAAATGCTGATGCTCGATCGGCGCATCGAAAAGGAAGGTTAATCAGTTGGCTGAGGGGGCGAGAAATAAAACTCGCCCCCATTTCTTGAATTGGTTCCCTGGAATAGGCTCTTCCTGCATCTTCCGTTGGTGCGGCGTCTTTGAAGTGTTAACTTTGGGGAACGAACCTGAATGCAATGAGCAACAACGGATTATTGAAATCGTCTCTGGCCAAGAAGTACCTGATGGCACTGACCGGTCTTTTTTTATGCACTTTTCTTCTTGGACACTTGGCGGGCAACCTTCAGTTGTTCATTTCCGGAGGGGAGGGGCAACAAGCTTTTAATGAGTATGCGGAGTTCATGACCACATTTCCGTTGGTCAAAATCTTGAGCTACTTGACTTACGCCAGTGTATTGTTTCACATCGTAGATGGAATCGTATTGACGATGCGCAATCGCAAATCGCGACCGGTGGGTTATGTCAAGGAAAAGGGCTCGGCAAATGCAAGTTGGTCGAGCCGTAACATGGGCATCCTTGGAACGATCATCGCTGTCTTTCTTGTGAGTCACATGCAAACGTTCTGGTACAAGATGCACTTTGGTGCAATGCCTATGCACGAAGGGCTAAAGGATTTGCATACCGTTGTTCTCGCCTTTTTCTCCCCTGAAAACTCCCTTGGTCTCATTGCCGTTGTGGGTTACGTATTGGCTCAACTCGCTTTATCGTTCCATTTGGTTCACGGATTCCAGAGTGGCTTTCAGTCACTGGGATTGCGTCATCCGAAATACACTCCTGTGATCGAAAAGACAGGCTACTTGTTTGGAATTGGAGTCCCTTTGCTTTTTGCAAGCATCCCAGTATTCCTCTACATCACCCAGCTTTAATTGACGACTAAGATGCTAGACTCTAAGATACCTGAAGGACCACTGGCGGACAAGTGGACGTCTCACAAAAACAACATCAATCTTGTCAATCCGGCCAACAAACGACTCATCGATGTCATTGTGGTTGGAACGGGGTTGGCTGGAAGTTCTGCTGCTGCGTCTCTCGCAGAGATGGGGTACAATGTAAAAGCCTTTTGTTTTCAAGATTCGCCGCGCCGGGCTCACTCCATTGCTGCCCAAGGTGGAATCAACGCAGCAAAGAACTATCAAAATGACGGCGATTCTGTTCACCGTCTCTTCTACGATACCATCAAAGGAGGTGACTACAGAAGCCGCGAAGGCAACGTGCACCGCTTGGCAGAGGTTTCTACAAGCATAATCGACCAGTGTGTCGCACAAGGCGTGCCGTTTGCACGAGAGTATGGAGGTCTTTTGGACAACCGAAGTTTCGGAGGTGTTCAGGTTTCGCGAACTTTCTATGCAAAGGGTCAAACCGGACAGCAATTGTTGCTGGGAGCTTATTCGGCCTTAAGTCGCCAGATTTCCAAGGGCAAGGTCGAAATGTTCACCCGTCACGAGATGATGGATGTGGTCATGGTTGATGGGAAGTGCCGCGGAATTATCGCACGGAATCTGGTCACAGGCGAGTTGGAACGGCATGCAGCTCACGCAGTTGTTCTTGCTTCCGGTGGATATGGAAACGTGTTCTTTTTGAGCACCAACGCGATGGGATCGAATGTTTCAGCTTCTTGGAAGGCTCACAAAAAGGGAGCGTTCATGGCCAATCCGTGTTTCACGCAGATTCATCCTACTTGTATTCCCGTATCGGGGGAGCATCAGTCTAAATTGACGTTGATGTCCGAATCTTTGAGGAATGATGGAAGGATTTGGGTGCCTGCAAAGAAGGAAGATGCAGAGGCGATTCGAAAAGGAACAAAACAAGCCGTTGAAATTGCCGAAGGGGACCGGGATTATTACCTCGAACGTCGCTACCCTGCATTCGGAAATTTAGTTCCTCGTGATGTTGCCTCCCGGGCTGCAAAAGAACGCTGCGATGCGGGATTTGGCGTGAATGAAACCGGTGAGGCTGTGTTTTTGGATTACGCCAGTGCGATTCAGCGTTATGGCAAGACAGAAGGAAATATTCGAGGACTTAAAGATCCTTCCCTAGCAGAAATCACAGAGCTCGGCAAGCAAGTCGTCAAGGCTAAGTATGGCAATTTGTTCGATATGTACAAGCAGATTGCTGCCGATGATCCATACGAAACACCGATGAAAATTTACCCAGCGGTGCACTACACCATGGGAGGTTTGTGGGTGGATTACAATCTGATGACTTCAGTTCCTGGCTTGTATGCGGCAGGAGAAGCAAACTTTTCTGATCACGGTGCGAATCGGTTGGGTGCTTCGGCATTGATGCAAGGATTGGCGGATGGATATTTTGTCCTTCCTTACACCATCGGAGATTATTTATCGCAGGACATCCGCACGGGTGAAATTTCTTCAGATTCACCAGAATTTGCCGTTGCGGAGAAGGAGGTGAAGGAGCGCATCAGCCACTTAATTAACAACAACGGAACGAAGCCGGTGGATGATTTTCACCGTCGTTTGGGTCGAATCATGTGGAATGAATGTGGCATGTCGCGAAGCGCTGACGGCCTGAAGAAAGCGATTGAGGACATTCGTGCTCTACGCGATGAATTTTGGGCCGATGTCCGTGTTCCCGGAACTGACGATGGTTTCAATCCGGAACTGGATAAAGCAGGACGGGTTGCGGACTTTCTTGAACTTGGTGAATTGATGTGCAAGGACGCCCTCGAACGGGACGAGTCTTGTGGAGGTCACTTCCGAGAGGAATTCCAGACGCCAGAGGGAGAAGCTTTGCGTGACGACGACCAATTTGCTTTTGTGTCAAACTGGGAATTCACAGGTGATCCAAAGGAATCAAAACTCCACAAGGAGGAATTGAAGTTTGAAAATATTGAATTGAAGCAGCGGAGCTACAAATAATAGAGACATGGATTTGACACTCAACGTTTGGAGACAAAATGGCCCAGAAGACAAAGGCCGAATGGAGACACATCCGGTTTCAGGTGTGTCGCCTGACATGTCTTTCTTGGAAATGATAGACATGCTCAATGATCAGATCATCCGTGATGGAGGAGATCCGGTCGCCTTCGATCACGACTGCCGCGAAGGGATTTGTGGAATGTGTTCCATGTTTATCAATGGGGAAGCTCACGGTCCAGGCCGAGGCGTCACGACGTGCCAATTGCACATGCGTTCTTTCAAGGACGGGGATAGCATCACAATTGAGCCATGGCGTGCTTCGGCTTTCCCGGTTGTCAAGGATCTCGCGGTGGATCGGAGTGCATTTGACCGCATCATCCAATCTGGAGGTTATGTTTCCGTGAACACGTCAGGCGAGACATTGGATGCGAACGCAATTCCCGTTCCAAAGCCTCAAGCCGATGAAGCCTTTAGCGCAGCAACTTGCATAGGCTGTGGTGCATGTGTTGCCTCGTGCAAGAATGCTTCTGCGATGCTATTTGTTTCAGCGAAAGTTTCTCAATTTGCACTTTTGCCGCAAGGCCAACCTGAACGGGCCTCCCGTGTGAAGCGCATGGTTGAGCAGATGGACGAGGAAGGTTTTGGAAATTGCACCAATACAGGGGCATGTGCTGTGGAATGTCCAAAGGGAATTGACCTGAGCAATATTGCACGAATGAATCGCGATTTCTTAAAGGCTTCTGCTGAGGGAGAGTGATTTAGCCTTCACGTCTATTGGCTGCTGCCATGTTGATATTGCCGGATTAAATCATACATTTGAGCATGAAGAGTCTATTTTTCCTCACGTTTGTCGTTTTAGGTCTGACTGCAGAAGCACAGAATAAAGCCGAAATTACCTTCGAAGTAAACGGAGTTTGTGGGATGTGTGAAGATCGAATCGAGCAAGCCCTAGATGCTCCAGGAATCATAATGGCAGACTGGGATGTAAAGTCAAAACAATTGACGGTTGCATTCAAAACCAAAAAGATTAAGGAAAAGGCCATTCACCAGTTAGTGGCTGATTCTGGGCATGACACAGACCTGGTCAAGGCCAAAGACGAGGTGTACGCAAACCTCCACGGTTGTTGCAAGTACCGTGATGGTGCGAGTTGTTCCGGAGAGGACGACGAAGGCCATGACGACCAGGATTAACACGGACCAATTTCTCTTAAACGCCTTGTTCATGCGTCCAAGCTTTCTGCTGTCTCTGCTGCTGATGACGAGTGCTTTGTTTGCCCAGGATGGCGGCACCCTGCGGGGCAAAGTTTTGATTGAAGAACATTCGGGTGAAGGTTTTGACGGACCGCAAGGAAACGATGAGCCCGAATACATCGGGCTCCCGGGTGCTTATGTTCGCTGGTCGCATGACGTCACTTCTACCACGGTTACAGATGGCTTTGGCTTTTTCAAAATAAAAAAGGCGAATGTGGGTGACACCTTGCTGGCGAGTATGCTGGGATACAACTCAGCAGGTTGGATTTTCGATGGCACATCATATGTGGACATACCCTTGACGGCCGGGGTTGATCTGGGCGTCGCAGAAGTTGTAGAACGCAAGGCGGCGACTCAGTTTTCATTGCTTTCACCATTGGATGTCCAATCCCTGAATCGCAAAGAATTAGCAAAAGCGGCCTGTTGCAATCTTTCAGAAGCGTTTGAGACCAATGCTTCAGTGGACGCATCGTTCACCGACGCAGTGACGGGTACACGTCAGATTCGAATGCTGGGATTGGACGGAAAATACAGCCAAATTCAAGTTGATAATTTGCCGGGTCCGCGGGGTCTTAGCGCTGTTCGCGGTCTTCTGTTTATTCCAGGTGACTGGGTCAATGAGATTCACATCAGCAAAGGTGCGGGCACAGTCACACAGGGGTATGAAAGCATCACCGGTCAAATCAATGTTGCGCTGAAAAATCCAGAAACAGCTGACCCTTATCATGTCAACCTATATGTGAACGGTTCGGGACGAAAGGAATTGAACTATGTGAGCCGCCATGATGTGAGCCGTCGCTGGAGCACTGCGGTTCTTATTCATGGCTTGCACAACGAGCAACTTAATGATCGCAACGCAGACGGGTTTTTGGATACACCCATGCAACAGCATTTTGTTGGACGAAATGAATGGAAGTTCAAAGGTGACCGCGGGATTCGAGGTGAATACGCCGTCAATTATGTGAATACAGCGTCAGTTGCTGGTCAGAATAGTGCCTTTGATGACGGGGCAGACTGGGGACAGTGGATGGGCCTTATGGATAGCCTTTCAGGGCCATGGTCAGCTATTACGGCCATTGAGCGGTTCGAAGTGTCGGCCAAGACGGGGTTTGTTTTTCCAGATGCCGAGTGGCGAACGATTGGGACGCAATGGAATTTCTACAACCACGATCACCAACAACGTTTCGGTACAAAAGATTACTCAGGCAGTGAACAGTTTTTCAGAGGCAACGTGTTGTACTCAGATATTTTTGGAAGTACAGATCGCAAGTTCACCGTTGGAGCGACATACGTTCGGAACTCATTTGATGAGACATACATAGACAATGATACGCTGCGAATCTCGCCGAACCGCGTGGAGCAAATTCCAGGGGTATTTTTCGAATACACGTGGAATCCGAATGAGCGTTTGAGCATGATTGGTGGCATTCGATATGACCAGCACAACTTATTTGATCGTTTCGTTAGTCCGCGTTTTCATGCCCGTTGGAGCGCAACGGAGAACACGTCCATCAAAGTAGCTGCGGGCAAGGGTTTTCGAACCTCCAATCAATTCATGGAGCAATTGGGAGCATGGGCCAGCCAGCGTCAATGGAATCTCAATTATTACGGACTGCCAGTGCCCGAAGAAGCGACGAATTTTGGTGTGAACGTCACGAGTAAATTCCGTTTGAATTACCGGGATGCCAGCCTGACTCTGGACGGTTATAGCACCCAATTCCAGAATAAACTGGTGGTGGATTTGGATCGTTCTACAAATGCCATTGATTTTTCTAATCTTGACGGCAAGTCGTTTGCTAACTCTGCCCAAGCTGAGTTTAACTGGGATGTGCATCGACGCTGGGACATGCGGTTGGCTTACCGCTGGGTCAATGCGCACACGGATCGCACTCCTGGAAATCCAACACTGGACCCGTTCGTATCCCGGCACCGAGCTTTCGGTCAATTTAGCTACTCGTCGCAGTTGAACGAGCGCGAAGGGCAATGGCGCTCTGACATCACGTGCCAGTGGATTGGAGCTCAGCGGTTGCCAAGTACATCGGACAACCCTGAAGCGTTTCAACGACCGGATATGGCCCCGGATTTCTTCCAAATGAATGCCCAAATAACCCGTCAGGTTACCCCGGAGTTTTCCATTTATGCGGGAGTCGAAAATGCGCTCAACTATAAGCAGGACCGTCCCATTTTAGCTGCCACCTATGATCTAGGACCACCTTCATCTTCTGATTTCGATCAATATTTCGATGCCAGCTTAGTGTATGGACCGATTTTTGGTCGGATGCTTTATGCGGGTTTGCGGTGGGGTATTTTAGCTCCCAAGGTTCACAGTTGAAAGCCTGAAATCTAAATTTATCCGGGGCGCATCGAGCGTTTGAGCATGCCTCCACCGCTTCGCGCTCCGATTGTCTGGCGCCTTTGGGATGCAGAGGAATTGTTGGGTCGTGCTTCTTTCACAGGCATCCCATCTTCTGAATAACGTGGGTCGGGGATGTAATCAAGCTTTTCCATGAAGAGTGCTTCCACATGGAGGCAATCGAATTCTTCGCGAACTGGTCCGCGGATGTGATAAATTCCTTTTCCTCGAAAATTGTATTCTTTCAGGGATGGCGGGAAATGAACGGTGTCCAGCCACTGGCCTTCAACATCTACGAAACATCCGAATGCCATGCGCTCACGCTTTGCAGTCAGCGTTTCTTTCACCGTCACCAGATATCCCACAACATTCACTGTTTTTCCAATGCAGTCCGCGAGTGCCTCACTGCGGACGGATTGGCTTAGTTGTTGGGCTGATTCAGGAGTCAATAATCGAAATGGGGACACCAAAGGGAAGCCAAAGAGTTCAATTTGATCGAAGGCGGATTCCAAATCGTTGTGTTCAAATGTAGGCAGTGTAAATCGTGAAATATCCGGGGTAAACAGTGTTGCTTCTTCTTGGCCTTTTCGGACGTGCCCTAGCAGAAAATGTGCTTCCCATTGAAGTTGCTGTGCACCTTTCCCAGTGAATCGAAATCCCCCGCATCGGATCAGCACCAAACATTGTTCCAGAGCAATTCCGTTTCGTTCGATGCAATTCTCGAGCGAAGCATAGGATCCATTTGCCTTGCGCTCTTTCATGATGTTGGCCACGACTTGAGCCTGCACGCCTCGCACCAAGTTGAATCCAAGATATATGCGCTTTTTTGATGCATCTACACAGGCCTCCCACCCTCCACGGTTTAGGCACGGTGCCTCGATGTGTCCTCCGACCATCCTTGCTTCGTGCACATAGAATTCCGTTCGGTAAAATCCACCAAAATTGTTGATGCAGGCTGTCATGTATTGCAAAGGCCAATGGGCCTTTAGGAAGAGACTCTGATAGCTCTCGACAGCATAGGATGCTGAATGACCTTTTGCAAAGGCGTAGCCAGCAAAGCTTTCTACTTGGCGCCAAACCTCTTCCACGAGGAAGCGCTTCCGGCCTTTTTCCATGGCTTTGGCAATGAACGTTTCTCTGGCTTTTGCAAACTCTTCTCGGGAGCGAAATTTCCCGCTCATTCCGCGTCTTAAAACATCGGCTTCGCCGAGGTCCAAACCGGCGAAATGGTGCGCCACTTTGATGACGTCTTCTTGGTACACCATAACGCCGTAGGTTTCTGGCATCAATTCTAGCAATACCGGGTGGGCATCGTTGCGTTTTTCGGGAAAGCGATGGCGTTCGATGTATGCTTTCATCATTCCGCTGCGTGCCACTCCCGGTCGAATCACGGAACTGGCGGCCACAAGTCCGAGGTAATGGTCCACTTGAAGTTTGCGCATTAGCATGCGCATCGCAGGGGATTCTACGTAAAAGCATCCCACTGCCAATGCCTGACGAAGCATGGATTGAATTTTGGGATCTCGTTTGAAGCGGCTCATGTCATGGATGTCAATTTGCGCTGCAACCTCGGGTTCATCTTGAGCGATGAGGTCAATCGTGTCTCGGATTTTACCCAAGCCGCGTTGGCTTAGAATATCAAACTTGTACAGGCCAATGTCTTCTGCGACCACCATGTCGTATTGTGTGGTGGGGAATCCTTTGGGCGGCATGAAGGTTCCGCCAAAGTGGTTCAGTGGACGATCGGCAATCAAGACGCCACATGAGTGGATGGTAAGAGCGTTTGGGAAGTCTTGCAGGTATCCCGCATATCGGACTACGAGTTGTTCCATTTCGTCGGTACCGCTGGGATGGATGTTGCCGTCGGCGATGCGGTCGATGTCGTGCTTGGGAAGCCCAAACACTTTTCCGAGTTCGCGGACCACTGCGCGGTATTGGAATGTACTGTAGGCACCAACCAAAGCCACATGTGGAAATCGCTTGAAGATGTATGCCGTAACGTCGTCGCGATCGGTCCAGGAAAAGTCTATATCAAAGTCGGGTGGGTTGGTTCGGTAAAGGTTGATGAACCGCTCGAAGTACAAATCCAATTCAATCGGATCTACATCGGTGATTCGAAGCAGATAGGCGACCAAGCTATTGGCGCCGCTTCCCCGTCCAACATAAAAATAACCGCGGCTGCGGGCATAGCTGGTGATGTCCCAGTTGATCAAAAAATAGGAAAGGTAGCCTTGCTGTCGAATGACGCGCAGTTCCATCTCCATACGTTCGAGTACCGTTTCGTCATGATCGGGATAACGGTAAGCGAGTCCTTCTGCGCAGAGGACACGAATCAATTCTTCGTCGTTGCCTTCGGATTCGGTATACGTGTGTTGGTTGTTGTGGAAACGACCATTTTTAGGATTGGGAAGGTGGACGGTGCATGCATTTAGAAGCATTTCAGAACGCTTGACCCATTCGGGAAATTCGGCGAAGGCTTGATGGAAATTTGAGGGACTCAGCACGCGATCGTATGCGTTTCCTGTTGCGTTTTTAGGAAGTTTACTCAGCAGTTCGTTGCGATCCACTGCCCGGAGAATCCGATGGCAGTTCCAATCTCGTTTGTGTCGAAAAGTGAAGGTGTGCAGCGCAATGAGGCGATTCCACGGTATGCGGTGTTTGAGAACAGCATCATTGGCCAGCAGGCGTAGAGCGGACTGTTCCCAGGGTCGTACACCAATCCACTCCATTCCTTCTGGTTGCGTATTTGTCGATTCTTCCAAGCGAAGTTTCCAGCGTTCCCATGGACAGATGAAGGTTACACCTGGAATTTCCGGTGCACACACCGAGAATGGTTGGTGCGCATTGAGATGATTATTCAGGTGGGTACAAAGGCGCGCGTATCCCTCTTGGCTCTGGGCTAATCCAATGTATAGCGGCAGCCCATCATCGGTTCCTTTGTTGCGGAAGTCAACGCCGGCAACGGGCCGAATGCCGTATTCTGGTGCAAGCTTTATAAAATCCCAATGTGCAGACGTGTTGTTGATGTCAGTCAGGGCAAGCGTTGTTATGCCCGCTTGTTGTGCTTCCGCGAGCAATTCACGCGGTTGCATTAGCCCGTAGCGCAGGCTGAACCAAGAGTGGCAATGCAGATGCATGTGGCGAAGGGGTCAATGGAACAACGCCCCTTGACTTCCGGGATGCTGGTGAGGATTAGAAGATCGTGCGGCCTTGGAGTCCCCCATGCCAAACAGTTCCAAATCCTGATGAATGGAGTAATGGTGTTCGGGGTGCAAACGTTGTCCAATGGGTTGAAGCAAATCAGAACCGTTGACACGGGGATCACGGATGGCCGGTGAGATGGGATAGGCATTCAGTAAATGCTCGGGGTATGGCCGCAGTAGCGCCGTGATATCTTGCAAGGGCGTGGAAGGATTGATCCAATCCTGCTCATTTTCTTCATGCAGCATGACGGGTGATCGATGATGACCAATGCGCTCCATCAAACGATTGGAAACTGTGGTGAGAATGGCAAATGATCGCGTGATTTCACCCGTTGAAGGGTTGGTCCACTCGTCCCAAATTCCTGCCATCGCAAACGGCCGGAGTCCATTGCGTGCGTATACGAGATAGGGCTTAGTGAGCTTCTCCTGCCTTGGCCCTTCGATGATGGCGTCGGCAACAATGAGGCACCTGCGATCCCGAATTGATTGCCGAAACATGGGTTTTTGTAAAATACCCATGGCGCCAGTATATCGCGGGTCATTGTCGGAATTGTGATCTCCTTCTGACCGTGCGTTGATCATGTAAAACTGCTTTTTTGCCCACCGAGGGGTGAACCCAAATTGCTGCAATTGCAATGTGCCGGGAGCGTCGCTTGTGATGACCGGTGCATATTCGCCGTGCGATACATTGGCATTGGGTTGCAAGCGACTGGGCACATCGGGAGCGGCCTCTACTTGGAAGCGTTTTTCAATGGATTTCACAGAAGATATGGTAACGTAGCGGCCACACATGATGGATTGAATTTACTGATGTCGGTTTGCAAGGAGTAAGGGAGCTTCACCATTGAAGGGATTGGGGCGTCCGATGGTGCGAGCTTCGAGGCCTGCGGCGGTGACGACGCTTCGGTCTCCATATTGGTTGCGAATGCGATCGAGCGCACGGTAGAGATCTTGGCGTTCGTCCACATCGTCAAAGAGATCCATCTGGCAACCTCCTTCAACGAGGTGGCTGTACCGCACACCGATCAACCGCACTTGGACGCGTCGGTTATAGAGTTGCTCAAACAGAGCTTTTACCTTGGGAATAAGCACATGATCGGAGGAGCTGTAGGGAATGCGGGCTTGAACGGAACGTGTATCAAAGTCGGCATACCGAATTTTAACGGCGACACATGCGGTTAGTTTTCGTCCGCGGCGCAATTGATAGGCGAGGTTTTCGGTCATGGCTACGAGAATACCGCGCAGTTTTTCGACATCGGTGGTGTCTTTTGCGAAGGTGCGTTCGGTAGAGATGGATTTTCGCTCGTTGAAGGCAATGACGGGACTGGGGTCGATTCCGTGCGCTTTGCGCCAAATGGAAGTTCCATTTTGACCCAGTACTTGTTCCATCAATTCGATGGGCATTTCTTGAACCGTGTGAATGCGTTTGACACCTAAGTTGCGAAGGGTATTGTAAGTGTGGGTGCCTACTTGGGGGATTTTCCGCACGGAGAGAGGTGCGAGAAAAGGCTGTTCGGTTCCGTGTTGCACCTGTAGGGTTCCCAAAGGCTTTGCTTGACCGGTTGCCACCTTGCTCACAGTTTTGCTGGTGCTCATTCCAAATGAAATGGGCAAGCCGGTTTCGTGAATCACTCGATCGCGGAGTTCACGAGCGAATTGCCAACAGCCGAAAAAGCGATCCATGCCACTGAGGTCGGCATAGAATTCATCAATGGAGGATTTTTCGCACACCGGAACAGCTTCTTTGATGATTTCCGTCACCGCTGCCGACTGCTTCATGTAATTGATTGAATTCCCTCGGATGACCAAGGCTTCTGGACACATGAGACGTGCTTGGCGCATGGGCATTCCCGAATGCACCCCAAAAGCTCGGGTTTCATAGCTGCATGCGGCAACTACTCCACGATCACCTGTGCCACCAATAAGAATGGGCATGCCATTCAACCGGCGATCCATGAGCCGTTCGACGGACACAAAAAAAGTGTCGAGATCCATATGCAAAATGGATCGGGAAGCTGCAGGTGTATTTGCGTTCATTTGGTTTTGCTAAAATAATGAGCAAAGCCAAAATAAAACGCAATGAATCATAATTTATTTCGATACGCTTTTCTGAACAGACAAAAAATCAGCGGTTTCAGGAAGGGCACACTTCCCCAAAAGCGGCCAACATGGCCAACACGTCTTGCACGCTGCTCGCTCCATCTCCCGTGACATCAGCTTCACAATTGGAGGTGCACCCGAAGTCCGCTAGTAGCAACAAAATGTCTTGTATTTCTGTGAGGCCGCTACCGTTCAAATCGGTTGCGCAATAGCAAGCTAGAGGGGCGAGAAAAGCATCGGAGATCAGCACTTGACAATCGGGGGCAGAGGTGAAGAATACGGTCAGATCAACCGGAATTCCATTGGCGGGCAATCCGTTCAAGACGACTGTTTTTGGGCTTTCCGTAAGGGAATACAGCGTGCCATTGACACTGATCAGCCCTGTGTTTGGTGCCGCTTGATATGTCACGATAATTTCTTGCGTGTAGGTGTCATTGTTGCACTCAGATTGTTCGCCCAAGACGACTTCCGTGATCAAGCAACCTCCAATGACCCATCCCATGTCTTCGAACATGCCCAACATCGCAGGTCCGGGATTGTGATTCGATTCAGCAGTATTGATGGCAGGTGTCATCAGGCTATTGGGCGAACCAGCGGGATAAGTGGATTCATTGAGGTGCGAATAACTGGATCCTGGCTGGTAATTGGTCGGTGCGTAAAGGCGCGGCCTTCCTCCGCCGACAGCGTCCATCCCAGCAGCGCCGTTCCAGTATACCTCATTGGACGTGAGAGCTCCGCCGAGCGTTTGAGAGCCATTTGGCAGATTCAATAAGGCGATGGAATCTGCCGTTTCTGTGAATTGGTCGTATGCATAGGGTGTATTCGCCGTGCCAAGAAACCCGAATCCATTGGTGAAATAGGCACTTCCAATGAACCCCAGTCCGTGTCCTATTTCATGAAGTGCGGCAGTGACAAAATCATATTGACCTGCCGGCGTTTCACCATCGGTTCCGAAGTACCAATTGGAAGTGCTGTTGAACGAGCAGGTGATGTCTGATTGTTCACTCAGGTCTGTATCGACAATGGCATTGGCCAGTGCAGCAGGGTAAAATGTGTCTGAAAAAGGAGCGTTCGCAAAATTTTGATGCAAATTATTTGGCCCTGCTTGAGCGAGCGCACCGCTCTCGAGATCTTCCCATGTTGCATCGATTCGGATGGTCACGTTGGAGGTGAGGAGTACAGACCAGATGTCAACAGCATAATCAAAGGCCATGATAACTTCTGCTGGAAACGCGTTGTAATTCACGATGATGTTGGCCTCCCTCACAGCGTTAGGAGAGAAAAAATCAGGAGGAGGAACTTGGGTAAATGCATCCAAGGGGATACCCTCTAGACCATGGCCACATCCTTCATGGACTTCGCAATTTGCGTCTTGATGCCATCCTTTTGGACCAAAAACACGCTGAGCTTTTACAGGAATGAGCCCAATGCACATTCCTAGAATTGCTCCAGCAAACTTTTTGACAAGGGTTGATTTTATTGGCATTTGAGTCACAATTTGCAATCAACAATATACTTCATTCTTATGAGTTTTTTTGATTCCCAATTGCATTGCTACTTTTGTTAGCAAAGGATTTACCTATGCCGAGTACCGCGCTACCTCATTTTGCAAAACGCCTGAAGGCTCTCAGAAAGGCAATGTCTCTAACACAACAAGAGCTTGCAGATCGACTGGGCTTGAAGCGAGCTGCTTTGGGTGCGTATGAGGAAGGCCGCGCTGAGCCGAGGTTAATCAATGTGGTTGCGATTTCGGATTTTTTTGGTGTTTCTGTGGATGCATTGCTCAAGGGCTCTGATACAGACGAAGAGCGTCAGCGGGGCAAATCCATGCGGATTTTGACCGTTCCCATTGGAGCGACAGATTCGGAAGAGCGAGTGGCTGTGGTTCCTGTGAAAGCAGCCGCGGGTTACTTGGATGGGTACGGGGATCCTGAGTTTGTCCAAGGCTTGCCCACCTTTGACTTGCCATTGCCAGAAGTCCCATCACAACTGACACATCGCCTGTTCCAGATTGAAGGCGAGAGCATGTTGCCGATTCAGAGCGGGAGCTACATTTTGAGCACCTACGAAGAGGACTGGCATCGTGCTGGAGGAATGCGCCCCTATGTCATCATTACCCGCAATGATGGCGTTGTATTCAAGCGGATCGAAAACCGGTTGGATTCAAACCACAATGACTTTTGGCTGATTTCAGACAATCCCGATTATCCTCCATTTTCGGTTAGACCCGAAGACGTGGTGGAGATTTGGCGGGCGAGGGGTTATTTGGCGTTTGATTGGCCAACCCCTGCGTTCTCAGGAATGGAAAGGATCCAGGGCACACTGGATTCGTTGCGCGCTGAGATTCACGCATTGAAACAGGACATGCCCAAATAGGTCAAACACCAAGCGCGACCACTTCCTCGACAGCGTCGAGTTTCGATGTCAGGAGTTGTTCGATGCCGCCTTTCAATGTTTGCATGCTTGATGGGCACCCACTGCACGCTCCCCGCATGTGAACGTAGACCTTTCCTTCTTTGAATGCTTTGAAGTCGATGGCCCCTCCATCTTGCTCCACTGCAGGCCGTACAAACTCATCCAAGAGTCGCTTGATCTCGGCATCGTGTTCTGAAGGAACCATCTCTGCTTCAGGAATGAAATTCACAGAGGCATTCGCTTCGGCCACACCCGCATCCAGTTCGGGCTCTTGAGGAGTTTCCAGCTTTTCCTGCACGCTTAAAAAAGCCGTGGTATCCACAGCATTTTCGTTTTCCATCAGCCACTCTCGCACGTACTCCCGCAATTGTTGCACGATCATTTCCCAACCAAGGGATTCATCCTTGCTCACTGAAACAAAGCATCCACTGATAAAAACACCTTTCACAAACGGAAAGTTGAACAGTTCTTCGGCCAAAGGGGAGCACCAAGAAGCCTCTATTTTGGATCGGAATTCAGCTTGGTATTCACCGTCAATCAACGGGCGGTCTGCCACGAATTTCATCACGGCAGGATTGGGCGTCATTTCGGCGTAAACACTTGTAGGTATCGGCATTTGTCAAAGGTAGGCTTCAACGCCTAAATTGCAGGTTCTACAGATGTCAGAAAGCATGAATGTTTTGAATTATTTGCGAATCGTAAAGCCAGGATTATTGGGAATCTTTTTCCTGATTGCGCTCTCCACCCAATTGCTAGGGCAAGAAACCTTTCCCGTAAACGGCACAGTGAATAAGCAATTGGTGCGAACAGCGATGGAGCATGCTACAGTGCATGTGAGTGCGACAGAAACAATCATTGATGCGACGCTGGTCATTTACCAAGGTCGCATCGAAGCTGTCGGGCCTTATTCAACCCTCAACGTTCAAGAGCCCGCAGTGCACTATGACATGAGCGGGATGCATTTGTATGCATCGTTTGTAGACGTGCACAGTGCCTACGCGATGCCCAAGGCACAACAAGAAGGTTGGAGCCGTGGCCCGCAGGATTTGAGCGATAAAAAAGGTGCTTTTGGCTGGAATGAAGCGATTCGACCGGAAACCCACGCTGCGATGGTGTTTGATCCCTCTGAATCCGAGAAATCACGAAGTGCACTTCTCAAAGCAGGTTTTGGTGCCGTGTTAACCCATGTCCAAGACGGCATTGTGCGAGGAACGGGGGCCTTGGTTGCTCTTTCAGCAGACCCGCGAAAGGCACTTCTCGTACCTGAAGCATCAACACATTTTAGCTTTCGAAAGGGCACATCTTCTCAGGATTACCCGCGCTCTTTGATGGGAGCGACAGCCTTGTTGAAGCAGACACATTTTGATGCAGAGTGGTATGCGGATGCGACACGACTGAATGAACGCCTCGAGTCGAATTTGTCCTTGGAAGCGTTCAATGCCCAGCGGGATTTGCCGGCATTTTTTGAAGCTGGTGGATGGGAGGATGCACTGAGAGCAGCAGACATGAGCCTGGCTGTCAAACGTGAACACCCGTTTATCATGGTGGCTGGAAATAACGTTTATCAGCGCTTGGATGAGGTTCGAGCATCGGGAGCAACCTTGGTGCTTTCGATGAACCACCCGAAACCGTTTGATGTGAGCGATCCGCATTTGAGCCGTTTGATTGGATTGGATGAGCTAAAGCATTGGGAACTGGCTCCGTCAAATGCAGCACGTGTGCATGAAGCAGGGATTTCGTTTGCCATCACAGCTGATGGATTGCAGCAACCAACGGAGTTGCGCAAGGCCGTGCAGGTGGCCATCAGACATG
This sequence comes from uncultured Flavobacteriales bacterium, assembly GCA_905479395.1. Classification (GTDB taxonomy): domain Bacteria; phylum Bacteroidota; class Bacteroidia; order Flavobacteriales_D; family Sanyastnellaceae; genus UA16. The sequence continues at coordinate 27,008 of CAJQMI010000042.1, forward strand.
GTTTGCCGGAAGATGCAGCGCTTGCTGCTTTGACAGAGGTGCCGGCACAAATGATGCGAGCTGAAGACCGAGTCGGTGCATTGCGGCCTGGCATGGAAGCCAATGTGCTTGTGACCGACGGCCCTGTGTTTCACTCGGAAGCGCAATTGATGGAACACTGGGTGCAGGGCAAGCAAAACGTCTATGTCGATCGCAATGCATTGGACCTGCGAGGAGAGTATGATGTAACCCTGGAAGACCAAGTGTTGGAGCTTTCGGTAGAAGGAGAGGTTGGTGCGTTACGCGCCTATTTCACCTTGGACTCAGCGCAGTTTGGTGTAAAGTTGAACCAAGATAGCCGCACGCTTACCTTGGGATTTCAGCTTGACACCTTGGGATTTGATGGCCGATGGCGCGCCACGGGAAACGCATGGATGGATAGCCGGATTTGGGAAGGAACGGGGCAACGTGCCGACGGAACATGGTTCGATTGGAGTGCTATCCGCCAAGAAACGACCATTGCTTCAGACTCGATTGTTGCATCGGAGGAGATGCTCCAAGACACAATGGCTGGGAGGGTCATTTGGCCATTCACGGCATACGGAAATGAGGAGCGTCCTGTGGCCAAAACGGTTTGGTTTGAAAATGCCACCATTTGGACATGTGAAGAGTCCGGAGTGATGCTAGGAGCTGATCTCATATTGCACGATGGAGAAATTTTGGCGGTTGGTGTGGGGCTTGATCCCAATGCCGTGTTTGGGACCAAGGTTCCTGAATATGAAACGATTGATGCTCGTGGGAAGCACATCACTCCCGGAATCATCGATGAGCACACGCACATCGCGGCCACTCGTGGCATCAATGAAGGTACGCAGGCGAGCAGCGCAGAAGTGAGCATCGAAACCGCAGTCAATAGCGAAGATGTCAATATTTATCGGCAATTGGCGGGCGGAGTGACCACCGCACAAATCTTGCATGGATCGGCGAATCCTATTGGTGGACAGAGTGCGATCATCAAATTTCGATGGGGTGCTTCACCGCAAGAATTGATCTTTGATGAGGCCCCGTCTTTTATCAAGTTTGCATTGGGGGAGAACGTCAAGCAAAGCAACTGGGGGAATAATTATCGGTCCCGTTTTCCACAGACCCGAATGGGTGTTGAACAGGTTTATTACGATCACTTTTACCGAGCTAGGGAATACGAGCAAGCTTGGAAAGATCACGAGAAAATGATGCGAAATGCGAGCAGGCGGGCGCGCCGTTCCAATTTGCTTTCGGCAGCACCACGCCGTGATTTAGAGCTTGAAACATTGGCTCAAATCCTTCGAAGCGAGCGGTTTGTAACCTGCCACAGCTACCGCCAAGATGAGATTAACATGCTCATGCATGTGGCGGATTCGATGGGCTTTACGATCAATACATTCACCCATATTTTGGAAGGCTACAAAGTGGCCGATAAAATGGCAGAACACGGAGCAGGAGGGTCCAGTTTCAGTGATTGGTGGGCGTATAAATATGAGGTCAAAGATGCAATTCCGTACAATGGCGCGGTATTGCATGGACAGGGCATTGTCACAGCATTCAATTCTGATGATGCCGAAATGGCGCGTCGTTTGAACCAAGAGGCTGCGAAAGCGGTCAAGTACGGCGGCGTTTCGGAAGAAGAAGCTTTGAAATTCGTGACCTTGAATCCGGCCAAGCTATTGCGCATCGACCACATGGTCGGATCAATTGCGGTGGGCAAGCACGCTGACATTGTTTTATGGGATGAGCACCCTTTGAGTGTTTATGCCCGCCCTGAACAAACGTATGTAGACGGGGTCAAATATTTTGATTTGGAAATGGACGTGGAAAAGAGAGAATGGATGCGCACGGAGCGCGCTCGATTGACACAAGCCATGGAGGCTGGGGGAACATCTGGCGGCAATTCTGGCGCGCCACCCCGGGGTCCAACAGAAAAATTGAAGACCCACTATCATTGTGAAACCTTGACAGACGAGAACCGATGAATAGGAAACTGATTTTCACCCTTTTGGTCAGCATCACATTTGTGAAAGCAGGCTTTTCTCAGCCTACACCGGCAGCAGTGCAAAGCGAATCTGTTTTGATTTTGAATGGAATAGCGCACCTTGGAACGGGAGACGTGCTCGAAAATTCGGCGATTGGATTTAGTGACGGCAAGCTTGATTATGTTGGATTCGCTCGATTGGTGGATCGGGCGCGTTATGATCAGGTCATCGAGGCAAAAGGACGACACATTTATCCGGGATTCATCGCATCCAATTCCACGCTTGGATTGCAAGAGATTGGTGCCGTTCGCGCTACCCGGGACGATGCCGAGGTGGGCACATTCAAGCCACACGTTCGTTCGGTGATTGCATTCAATACGGATAGCGAAGTCACCCCGACGGTTCGAACAAACGGAGTGCTTATGGGGCAAATTACTCCGCGCGGCGGCACCATCAGCGGCTCAAGTTGCATCGTGCATTTTGATGGGTGGAATTGGGAAGACGCTGCATTGCGAACAGTTGACGGCATTCATTTGAATTGGCCTTCTACCCATCATCGTCATCGCAAGGACGGGACGATTGACATTCGAAAGCGCAAAACGTACGATCAGCAATTTTTGGAGATTCAACACTTTTTTCAAGAGGCCAAGGCGTATGCTTCTCTTGAGCGCCGACCGGCGACCTCCCCAAGGGACTTGCGAATGGAAGCGATGCGCGGGATTTTTGACGGTTCCTTCCGCTTGTTTGTGCATGCTCAAGATGTTCGTCAAATCACAGAGGCCGTTCATTTCAAACGTCAAATGGGCATTGAAAACTTGGTGATTGTTGGGGGGTACGATGCACCCTTGGTGGCTGACTTGTTGCGTGAGAACAATGTTCCGGTGATGCTCAAGCGGTTGCACACTCTGCCACGCTTTGCAGAGGACGATGTGGACATGCCTTACCGTTTGCCCAAGTTGTTGGAAGATGAAGGAGTTTTGTATTGCCTGCAAAATGCAGGCGATATGGAGCACATGGGAACGCGAAATTTGCCGTTTTACGCGGGAACAGCCCGTGCTTATGGGCTAACCTATGAGCAAGCTGTGCAAAGCATCACACTCAACGCCGCCCGCATTTTGGGTGTTGACGGTTTTTGCGGAAGTTTGGAAACCGGCAAGGACGCCACACTCTTCATTTCAGAAGGTGATGCCCTCGACATGAGAACCAATTACCTCACGGAGGCGTTTATTCAAGGCCGATCGATCGACTTGGACAACCGACAACGCCAGTTGTACCGAAAGTATCAGACCAAATACGGTGCTCCGATTTTGGATTGATGTGGATGCAATTGTGTTGAATTTTCACGCTGGGCTGGTCGATGTGCGGGCTGCTTCGCGATAAGCAGAAATGCTCGCTTACGAAGGCACCTGAGGTTTGCTCTCGATCAACTAGCGAGCATGCTCCAATGCAGTGGCTTTTAAAAGCCAATCTTTGAGCGAACCCTTTGAAGGACGGGTTGGGCAACAGAGCGCGCACGTTCAGCGCCTTTGGAGAGTTCTGCATCCAACATGGCCCGATCATTCATCAAGCGATTGAATTCATCTCGTTCTTTTGCGAAACCATCCACCAAAGCGTCCAGCAAATCTTTTTTGGCGTGTCCCCACCCGTATCCTCCTGCGCGGAGTTTTGCGGCCATGTCTGTCGCATCTGATTCACTTGCGACCAATTTGTACAATTCCCAAACGACAGATCCATTTGGATCTTTTGAATCCTCAAGGGGTGTGGCGTCCGTAACAATATTTTTGTTGATGTGCTTTTTCAAGGCGTTCGGCGCATCAAAAATATTGAGTGTATTCCCTTTTGATTTGGACATTTTTTCTCCATCAACACCTGGAATCAATTGCGTTTCTTGCTGCACCAATTCTTTCGGCACCACAAAGGTTTCTCCCATTTTGTGATTGAATCGACTGGCAACGTCTCGGGTCATTTCGAGGTGTTGGAGCTGATCCTTTCCAACGGGCACATAGTCCGCGTCGTAGAGTAAAATATCAGCAGCCATGAGCATGGGGTATGAAAACAGCCCGCTGTTGACGTCTTCTAATCGGTCTGATTTATCCTTGAAACTGTGCGCAAGCGTCAGCCTTTGGTAGGGAAAGAAACAATTCAGATACCAAGCCAATTCCGTGACTTCGGCCACATCACTTTGGCGGTAGAATGCGGTGCGGCTTGTGTCCAAGCCAAAAGCCATCCAGGCAGCAGCGACAGCGTAGGTGTTTTCACGCAGCTCAGATCCGCCCTTGATTTGGGTCAAGGAGTGCATGTCTGCGATGAACAGAAATGATTCATTGTCTTCTTGGTGTGCCAGATCAATCGCGGGACGAATTGCGCCCAACAAATTGCCCAAGTGAGGGGCGCCTGTGCTTTGAATACCGGTGAGGATGCGTGCCATACGGAGACAAATTTAAGGGCTGTTTTCTTCCGTGCCTTGCGTGAAGGGGCTGGATTTGTAAACCACGCTTTCTTCTGGTACGAATTGTGCGCGAAAGGCGTCGGCCCAAACGGTGTCAGGGGATTCGCCAAAACCCACAGCAAAGCAGTGCAGTGCGGTCGGAAGCTCTTCGAGGCGATAACGCAAACTTGCCCGGGTCCACCCTTTGGAATGATCCCCTGATGACGCCACAGGAGTCTGCCTCACCCACTGACCTGAATCATCGGGCCATTTCGCTTCCATGACCCACTCGAACTGGAGTGCATCGCGACCTGCGTGCGGGGTATCGTGAAAAAACCAGCAACTGGCTTCAATCGTTTTTCCGAGCCAAGTCGAATCAGGCGTAAGCGTTTCAATCAGGATGTACTCATTTCCAATGCCCCGTTTTGCTCCGGAGCCTTCGAGGGCAAAAGGACATTCCTCCTCGTTCAAGCCGTTCGTTGCCACATCGGAGTCCCCTTTATTCGCTTGAACCCAAACGTTCAAGGCCTCGTTCTCTTTCAGCCACTGACCAACTGTCAATGTCCTGATGGCGGCATCATCTGTGAGGTTTGCGCGTTGCCAAAGCAGGTGGTCATCATCGGACCACGTGGACGCGTCATCACAAGCGTACACCACCACCACCTTCTCGTAATCTGAGGGCTCAAACTGGTTCAGTAGATTTTTGGTAAGCCCTGGATGAGCCATCCATTCTGCAAGCAGGCGAGATTCACTGATGCTCGTTCGAGTCAGATGCGCCGCGGTGGTGGGCAATCCTGTGTGAAACGAAGCAGCCAATGTTTGTCGATGGGCACGCACGCTGCCTTCCCGACCGACACTTTCGCTTCCCATTTGAAACCACGGGACAGGATGGATGGCAACGGCTTTCGATTTTTTCGCTGCGTTGACAACGGCTTGAAGTTCCGTGTCTACGGATGCAAAACAGTTTTGCTGCGTTTGCATCTCTTTCTTGCATTCTTGTTGCATCCAGAAGGCATCCAAGGCAAACATCCCCACAAATATGTAGGGCAGCCATTTGAGCCGTGGCACAGTGGCGAGATGAAAACAGCCCAATGCCGCAAGCACAGGCATCACCCATGCCGCAGGCCAAACGAATCGCCCAATGGCACGAAATTGCATGAAGAGAGGCCATTTCTCCAACCATTGATTCTTTCCTGTGAGAAAGGGTTCACCTGCACCAATCGCATACAATGTGATGGAAGAGAACGCTACGAGAACGATTGCCCAATTGATGGTCCGAAGCCTTGGATTCGATCGGCGCAGATATTCAGCGATAAAAACCAAAATCACCAACCAAGTTCCAGCGCCCCAAAATCCCCAGCCTTCCCATGCATTTAGGCCCCATCCGAATTCTCTACGAGCGATGCCAAATCCCCCGTGGCTGGGCAGCAATGCTGCATTCCAAGTGGAGATGTTGTCCCAAAAACCGTAGGGTTGATCCGTTCGAAATGGGTGGTTATCAGATGTTTTCAGCAATGCGATGTAGGCGATGAGCGGCAGCACACTTGCAGTGGCTATTTGCAACAATCGGACGGTCAGTCGAATCGTAGATTTCCAATTGAAAAGGACATGAAACCCTGCAATCAGTCCCGCGAATGCAGCAGCAATTGCTCCGAGGTAGGCATGAGTCAAGAGCAACACGATCAAATGAACGCATTGAAGCCAAGCCCATTTCCACTGAGTCTTTTCCATCCATTTCAATTGAATGTACCAAGCCAAGGGGATGGCATAGGAATAAGCCATGGCATAGTGTCCTGTCCATCGAAGCAGTTGTGGGTGGCACAATGGCAAAAGGCTGCAAAAAATCACGACCCACCTTCCACGAACCCCATAAATCGCTAGGATTTTCACCAATATTGACGCGGTCAAGCCCCAAGAGGCAATGATGGCGATGTGGACGATCCCTGCGGTCCATTCGGACGGAATGAGCTCAGGAACGAACGCACCTAGCACCCAACTCAATAGGGGATGACCGTCGGTGTAAAACACATGTTCGGTGAACGGCCAACCCATTCCGCTGAATTCCCAGCTGAGGGTTTTTCCATGGGCCAATTGCCACGCCAAGGTGTAAATGTTTTTCACCGAATCGCGGCTCGAAGCGAGCAGCAGGCGATTCGGTTGAAAAACGACCGTTGGAAAAAAAAGAGCTGTCCAAGTCCAGGTCAGCAGCATAGCTGCTAACGCATCTGCATGATGAGAGAGTTGAAAGCGAAGGGCTTTCATTCTCGGTTTAGCAGTATTCGTCGAAGGCCAACTTCAAGTTGTCCGAGATCATTTCAGCAGTGCGTCCTTCGATGTGATGCCGCTCAATCATGTGCATGAGCCGGCCGTCTTTGAAGAGCGCAATGCTCGGTGAGCTCGGAGGATAGGGCAACATGAACTTTCGCGCGCGATCAACAGCGTCCTTGTCCACTCCTGCAAAAGCAGTTGTTTTGTGATTGGGCAGCTTGCTATGTTGCAACGCGAGTTTGACACCGGGTCGCATGGATCCAGCGGCACAGCCACATACGCTGTTGAGCACGACGAGCGTGGTGCCTTCTTGCTTCAGCGCATTGTCGACGTCTTCAGCGGTAATCAGTTCATTCATTCCAACTTCTGTCAAGTCGGATTTCATCGGGGCTACTAGTTCGGGAGGATACATGTTGTCAGTCGTTTGAGAGTTTATTCCTCGTCTTTGGCCGGTGCCGTAGACTGGAGGAAAAGTTCGTTGTATTGTTCGTCGTGAATGGGGCTGGGAGCATCAATCATGACATCTCGGCCAGAGTTGTTTTTCGGAAATGCAATGAAATCTCGGATGGAATCGCTGCCGCCAAAAAGTGAGCAGAGTCGATCAAATCCCAATGCGAGTCCGCCATGTGGTGGTGCCCCGTATTGAAAAGCATTCATAAGGAAGCCAAATTGAGCTTCGGCTTCTTCAGGCGTAAATCCGAGCAGGTCAAACATGCGTGCTTGAACCGCTTTGTCGTGGATCCGAATGGATCCGCCACCGATTTCAACTCCGTTGATGACCATGTCATAAGCATTCGCGCGGACGGCTCCGGGATCGGTATCGATGAGACCAAAGTGTTCTGGTTTGGGCGAAGTGAAGGGGTGATGCATCGCATGGAAGCGCTGTGAATCTTCGTCCCACTCCAACAACGGAAAATCAATGACCCAGAGGGGTTTGAAGTTCTTGGGATCGCGCAAGCCCAGTGCGGAACCCATGTGCAAGCGCAGCTCATTGAGCTGATTTCGGACCTTGTTGAGATCACCAGAAAGCATCAACATCAAGTCGCCAGCATCAGCACCGGAGTGGTTGGCCCAAGCGGCCAACGCTTCGCTGTCGAAGAACTTGTCTACGGATGATTTGAAGGTCCCGTCTTCATTGCACTTGCAGTAGACCAAGCCCTTTGCACCAATTTGCGGACGTTTGACCCAATCGGTTAGTTTATCTAGTTGCTTTCGGGTGTACCCTGCACTTCCCGGAACCACGATCCCCAGAACAGCTTCTGCATCATCGAAGACACCGAATCCTTTGCCCTGAGCCACGGGATTGAAGTCCACGAATTCCATTCCAAATCGCACATCTGGTTTATCGCTTCCATAACGTTCCATGGCTTCATCGTACGTCATACGCGGGAACGTTTCGATGTCGAAATTCAGGACCACTTGAAACAAGTGACGGACCATGTTTTCGAACGTCTGGAGCACATCTTCCTGCTCTACGAAAGCCATTTCGCAGTCAATTTGCGTGAATTCTGGCTGGCGATCCGCCCGCAAGTCTTCATCACGGAAGCATTTCACGATTTGATAGTAGCGATCATAACCACTCACCATCAGCAATTGCTTGAAGGTTTGAGGGCTTTGTGGCAAGGCATAAAACTGCCCAGGATTCATACGAGAAGGAACCACGAAATCGCGAGCTCCCTCCGGTGTTGATTTGATCAGGTAAGGCGTTTCCACTTCGATGAACTCAATGCCATCCAAGTATTTTCGGGTTTCAATGCTCAAACGATGGCGAAGCATCAAGTTGGCTTGAACGGGATTGCGTCGAAGATCCAGGTAGCGGTATTGCATGCGCAAATCGTCTCCTCCATCCGTTTCATCTTCAATCGTAAAAGGCGGCGTCTTGCTGGCGTTGAGCACTTCAAGAGCTGTGACAATGATTTCAATGTCTCCTGTTACCATTTGAGCGTTCTTGGACTCTCGGATTTTTACATCTCCAGTCACCTTGACGACAAATTCACGACCCAATTTCCGCGCTTTGAGGCAGAGGCCTTCGTCGGTGTCCATGTTTAATGCGAGCTGAGTGAGTCCGTAACGATCTCGTAAGTCGACAAAGGTCATACCTCCCAAGTCTCGTGTGCGCTGGACCCAACCACTGAGGGTGACTTTCTGTCCGGCATGTTCGGCGCGCAGGTCGCCGCATGTGTGCGTTCTATGCATGTTTCGCGTGAAATTTTGAGCCAGTGCTCTTCTGTGCAAAGGTACTTCCGGAATCGGCTACTTTTCGAATGGAATTGGCAATGGATTTTTAAGCTCGATTCTATCTCATGATTCAAACGAGTCCTATCGGAAGCGCCTTAAATTAGCAACATGGAGCAACACAGAAAACGCCTCAATGATTTGCGCGCACAAGCCCAAGAAGGGGGAGGAGAGAAGCGCGTAGCAGCCCAACACGCCAAGGGCAAATTGACCGCTCGTGAGCGTATTGACCTGCTTATGGATCCTGGAAGTTTTGAAGAATTGGGGATGCTTGTCAAACACCGATCAACGAATTTTGGATTGGACAAGCAACAGTTTCTCGGGGATGGTGTCATCACCGGATTCGGACGGGTCAATGGTCGTTTGGTGTATGCTTTTTCACAAGACTTCACGGTGCTCGGCGGATCTTTGGCAGAAGCTCACGCTGCGAAAATCTGCAGAATCATGGACCTGGCGATGCAAAATGGCGCGCCTTTGATTGGCCTGAATGATAGCGGTGGAGCTCGTATTCAGGAAGGAGTTTCATCGCTCGGGGGCTACGCGGACATTTTCTACCGAAACGTTCGAGCGAGCGGTGTGATTCCTCAGCTGAGTGCCATTTTAGGCCCTTGTGCTGGAGGTGCAGTTTATTCGCCGGCGTTGACTGATTTCATCTTCATGGCTGAGGGAACGAGTTACATGTTTGTGACCGGACCGAATGTGGTGAAGACCGTGACTCATGAGGAGGTTAGCAGCGAAGATTTGGGAGGGGCAAAGACGCATGCCATGAAATCGGGCGTCACCCATTTTACAGCACCGAACGAAGCTGCGGTCATCCAACACTTGAAGACCGTGCTTGGCTATTTGCCTCAAAACTGCGAGGACGAGCCCGCTGCATTGAGTTATGAATCGGGCAATGAGGAACGACCAGCGCTGGATGAGTTGGTGCCAGAGAGTGCCTTGCAACCTTACGATATCAGGGATGGCATTCAAGAGGTGTGCGATGCAGACTCATTTACGGAAGTGCAGAAAGATTACGCTGAAAACATGGTTTGCGGATTTGCTCGTTTGGCGGGTCGTAGCATTGGAATTGTGGCCAATCAACCAGCTTTTCTTGCGGGTGTTCTTGACATCAAGGCCTCCACCAAGGCTGCGCGGTTTGTGCGAACCTGTGATGCTTTCAATGTGCCTTTGTTGGTCTTTGAAGATGTTCCGGGATTCTTGCCAGGGACGGACCAGGAGTGGAATGGTATCATCACCAATGGCGCCAAGTTATTGTATGCATTCAGCGAAGCGACGGTGCCGCGTGTTACGGTTATCACGCGGAAGGCATATGGAGGAGCATATGATGTGATGAACAGCCAACACATCGGTGCAGATTTGGTGTACGCTTGGCCAACGGCTGAGATCGCTGTGATGGGAGCCAAGGGGGCAGCAGAGATTATTTTCAAACGCGAAATAGCCAATGCAGGCGACCCTCAGTCGGTGTGGGAAGAAAAAGAGAGGGAATATGCGGAGTTATTTGCACATCCATACAACGCAGCAGCCCGGGGCTACGTCGACGAGGTTATCCTGCCGCGCAACACCCGGGCCAAACTGATCAGCGCTTTTGAAA
>CAJQMI010000043.1 GCA_905479395.1 uncultured Flavobacteriales bacterium
CCAAAGCCAAACCAAGCTTGGCCATCCCATGTGTCCCCGATGGTGTATCCCCGTGGCTCACCCGGAAAATCTGGAAGCGCTGTCCACGCATCATCGGCAGGATTGTACTGATAAAAGGCATTGCTGTAGCCTGATGTGGACTCACCCCCGACGAGGTAACCCATGGAATTCAGCGAAAACCCAAAACTGTGATTGGAGACAAATCCATCAGGCAATGGAGCGACCGAGGTCCAGCTCTGTGCCGACGCAGACGAGAAAAACAGGTAGCACAAGGCAGCGGTCAAATACCGGTTCAATTTCAAATAGGTCATACCGCAAGGTAAAATGCATTTTGACAGATTCATGGTGCCAAGCGACATTTAACAACGGCCTCTGCAAGAATCATATAGAACTTCCGTTCTTTGTCCCACTGAACCCACCTCCATGCATCGAATTTTACTGGTTTACTTGATGGCCTTGTTGCAATGCGGCATCGCCATTGAGGCCTCGGGCCAAGAAACAAACAAAGGCCACCAAGTGAGCGGTTACGTCCTTGATGCGGCCAGCGGAGAAGCGCTCATCGGCGCCACAGTATGGTGCTCCAGCATCGATGCCGGTGTGAGTTCAAACACCTACGGCTATTACTCCCTGCAACTGCCCTTCGGCAAACAACAGGTGACGGTTTCGTTCATCGGTTTTCAAGCACAATCGTTTGAACTCGAACTCAAGGAAGACCTCAAGATGGACGTGGAATTGGCTTCCGGCGTAGCGATCCAAGAGGCTGTCGTGACAGGTGCAAGTTTTGACCGCATTGAAGACCAAGTGCAGATGTCCAAAATGGAAATCCCCATGGATCAGGTGCGCAGATTGCCAGCAATTGGCGGAGAGGTCGATTTGCTCAAAAGCTTGCAATTGATGCCCGGCGTGCAATCTGGTGGAGAAGGCACTTCCGGCCTTTATGTACGAGGCGGAAGCCCAGACCAAAACCTCATCGTATTGGACGGTGTACCGCTTTACAGCGTGAGCCATTTGTTCGGTTTCTTCTCTGTCTTCAATGCCGACGCAGTGAAGCAAATGAGCATCACCAAAGGCGGTTTTCCAGCGCGTTATGGCGGACGATTGTCATCGGTTTTGGAGGTGAACATGAAAGACGGCAATATGCGGGAATATCACGGTACCGCAAACGTTTCCATCCTCGCCTCGAAGTTTACTGTAGAGGGGCCAATCGTCAAGGATAAGGCCTCCTTCATGCTCAGTGGACGGCGGACTTACCTCGATTTGCTACTCAATCCCGTCATCAATTCCATCAATTCAAATGACCCTTCGGTTGAGACCGATCCTCGGTATTTTTTCTACGACCTGAATGGGAAGATCAACTGGAAAATCGGATCAAAAGACCGCGTGTACCTGAGTGTTTTCAATGGCAAAGACGACTTTGGTTTGGCTGCTACGGAAAGAGAAGGGGTGAGCACATCGACCTTTGATTTCGGATTGGATTGGAAGAACCAAGTGCTTGCAGCCCGATGGAACCACGAGTGGAACTCCAAGCTCTTTTCCAACATCACACTTACCCAAAGTGAATACAATTTCAACACCGGCATTCAATTCAGCGAAACCGAAAACACTTCGGACTCCACGTCGGCCAGCTTTGCCAGCCTTTATCGTTCCGGAATTGTCGACTACGCTGCTCGCATCGATTTTAGCAACGCCATCAGCAACAGGCATTATCTCCGCTATGGAGGCAACATCACCCTGCGCCAATTCAACCCAGGAGCCACCACGCTGCAACTGCAGTCCGGAGACTTCCCAGGCATCGACACAACATTTGGATCGTCCGAGCTGGAATCTGTGGAGCGTTTCTTATACATCGAAGACGAAGTCCAACTTTCAGACCGCATAAAAGCCAACTTCGGTGTGCATGCAACTGCACTGGAAGTGAACGGAAAATATTTCCCATCGCTGCAGCCCCGTGCTGCGCTCAATTGGAAACTCAGAGATGGAAGCGCATTGAAATTCTCGTATGCCCAGATGCAACAATTTGTGCACCTGCTCACCAATGAGGGACTCTCGTTGCCTACTGACTTGTGGGTGCCCGCCACGGACGAAGTCACACCACAGTTGAGCACACAGTATGCCGCGGGATGGGCCAAAACGTTTGGCGAGATTGAAGTGAGCATCGAAGGTTATTACAAGGCCATGGACGGTTTGATCAGCTACAGAGAAGGTGCCAGTTTTAGCAACACATTCAATAGCCGTTGGGAAGATCAAGTCACCCAAGGCCAAGGCAACGCTTATGGCTTCGAATGGCTATTTCAAAAGAAAATCGGGCGAACAACAGGCTGGGTGGGTTACACATTGAGCTGGGCCAATCGTCAATTTGATGAAATCAACAGCGGCAACTGGTTCCCTTACACGTACGATCGCAGGCACGACGCTTCGGTGGTGTTGATGCACCGATTCTCCGATCGGATCGATTTCTCGGCGACTTGGGTTTATGGCACAGGAAGAGCATTGACACTTCCGGAAGCCACGTTCCGAACATTCTTGCCCAACAGCTTCACAACGGTGCCCGGTGACTTCACTGGATTGAACGTTGAAGTGCCCAGTGAGAAAAATGCCTACCGAACCAGCCCCTATCACCGAGCAGATGTTTCATTGACTTTCACAAAGGAAAAGCCTGCCTTCTCTCGCTCGTTGATTTTCAGTGTTTACAACATTTACAACAACCTCAATCCTTTCTTCTCTCTTGTGGAGGAGGACATTGATGGTTCATTATCCATTGTAGAATACGGCATATTTCCCATCATTCCATCCATCGCTTGGCGTGCTGAATTTTGATCCAATGAAGCAGAAAACCTCCCCTTCCATTGCCTTGTATCTTGCCCTGCCTCTTGCCTGTTTCGTGCTGCTCCTCAGCGGTTGCGAACGCCTCGGAAACGGTGTTGTGCGCGAAATCGAATTTCCAGCGCACACCCCCCAATTGGCCGTAACCTTGATCAGTCGCCCCACGACCGACACCCTCGTTGCCCGTGCTCGAACCTCTGCAGGAATTCTTGACACCACAGGCAGCAAGCGTCTCAAAAATGCCCTTTTCACCCTGAGCCATGAAAATGGAACCAGCCTCACATGGGGCGGACAGTCCGACTGGGTCGGCGGCGTAGGCCACGTGATCACCAGCGTGAATCTTGAGCCTGGCTTGTGGACTTTGCGATGCGAAGAAGAAAACTTTGAGACGGCAACGGCCGTGCAGCTGACACCGCCTCAAATCGACTCCTTGGGCGAATACCCCTATGCCATTGCGACAACATTGAACAATGTTGAAATAGATGAATACAATGAAGGAGAAGAATTTAAATATGTCGTTTATCGCAATTGGACAATGGAATTGGACTTGCCAGATCGGCCAGGTGACCGGGACTTTTTCGTTCTCAAAGCTCAACAAACGGATGAATGGGATGAAGAGGAAGAATTCTGGGAAAACAACACTCAGATCTCACCCGAGATTGAAGACGATACCCGAATGACTTACAACCGCTTGGCTGGCGGATGGATGATTGAAGACATCAGCGATGCAAATTCCCTCAACGCCTTGGGCTTCGAAGTGGATCAGTATTTGTCCGGTTCAAACTTAGATTCCTTGCTAGCAAGACCTGCAAAACTCGAATTGGCTGCGCTGAGCAATGAGTTAGCAGAATATTACCGAACGCTCGAATTGATCAACAATCCGTCGGGTGGACCACTTTTCACAGAACCGTTATTGGCCTTCAGCAACATGAGCACGGGATTTGGCTGCTTTGGTCTCTACACCAGCTGTGAATTGGAATTGACGGGGGAATAGGTGGTGCGCTTTACCTCAATACAACTGCTGCTGCTGCTATGCCTTGGATCCACCCGAGTGCTTGCACAATTTGATTTTGATGGCGCCAACGACTTTGCCGATCGCCCCATGGAAAGCATTTCAAGCGGTGTGATTCCGCTTGGCGGAACCCAAATTGAGGCAGGTGGCTATGCGCAATGGCAGACCGTCGATGATGCACAAGTGCCTGATTACAGTTATGCCGTGCCCATTGGATTGATTCGCTACGGGTGGAAAGAACGCATCGAACTTCGAGCAGGAGCGCAATGGGGACAGAGCCTTGGAACGCCCCAAGAAGCCCGCGTAGGACTAAAATGGAACGCGTTGCCGCGCAAAAAAAACCTGGGAATCAGCGTCAATGCTGAATTTGAAACAACCGCTGAGCAAGGGCTGTCATTGGGCGAAGAAGTCCCCCTTGATCTCAGGGTATGCGCCGACTGGAATTCTTTTGAACGCTGGAGTGCGCGCAGCAACCTGATGCTTTATCAAGGGCGCTTGCGGTTTTCTGCTGCCGCGATGTGCACCGCAGGTCGACAAGGCTGGTCGCTGATGGCAGAAACAAAATGGGACGCTGCTGAAGGATGGGATTTGCATGTTGGAGCGTTCTTGGCCATCAACGAAAACAGCCGCTTTGACTTTACGTATTTCCGACAGTCAAGGAATGGAGCCATTGCTCAAGAATTCAACACGAAAATGTACCAATTGCGATTTGGCTACAGCCGACGTATTTTGGCTGGAGAGAGCAGTTCCCGGGCTAAGTAAACCGTGCAAAACAACCCGTGCAAAATCCACCAAGAATGAAACATCGCCTACCCCTTTCTCTATCGTTGTTCGGTGCAGCTTTGCTCATCACAGGGATTGCGTTCAAGCTCAATCACTTGATGGGGGCTGTGTTGCTATCAAACGTTGGCTTTTGCCTTTTGATCGCGGGACTCATCTGGCTCACGGCAGCTGTCTTGCGCAACAGGTAAATACAGGTAAATCCTGTTGGCTCAAAACATCGCCAGCGCCGAGCTGTTTGAGCTTTATGCTCCCTTTCATTCCCAAAGACCTGAAAAACGAAGCGCCAAAAAATTTGGATGCAGAAACAGTGGACCGCATTGTTGAAATGGCATGGGAAGATCGGACGCCCTTTGAAGCCATTGAGATGCAGTATGGCATCAAGGAAAATCAAGTGCGCGCCGTCATGCGCAAGCACATGAAGCGCAGCTCATTCCACATGTGGCGCAAACGGGTGAAAGGCAGAGGGACGAAGCACGGATCCATCCGCACAGAGGGCATCAAGCGATTCAAAAGCCAGAATCAAAGAGGCTAAAAAAAATCCCCCTCACGCCAGAGGCATGAGAGGGATCTCGAATTCGTGTTTTGTGCTTCTTAGAAGCCGTAGCTTACAGAAAGTTGCAAGTTTGGGAGCATCGTCCAAGCAAGCTTGTCATTGATTTCTGCAATTTGGTCCGCTATGTCATCCCCGTGAACTTCAAGCTCTTCAGACTCACCCGTATATTGGATGTGAGCTCCACCTGTGGACAAAACGCCCAAATCTAGACCAACTTGGAAGCCTTTAACCGGCTTTGAGCCATAACTCACACCGAAATACATCACAGGATTCTCAGCATAGTTCACACTGAATGAGACGGTTTCGCCCTCATGAAAACCATCGGCTGTGACATTGTTCTCAATCTGTCCGGACGCCATACCTAAGTTGAAGCCTAGGTTTTGGTCTTCAAACGGTCTGTGCCTCCAAAAAACACCGAGCCATGAGGAAGATCCAGCAACAGATACTTCACTGAGAAGAAGTGGATCAAAATTAGGTAAAAGGCCATCAGGAACATCCCCTTCTGGTGCCCCACCAAATCCTACGCTGATTGAATTCTTAGCATCAATGTTGTAGGTGAGATTTAAGCTTGGGCCAAATGGGCTTATGGCCACACCCGCAGAATATTCCGCAAACTCTTTCGCACCATCATCTTGAGCTTGAACGATTGAACTTGTTGCCACAAACATTGCAGTCGCAGCTAAAATGGAAAATAACTTTTTCATCTATGAAAAATAAATAGTTTAATAAAACTCAAAATAAGTATGCGTTAGGAAATAATCGAGGCCAATCTGTGTCAATTTTTCGTCATCAATTTGTGAATTTCTTTGGGCTGTAACCACTCTGCAAAAGATTGCTCAAAAAAAGTTGCTGCGATTCAGCAGTTCACCCTAATTTCGCTGTCCGATTGGCCCCGTAGTTCAACTGGATAGAATATCAGATTTCGGCTCTGATGGTTGGAGGTTCGAACCCTCCCGGGGTCACAAAGAAGCTTGTAAGTCATTGATTTACAGGCTTTTTTGTTTTATGTCACCCAACTGAATGTCTTCCGATTCAAATTTGAGTAAGATGAAAAATACCACTTCTGTAGTATTTCTAAATCGAAAAAAAAGACGAAAATTTGTAAGATGATTCAACTCTTTTATGGCTCGGACACGAACAAAACACATCGTGTAGTGCAAGAAGTTATGCTGCCACTCTTCGAAGAACACGGCGTTTCAATACGTGACAAGGTCGTTAGTGAGCTGAAGCCAGAGGATTGGACCGAAAACGAGGTTTTCATCGTAGGAGTACCGACGTGGTACTATGGAGAACTCCAAAGCGACTGGCAGGCGTATTTAGAAGAGCTCAAAGGCGTCGACTTTACCGGTAAGACCATTGCCATTTTTGGATTAGGAGATCAATGGGGATATGACGAGTGGTTCATTGATGGAGTCGGAATTTTAGCGGAAGTTTTGATTCAAAATGGTGCGAAAATGATTGCTCCTTGGCCCACCGAAGGGTATGATTATACAGCCTCCAAAGCATTGAATTCAGAAGGAGACTTTTATGGTCTCGCTCTCGATGAAGACAATCAATACGAATTGACGGATGAGCGATGCAAGAAATGGATCGAGATGGTAGTGAATGAGCTGCACCTGACTGAAAAATCCTTATCCAATTCCAAGAAAGCCGAGGCAGCGGAATGATTGCAACGGATCTTTGGGCTATTATTCCAGAGTTTCTCAAACAGCTTCGCAGTCTAAGACACGTTCATTAGGCTGATTTTCAAAACCGAAATCAAATGAAAAAGCGCACGCCGTTCATTATGTCCTCGATGATTGTGGGAATTATTGTTTTTCAGTCTGCGTTGATCGCTCCCGCTATCAATGAGCTGGTCAGCGTGAATGAAGCGAGTGTCTTTTTGAGGTACATATGGCCAAAGTTTTTTGTGATCATTGGCACTTTAGCCTTCATTTCAATCGTTGGCCTCTTTCAGCAGCGAGAAGTTAGATTACCGACTTATGTCGCAGCAATTACGCTGGCCTTTATGGTTGGATGCTTCCTGCTTACCCCAGTCATAAACAACGCAAAAGACGCTGGAAACGAAGGCCTGTGGTCGGCGCTCCACGTGGCAACTGTACTCATGACTCTGGTGGTGCTCATTTTAAATGTTTGGAATCTGGCGCATTTGTCGCGCAAAAGTAAATTGGAAGATTGAAAAATGATGCAAAGTCAGCCATTGGGAGCATGACGGTTTAGGCAAAAGCTCGACTCACAAGAATTCTCCAATTCCTGTCTCACAAAAAAGCCTCTCCGCGAATTGCGGAGAGGCTTTTTACAAAAAGACACGAGTGCGGCCTACTCGCATTCCGAACCAAACGCTGCCAATATCAGCAGCACATCGACCACGTTGACGGCCCCATTGCCATCGACGTCACTCGGACAGAAATCGGGCAGTGGGCAATCAAGGACTTCGACACAATAACTGAAAGAACCGCCATTCGCATTCACCAGCCATTCAGGGCCTGTCAACGCAAAGCAGACTTCCCCAATTGCCACAGCATCGGGAGATTGGCGAACCATTCCATCCGCTACTGAAGTCGCTCCGTCTTCGGCATGCACGGACGTATGCATCACTTCTCCATCAATCGATTTGACTTGAATCGTCCAATCGAATCCCTCGTCCCATGGGACATTTTCACTTTCCGTAGCATCCATTTGCATTCCAGAATCAATGGATTCATAGGGGTCAAAGGTGGAAAGTGGACTGTCGGGGCTTGGACCGTGAACGGTCAAATTACAATCCTCATCGACTGTAGCTTCAATGTGAAAATAGTTCGGCACCCACACAGAGGATAGCTCAACCAATTCAGGGACATATTCCAACGTCGGACCGCAATAAAAGTCTTGCACCGAGAATGTGGTCTCTCCACTTTCAGGACATGTATAGCGCAATTCAACCTCGTGATGACCCCAATCAAAACATTGAGACAAACTCATATCACCCGGACCGGCGTATGAACCATCGATGATCCATTCCGAATCCATCGTGGAACACGTGCTTTGAAGTGGTGTAATTGACTTGGCACATTGCGGCACTGAACAAGGCAGAATGGCCCCATCAAACATTTCGAATCGGGGATGGGCAGGTGGAATGCAATTCCCCAAATCCACATCTTTCGTAAGGGTATTTGAACACAACGGATCCGTGCAGTTGGTCAATACAACCGACAAAACATGACTTCCTGCTGTTTCGACTTCTATCTCCAAAGGAGCATATCCCCCGCATGGAAAGCTTCCGACTTCTGAACCATTGAGCAACCACACTCCCGATACATCATCCAAACATCCCGAACCAAATGGCAAGAAGAAATTTCCGAGGCTCGCTTGAAGCGTATAAGGAGCTGAAGCGCATCCCGAAGCACAGTCAAAAATGGAAATGAAATCCAATTCAAAGGGTGGCGCAGAACTAGGATAAGAGACGAGCGGTTCATCAAAGTCAGATTGACAAGCACGCAACCAAGGTGAGCAAGACGGACAGTCACATCCTTCGGGCAATTCAAACTCAATGACATGCGGCATACCTGTGATCGCAATTAAGTCACAACAATATGGAGTCAATGAAAAGGTCAAAGTCGAAACTCCTCCCGGCCAAGCCCTTGTGATGTTGGAATTGCCTGAACCTGAAGACGTGGTACCGTCGCTCCAAACAATGTCAAAACACGTTGCATTTGCATCCAGATCGATGGGCTGAACTTCGAGCAAAATGCTATCACAAGTGACGTCAATGACTTCGACTATCACTTCAGGAAAACACACATCACATGGGAGAATTTCCACCAGCGGATCATACACGTCAGGCACAAATGAAATCAACTCATAATCCTTGAAACTTGCCGTCACCTCATGTTGAATGTCGGTATTTCGTTCCAGTTCGATGATGTTGGCTTGATACGTAGCACATTCGGTGGTACCGAATGAATCCGTTCGCACAAACTCCAGATCAAATTCATTGAAAGCCATGTGCCGATCGCGGTATCCAATCAATTTATATTCCTCTGCTTCGTTGGCAATGAGCATCTCAGGATGAAATATATGAGGCTGATCACCAGCATTGCTAAAGACATCATAATGATTGAATGCCATGCTCGAGCCAAACCCGGTAGATGGAACATCATACACATGGTGCCACTCAATGCAACTCACGCCCGGCTGTGAGATGGAAGGGTTAATTTCCATGAGAAAAGGAGGTCGGTCGCCAGGTAAAATCCCGTAAGCCGGCAATTCATTTGGATCGATGTCCAACGCATTGAGATTGACTTCTAAAAATCCTGCTACGATCAGGTTTTCTGGGTTAGTGGGATGCGCATGCACGGACATCGCTTTCAATGGATGCTCCTGAATGTGCAAATTCCTGTCAAATCCAGGTATGATTTCACCGTTCACCAAATCAATTTCATGAATGGAAAATCCATTTTTAAAAAAGGTATTATCCCCTCTCCCATTGACAATTTGAAAGTACTTGCCATTGAGATTGGCAACCGTTCGCACCGCGACGGTCTGATACCCTCCC
>CAJQMI010000044.1 GCA_905479395.1 uncultured Flavobacteriales bacterium
GTGTGGATATGCCTGCGTTTGCAAATGCACAAAACATCACCTGGAACTTCGGTGACGGAACCACTTCCAACGAAGCTGCTCCCTCACACACGTGGGAAAACAACACCGGTGACTTGATGGCTGCAACGGTAACCTTCTCCGCTCAAACGGAAAATGGTTGTGCTGGTATTGCTTCTGCTGAAGTGTTCATCAAACCACAACCTGTGGCGGCGTTCACGGCATCAGAAACAGGCGGATGTGAACCCCTCATGACCACCTTTGCAAACAGCAGCACAAACGGCGACGCTTATATCTGGAATTTCGGTGAGATTCTTCTTCCTGGTGAGTTCAATATGTCGCCAGCGGTGGATCACGAATTCAACGCAATCGGTGATGACGCTACCACCTTTAGTGTAACCCTATTGGCCATTGACGACTTAGGTTGCACTGACGAGCGCACAATGGACATTGAAGTTTTGCCTGCACCGGAATTCACCTTGGCCTTGGCAGAAACAGAAGCTTGTTCTCCTTTGGTTTTGACCCTCCCTGACATGGACGCTACCAGCGGTGGCTACTGGTCTTTTGGCGACGGAACATTCTCCAATGAGAGCACTCCTACCCATAGCTGGAACAATACCGGCATGGACCTCTCCGAATTCTCCATTGAATTCCAAGGTGCCAATGCTTTCGGATGCACTGGCAATGCAAGTGCAAACGTGAACGTGAAGCCGCAGCCTCTTGCAGCTTTTTCAACAGTAGATTCAGAAGGATGTGCTCCGTTTGAAGCTTCACTCATCAACATGAGTGAGCGTGCGGATAGCTACACAGTGGACTTTGGCAATGAAACAAGTGAATCAAATGAAGGCTTTGATCAAATCCTGCACACGTTTGCAGGAACAGAATCTGTCATCGATTACACAGTTGTCCTCACAGCGATGCACGATTTGGGTTGCAGCGATGTGCACGAAGAAGTCATTACTGTATTCCCAAGCGTTGCAGCGGCATGGGTCGGAGCAACAGAAGGATGCGCTCCTTTCAATGCAGCCTTTGCTTTGGAGACAACCGAAGTAGCCAATGCAATTTGGAACTTGAACGGAGAAACATTCACCGGTGATGCATTGAGCGCCACTCTGGAAGGTGCTTCCGGTGCGAATGCAGAACACATCATTGGATTGGAAGTCACTTCTGATTTTGGCTGCCAGGATTCAACGAACATCTTGGTTACAGTTCACCCTGTTCCCGTTTTGAGTCTCTCAACCTCATCTTCTGCATCTTGCTCTGATGAAGCGTGGATGATCTTCAATGGTGCTCAATTCGCAGACAGCAGTGCCCTAACGTTTAGCAATGGCTCTGAGATGATCAACCCATCGGACAGCATCATCATGAATGTTATCAATGACAGCGCTGAAGATTTGATCATTGAAATGACACACACAGTTTTCACCAATTTTGGTTGCACTGCTGCGTCTGGTTTGGCTCACATCATTCACCCAGCAGTGACTGCAGACTTTGCATTCCCAGAAGCGGCTTGCACGCCTTTGGAAGCTGGTTTCACAAACAATTCTGTGAATGCCACGGGTGCTTTCGCTTGGTCATTTGGTGATGGTTCAACATCAATCGAAAACAGCCCTACACATGTATTCAGCACTGAATCTGTGACAGACACAACATTCGAGGTCTCGCTCCTTGCGACCAATGAAGCAGGTTGTGCCGATAGCACTTCGGCACAGGTAATTGTCTTCGGCCGGCCTGTGGCTGACATTGCATTGGAGAATCTGGAAGGATGCTACCCTGTTGACGCCACTTTTGCCAACAGCAGCACCGGACATACTGCCACCTCATGGAACTATGGAAATGGTGAGTTTGGCGCTATCAGCGACTCACTGCACACGAAGACTTTCTTCAACCCAACAGAGGAGTTGATCACATACACCACTTTGTTAAACGTAATGAATGACCACAACTGTGAAGCTTCAGCCAGCGTTACTTTTGACGTAGCGCCATACTTAAACGCAGAATTTGATATGGTTCTCCAAGGATGCTCTCCGGTAGATGGTCAATTGATCAATCAATCCGAAGGTGCGGCATCGTTTATCTGGAACTTCAACGACGGCTCGGCTCTGTCCAATGAAGCCAATCCTTCGCACGTGTTTGTGAACACTACGAATGAAGATCAAACCTTCCAAGTGGAGTTGGTTGCTTTGAGCGCATATGGTTGCACTGATACGGTTACAGTTGGTGTTGACGTTTATCCAATGCCACAGGCTGAATTCAGTGTAACACCTGCCGTTCAGACCTATCCCAACACCACTGTTGGCATCAACAACAACAGCATGGCCTCATCAAGTGCTGTGCAATACTGGAGCTTTGGAGATGGTGATGAGGTGGTGGCCGATCAACCGATCTTCCACACATTTGACTCATGGGGAACCTACAACATCACACTCCTCGTGGACAACGGCATTTGCGCCGATGCACACACAGAGCAAATTAACATCTTATCTCCAAACCCCGTGGCCAGTTTTGTGGGGGGAGGAACCGGCTGTGCTCCTTTGATGGTTGAGTTTGAAAACAACTCCAACCACGGTGCTGGATACGTTTGGAACTTTGACGATGACCACATGACTTCTGAAGAATCTCCCGTTCACGTGTTTACACGTCCAGGGACATACAATGTATCCCTGACCGTTATTGGTTTCGAAGGACAAGAAGAACAAGTGATCCACTACGGTGCGGTTGAGGTTTTCCCATCGGCAACAGCTGCCTTTGTCAACAGCCCAACTGAAGTCATCATCCCCGACCAGCCCGTTGAGTTTGTGAACCTTTCTGATGACGAATCCATTGAGTTCTTGTGGAACTTTGGTGATGGCCAGGTGAGCACCGTTTCAGATCCGATTCACTTCTACACGGAGCCCGGCATCTACGACGTAACCTTGACCGCTAATAATGCGTTCAACTGCCCAACATCTTATACGTTGGAACATGCCGTTGAGGCAACGACTGGTGGGTTCATGGAATTCCCGACCGCATTCACACCGATCAACGGTGGTGGAAATGGCGGTGGATATGATCCGGCAGCGTTGGACAACGACGTTTTCCACCCTCATCACACTGGAATTGTTGAGTATGAACTTATCGTTTTCAATAAATGGGGAGAATTAATCTTCCGCTCGACCGATGTCTATGTTGGTTGGGACGGTTACTACGAAGGGGTTTTGGCCCGACAAGACGTTTATGCTTGGAAAGCCACAGCCCAGTTTAGCAATGGTCACCGCGTAACAAAAGCAGGTGATGTAACCCTGATCGTTCAGTAAAAAAAATCGAACCATGACTTTTCAATTGATATTCCCTCGCGCTATGAAAGTGTTCAATATTATTGGTCTTTTGACCTTCACATTGTGTGCGAATCACGCTTTGGCCCAGGATTTGCGATTCACGCAATCCAATGCCATTCCGACGATTGTAAACCCGGCGTTTGCTGGTTCTTCTGACAACGCCCGTATTTCGAGCGTATACAGAAATCAATGGGCCTCTATGCCTGGATCTTACGTCGCTATGCACGTTGCACATGACTGGTACAACCGCAACTTGAACAGTGGCTTTGGGATCTTGTTCAGCAACGAGGAAGCGGGAGCAGGTGGGTTAAGTACGACGCGCATTGCGGGTCAATTCGCCTACGAAATTCCGCTTGGAAATGGATGGAGGCTCCGTCCCGCTTTGCAAGCTGGATTGGCTTCGCGCTCCATTCAGATGCAAGAATTAACCTTCGGAGACCAACTGATCCGTGGACCACAAGTTTCGAGCATCGAAGATCGTCCAAGCGTAGCACAGCACTATTTTGATTTCGCTGCTGGCATGCTCTTAACAGGGCAGTACACTTGGTTGGGTTTTTCGTTTGATCACTTGAACAATCCGAACGAAAGTTTGAATCCTGTATTCATCGATCCAATGGATGTCAAGGCATCTGTTCATGGTGGTTTCCGCATGCCGTTGATTGATTACTTGCACAATAAAAACCACGGAGATTTGGTCTTCGCTTTCAATTACATGGCGCAAGGACCGTTTGATCAAATGGATTTGGGCGTGTATTACGACACGAAGCCTCTGAGCTTCGGATTGTGGTACCAAGGACTACCATTCGGACACACCATTGAAGGTGGAGCAGATGTGGACGCCGTCAGCGTGATCCTCGGCTATGGTCAAGAAAATTGGAAGGTTGGTTACAGCTACGACATGACCTTGAGCACATTGGGCTTGGCCACCACAGGTGGAAGCCATGAAATTGTATTGAGTTACAACTGGCAAACGCAACAGAGAGGTCGATCAAAGTCACCGCGCTACTTGCCTTGCCCTGTTTTCTGATAGTTAAGCGGATCAGAATTCATCAAGTAAGTCCGGTTGTTTCAGTTGAACACATCAATTGAAGCAGCCGGGCTTGCTCTGTTTAAGACGTTCGGATTTGATTGACCTCAGGCTGCAGTTCAACTCCGAATTTGACTTTCACATCCTCAATAATGTCCAAAGCCAATTGCCAAATTTCTTGGCCGCTAGCGCCCCCATAATTGACCAAAACGAGGGCCTGACGCTCGTGAACACCGCAGTTCCCGCGCCGCTGTCCCTTCCATCCAGCTTGTTCGATCAACCACCCCGCGGCTAACTTGAAAGTTCCATCCTCAAGCGTGTAATGCACGACTTCAGGATGATTCGAAAGAACGGCTTCAAATGCACGTTCATCCAAAATTGGATTTTTGAAAAAACTCCCAGCATTGCCCATCAATGCTGGATCTGGCAGCTTGGACCTGCGTATGCGCATCACCGCCTCCATGACGTTTTTGTGGGCGATCTCATGGTGTTGGAGGTGCTTCAATTCTGATTGGATCGCACCATATTCCATGCGCAATGGTGCATTGCGTTCCAACACAAAGGCGACCCTAACAATCACCCATTCGTCTTTTTCTCTCTGCTTAAAAATGCTTTCTCGGTAACCAAATTCACAAGCGTTGTGGTCAAAACGTCGCAACTCACCCGTTTGTTGATGCACGGCTTCTAACCATAAAAAACAGTCCTTGACTTCGACTCCGTATGCACCGATGTTCTGCATTGGCGACGCGCCAACCGATCCAGGAATAAGAGCCAGGTTCTCGATACCGTTCCAACCTTGCTCGACTGCATGCAAAACCCAATCGTGCCATGACTCTCCTGCACCGACCAAGACTTCCACGCGATTGCCATCATCACTGAGCACTTGAATTCCTTTGATTCCTTGCTGCAACGTCAAGCCTTCCCAATCAGAGTGCATCAAGACATTTGAGCCTCCTCCAACAATTAAAACTTCCCAATCGTTTTGCTTCGCAGCCTTCAATGCCTCGCGAATGTCTTCGTCTGAACCAACCAAAACGTGGTGACGCGAGATCGAAGAGACGCCAAATGTGGTCAAGGCCTGCAATTCAACATTCGTTTCAAAACGCAACGCTTCGTGAGCTTCTGACGCGTTGAAACGTCCGAGGCATGCTAAGGGCTCGTGCACTTCTCGAGCGTTGACCAAATCAACGAATTCTTCTTTTGAAACCGCTCTGGCTTGAGCGGCTTTCAACAGCAATTCTTGCATCCAAACAAATCGCGGATAATCCGATGCAAAGTGCGCATGCATCATCCACTGATTTGATCCCAGCGGTTGAAATTCAATGGCATGGCGAGGTCCTTCAATTGCATAGAGAGTTTCAGACCCCTCGAGCATTCGGTATTGCGGATATTCCATCATCATTTGCATGAGCAAGTTCGCATGTATCGAGGAAACAAACGCGTGCGATTGGCGTTGTATTTTTGAACAAGCAAATTTCACTTATGGCTTCCTCTGATCAAGCATCTCAGCCCAAAGGGCATCTTTCTGTCGAACAAGGTCGTTCATCGGCTGAACTCGGTCAATGGGTAAGTGCGTTGATCGCTTATGATAATGCGCTGAACGAATCCGATGTTTGGAACGCTGATCCCGATTTTCTCAATGACCGAGCAGTGGCACTTTTTCACAACGAACGCGCCCACGATGCCATCGGATTGCTCACAGAAGCCATCAGACTGCAGCCAAGCTATGGTTATCGATTTTCGGCACGAGGGTGGATGAAACAGGCATTGAAGGACGTCAATGGTGCCATTGCTGACTATGAAAAAGCCATCGAACTCGATCCCGAAGATGCCATCACTCAGAACAATCTCGGGTTGCTTGAAGAACAATTGGGACGTTTGGAATCTGCCAAACAACGGTTTGCAGCAGCGGATCAGCTCGACCAAGTTCTCACAGAGAATGACATCCCTATCGAAACTTCTGAAGAACCAAAACCAGCGCTGCCGAATCCAAAAAAAATCGCGCCAGAAGCAACGTCAAAACGCACCCTCTCTGCTTGGTCAGAAGTCACAAAAGCAATCACGACTTCAGATGGTCGAAAGGAATTCATTGATTTCGTACGCAATGGTTTTAAATTGAACGACTGAAACGGCCGTCATTGAGCAACCCCCCACCACCACAGTCATTTTTAGAGCGAACCGCGCAGCTGGTCTTGGCGCATGATCGGCCCACCGATTGTTTGGTCATTGTGCCCAGTTCACGGGCAGCTCGCAAGTTGGAAAGAACCATCGCCGGGATGATGGATGGAAGCGGTTGGCTTCCTCAAGTCAAAACCCTGAGTGATGCACTGCGTGACAGCACGGGGCTCAGTTCCCTGGATCCGCTCGCAGCGCAGGCAGAATTATTCTCCTGCTGGCGGACGCTCAAAGAGGGCAGCGACTCACCGCAACAAACAGCCGATTCACGCACCTTTCAATCTTTTATGCCCTGGGGACGCATTGCCCTCCGTGATTTCAATGAAATCGATCAACATTTACTCGATGCGTCGAAAGTGTTCCAGAACCTCTGCGATATTGAAGGGATTGAAGAGTGGAGCTTTGCGGATGAAAAAAAACTAGGCAATGCTCAACGGTCTTTTTTAAAGCAATACCTCCAACTGGGACCGCTTTACGATGCCTTCAAAGAGCGGCTTCTTTCCCACGGAATGGGCTACTCAGGACTCATTGCTCGAGAAGCTTCCCAGACTGAGAGTGCGCTTCAAAGCGCACATGTTTTTGTTGCAGGTCTCAGTGCATTGACGCCTGCAGAACGCAAATTCTTGCGCCAATTTGAAGTCAAAAGCCAACTCACCTGGCTGTGGGACGGAGACGAAAGCTATGTTCATTCTGATGAAATTGAAGCAGGCCTTTTCATCCGAGAACAGGGAGGATGGGGCGCTGCTGGCAATCTAAATGCGCTCTCCAATCGTTTGTCCAAATCCCCTCCCACCATCCACAGTGTGGCTTGCAGCAGCACCGTAATGGAATGCCAATATGTGCGTGAAGTTTTAGAATCCATTCATCCAGATGATTGGAGCAAAACGGCGGTTGTGCTTCCCGACGGATCACAACTTCCTTTGCTTTTGCAATCGCTTCCAGCGGGAATGCAATCGGCCTACAACGTCACCATGGGCCTCTCGTGGAATGACACTCCCGCCCATTCATTCTTGCAGTGCGTGAAGGCAATGGTCCAAAAATCCACCACAGCCTGGCACATTTCTGATTTGCAACAGCTGTTCAGTGAATCATTCACCCGGCAAGTATTGAAAGCTGATGCACTGCAGACAGACGCCCTGAGAGTGATTCAAACGGCAGCGAAGCGCAAATGGGCTTGGATCAACGATGCGCGGCTGAATGGCGAATCAAACGGAACCGTTGCGCCTTTCTGCGCGGCAATTGGACAATTAAGAACGAGTGATGCCCAAACGCTCCTTCAAGCCTTGAATGAATGGTCCCGAGGAATCGCAGAAGCCCTCGAAGCCAATCAGAACTCCGATCCTTGGAGCAGTGTTGGTTGGGAACGGGTGACGCGAGCAGTCGGCCTATTGCTTCGGTTTCAAGAAGAGTTCGGCTTATTGGACACCGCCCATGAAGTTTGGAGCATCCTGATTTCCAGTCTGTCTACGAGCCGAATTGACCTG
>CAJQMI010000045.1 GCA_905479395.1 uncultured Flavobacteriales bacterium
GATTGATTCGCCCGGTGCTTGCTTTCGACGCCAGACGCTCTAGGTCGCCCATTCCCCTGAACAAATCTTGCGCTGCCTGGCGCAACTCATCCTGGTCGAATAAGGCCTCGACGGCATCATGCCTCTGTTCAATGGCTCCAATGTCGGTCAACGGCATCAGGAGCCAGCGACGAAGGGTTCGAGCGCCCATAGGTGAGCCGGTGCGATCAATCGTCTTCGCAAGTGAACTTCCATCGGGGTGATTCGGCTGAATCAGTTCGAGGTTCCTGATGGTGAACCGATCCATCCAAAGGGTCCCTGACTCGTGCAAGGTTTGGAGTTGCTTGATGTGCTTGGGACGATCATGCTTGGCATGTTCGAGGTAATGCAGCACGGCACCTGCTGCAATCGCAGCTTGTGGCGATTCGTCAAGTTGAAATCCCTTGAGTGTGTTCGTCTCGAATTGTTTGTGAATTCGATCTGCCGCGTAATCAACTTTGCAAACCCAATCATCCAGTCGGCTCACATGCCAATCTTTCCCGAATTCTTCTTCAAATTCTTTGTGCAGAGGCTTCGAACAGAGGACCTCGGATGGGTTATGTGCCCTTAAAAGGCGGTCAATCAATTGCTTGTTTCCTTCCGCAATCGCGAAGTGACCTGTTGAGATATCTAAAAAAGCCACGCCTGCAGACTTCTTGTCCCAATGCACTGCAGCCAAATAGTTGTGTGCCTTTGAGTCCAATACCTGATCGTGAAAAGCCACTCCGGGAGTGACCAATTCAGTGACTCCACGTTTGACAATCCCCACAGCTTGCTTGGGGTCTTCGAGCTGGTCGCAAACCGCAACTCGATGCCCTGCACGAACCAGTTTTGGCAAGTAATTGTCCAGGGAATGATGAGGAAACCCAGCGAGTTCAATTTCAGAAGCGCTTCCGTTTCCACGCTTGGTTAGGACAATGTCTAAGGCTTTAGAGGCTTTGATTGCATCCTCTCCGAACGTTTCGTAGAAATCACCAACCCTGAAGAGAAGCAGTGCGTCAGGATAATCGGTTTTGACCCGATTGTACTGCTTCATTAGCGGTGTTTCTTTCCTCGCCATTGAAGTGCTTAGGCCACGCGCAACCCAGAGTTTTTGTCACCAGTAAACCTGCTTTCTGCAAATTTTCGGTTGATGACGAGTTTCTTTTTCTCTCCACCAGGCATTTCATACATGGCCTCATTCAGGACAGCCTCCATGATGCTGCGAAGTCCCCGTGCACCTAGTTTGTAATCCACTGCTTTTTCGACCAAGTAATCAAGTCCTGAAGCTTCAAATTTAAGCTCGATTCCGTCTATGGCGAAAAGCTGAATGTACTGCTTGCATAAGGCGTTCTTTGGTTCTGTGAGGATTCTTCGCAACGCTGCAGCGTCGAGTGGCTTGAGGTAGGTCAATACCGGGAATCTGCCAATGAGTTCGGGGATCAATCCAAAACTTTTTAGATCGGCGTGCGCCGCATATTCGAGGTAAGATGCCTCGTTGACATTAGCTACCTCTTGTTGGTAACCAATGGATGATCGCTTGATGCGCCGTTCAATGATTTTTTCGATGCCAGAAAACGCGCCACCGCAAACGAAGAGTATGTTCTTTGTGTTGATGGTGATGAGTTTTTGTTCCGGATGTTTTCTACCACCTTGAGGCGGGACATTTACTTCGGCCCCTTCGAGAAGTTTGAGCAATGCTTGTTGCACCCCTTCTCCACTGACGTCTCGTGTGATTGAAGCGTTGTCGCTTTTGCGAGCAATCTTATCGATTTCGTCAATGAAAACGATCCCTCGTTCAGTGCGTTCCACATCGAAGTCTGCATTTTGGAGCAACCGGCTCAAAACGCTTTCGACATCTTCGCCAACATAGCCCGCCTCGGTGAGAACCGTGGCATCGGCAATGCAGAATGGAACATCAAGCATCTTGGCAATGGTGCGTGCAATCAGGGTCTTTCCCGTTCCGGTTTCCCCGAGCAGAATGACGTTTGATTTATCGATTTCAACGCCGTCTTCCGGAGTAGGATGAACGATGCGTTTGAAGTGATTATAGACTCCAACGCTAATTGTTCTTTTCGCTTCTTCTTGGCCTATGACATATTCGTCAAGGTGGGCCTTGATTTCTTTTGGAAGCTTCAGCTCAAAATTGGCCGTCTCCGGCACTTCTTTTCGTTCTTCCTGAAGAATGTTGTCCGCTTGTTCAATGCAATTGTCACAGATATGTCCCGTGACACCTGCAATGAGCACGTCGACTTCTTCTTTGGCTCTTCCGCAGAATGAGCAGTTTATGGGGTTGGAGCTCATCGTCTCGGTGTTCGGGACTTATTTCCGTTCGAGCACTTCGTCAATCATCCCGTACTCCTTTGCTTCTGAGGCAATCATCCAGTAGTCACGATCGGAATCATTCCAGACTTTCTTTTCAGTCTGTCCGCTGTGTGAGGCGATGATGGCGTAGAGTTCTTTCTTGAGTTTTTGGATCTCCCGTGCAGTAATTTCAATGTCCGAAGCTTGCCCGCTTGCTCCTCCGAGCGGCTGGTGAATCATGACGCGGCTGTGCTTAAGACCTGTGCGTTTCCCGGCAGTGCCTGCGCAAAGCAATACAGCACCCATGGACGCTGCCATTCCGGTGCAAATCGTAGCTACATCTGGTCGGATGTACTGCATGGTGTCATAGATGCCCAAACCGGCATAGACCGAACCACCTGGTGAATTGATGTAAATCTGGATATCCTTGGTAGGGTCAGATGATTCAAGGAACAAAAGTTGCGCTTGTACCACATTGGCGATGTAATCGTCAATCCCCGTTCCCAGAAAGATGATACGGTCTGCCATGAGCCGAGAGAAGACGTCGACTTCCCGGAAGGGCATCTGACGTTCTTCAATGACCGTCCGAGTCATGTTGTTGGGTTCGTCGTATGCGTGGGAAATGAAGTCCCTTACCGTTTGGCTGTTGAGCCCGCGATCCTTGGATGCGAACTTGATAAATTCATTGCGATCAGTCATGCTCCAAAATTACGCCACAAGTGCTTCTAGTCCGTCTACTTTTTGTAGTCCAACAACTGTCATTTATGAACGCTTTAATACACCAAGTGGTGCTATTCAAGAATCCAGGTCGTCGCAAGGGTTTTCGAACTCCGAGCGCTTGGTTGGTTTTGTTTTCTAGCGGACTTCAGCAGCTAGCTTGGCAAAATCGTCAAAGCTGACTGACTTGTCCTTGATCGTGACCTTCGGCTTCAATTCATCCACAACTTTTCTTTCGATGATGATATCAGCGATTCGTCGACGCTCTTCATCGTTCGAAAGCGCATTTTTCGCAAAATTGTCCAGCATTTCACCTTCCAATGGCATGCCATATTGAGCGTACTGTGCACCAATGACTCGCTTCGCTTCTTCTTCAAGTTCCTCTGCGCTCACACGCATGTCAGAGGCCTTCATTACCGCTTGCTGGAGCAATTGCCAGCGCATTGACTCGGCGTAGTTTGGATACTCCTTGTCCATTTGTTCTTGCGACAAGGGTTGCTCATTGTTCTTTTGAATCCATCGCTTGAGGAATGCATCAGGCATTTGGATTTTCATGTATTCAATTAAGTCAACAACGAAGCGACGGCGAAACACATGCTCCGCGTCTCGGTCAAATTGACTGTGCAACTCGTCGGATACTTTGCTGCGAAAATCTTTTTCAGCCGCGACGACATCTTTCCCCAGGACTTTGTCCCAAAGTTCCTGATCGTTTGCATGCGGCGTAAGTCGTTTCACCTCTTTTACTTCAAATTTGAAGTTGCTTTTCAGGTCGTGCACTTGCTCGTGTGAGACTCCAAGCATTTTGCCCAAATCATCATGCCCGTGAGACACTTTGTGTGGGTCAAGAACGAAGACATCACCGACTTTAGCTCCGGTCAACTGTTTCCGAGATTTTTTGTCATTGAGATGCTCCAAGGCGATGTTAGAATCGCTTTCAATGCCCCCTTCGAGTGGGTTGTCAGAAGCATCAAGTTGGGTGAAGTGCCCCATGATTAAATCGGTGGCAGATGCTGTTTCAGGCTCGCTGATTGAACCGTGACGTCGGCAATGATCTTGTGTTGCGGCTTCGATGGCTTTCTTGTCCACCTTGATCACGTGACGTGTGAATTTTGCGCTTCGGCCAAATTCGAGTGAGATTTCAGGCGCCAACCCGATCTCGTAAGTGAAGGTGAACTTCTCAGGCTTTTCCCAATTGCCAGAAGTTTCAGTGCTGGTTTCAGGAATGGGATTGCCAAGAATTTCCAGTTTCTCCTTCTGTATGTAACCGCTGAGGCTTTCTGAAATGATTTTATTCATTTCATCTGCCAGCACCGGTGCGGCATATTGCTTGCGAATCAAAGCCATGGGCGCCTTGCCTTTCCGGAACCCAGGGTATTGGGAAGTTTTCTTGTACTGGTTCAGTATTTTCTCGACGCGCTCCGTGTAATCAGCGGGTTCAACGGTCAAGGTCAATCGAGCTGTGAGCTCGTCAAGGTTGTTCCGATCGATTTGCATGTGTCGGTATAAGAATGGCTTGGATGTGGCGTTTTCTTGGTGTGAAAAGCCATGGTTCAAGCGGTTTCAGTTTTGGTTTCTTTTCTGAAGAGTGCGGGTGGAGGGACTCGAACCCACACGCCTCGCGGCACTGGATCCTAAATCCAGCGTGTCTACCAATTTCACCACACCCGCCCTTCAGAAAGGAGTGCAAAGGTAGGAATACGAATATTTCGATAGAACTTGCAGGCGCATGAATTTTCAAAGTGTTTCATACTTCCATCTAAAATGCTTGCTGAGAGTCTGGGTTTTTACACTCGCTTTTCCAGCAACGGCGCAGGATGACGGCCAAACTCGAATTGAGATTTTGCAAGCAGATGCAATCCTTCGTGACCAATCCCAACCGGATGTACAGCGGTTAATTGGTGCGGTTGTGCTCGGATTTGGGGACGCTAGATTGTCTTGCGACAGTGCTTTGCGCTTCAAAGACGGTCGTTTTCGTGCCATGGGCGACGTGCGATTGAACGACGGTGATCGAAGCGTTTTGGCTGAGAGCATGTTGCTGGACCCAATAGCAGAGACCGCGATTGCTGAGTCCAGCCAAAATGCAGATGTTCGTCTCCAAAGTGATCTGGGTGAAGTGCTTGCTTCATTGGTGCAGTATGATTTGAACACCAAGTGGGTTCGGTTCCCAGCGGGCGGGCGGATGCAGGAAGATTCTAGGACTGCCGTATTCAATAGAGGGATTTTTAAGGTGGAAGAATCCAAGCTTGAATTGGGAGGAGATGTGCATATCAATGACGGCGATTGGCTGATTGATTCTGATTCACTTCATTGGGACGAAGGCAGCAACAAGTTGTTTTTTTATGGAGCATCAGATGTTCTTGAAGCATCAGGAGGCCTTGAATTGCATTGTTTTTTTGGAGAATTTGATCAATTGACGGAGTCGGGGTGGTTTGCATCCGAAGAATCGGTGTTGGGGCCTGCTGCGCGCGTGCGTCAAAATGACGTTTGGCTTGAGGCGAATCGGCTAGAAGTTCCTGCCGACTCTTTGGAGCCTTTAGCGGCCTTTGGACGTGTGGAAATTAGAGATACCGCTAATGTTTGGAAGGTTTGGGGAGAACATGCCACGAGGAGAAAAGATGCCACAGGGGAATTTGTTGTCTCTGTTGAAGGAGCGACCAATACCCGAGCACGTTATTTGGATGCATCCTCAGCAGACACGCTCTGGCTTGTTTCTGATTCGATGGAGATTAAGCCGGATTGGACCAGGTTTTGGCCTGAGGTC
Organism: uncultured Flavobacteriales bacterium; assembly: GCA_905479395.1. Classification (GTDB taxonomy): domain Bacteria; phylum Bacteroidota; class Bacteroidia; order Flavobacteriales_D; family Sanyastnellaceae; genus UA16. Next base: position 5,780 of record CAJQMI010000045.1, read on the forward strand.
CATCTCATACAGGGCCAAGCTGCGGCAGGGTGTGAAGAACTCCTGTGGGATGCATCTACGGAGCAAATTGAATTGATTGGGTCACCAAAGACTTGGCTAGAAGGTTGGTTGCTCAAAGCAGATTCCATGACGTGGAAACTCAACGAAAATCAACCTGAAATGCTTTCAGCGCGCGGGCATTCTGGCCTTTTGTACGAGTTGGATTCAACTTGCATGCAACAAATTTCAGGGCGAAATTTGGATGCGTTTTTCGCAGATGGAGAGCTCAGCTTTGTTGAGGTGAAAGGCAATGCCGAATCTGTCTATTTCGACGCAGAAAAACCAAATCCGTGCGAAGCTTACAATAAATCCGTGAGCAGCGCTATGCGCATTGACTTCGATTCGGGTGAAATCAAGGACATTGTGTTGCTTCAAAAACCAGAAGGCATTTGGTCTTCTGTTCAAGGTGTTGTACCGACCTTATCCGGAATGACATGGATTGCTTTGTCAGATGAAGTTAAGGCTGCCTTTGAGCGCGATTTACGCGACTTCAATGGAGCGGATTGAATCGTTAATTGATTGTGCCCCGTCTAAGGCAAAGCCCTTGCTGAGTTGAGCTAATTCGCGCTGACCTTGCCACAGATAAAGGCATGGACAGGAGATCGAACGAGAAGGGTGGAAGTGCGCTAATTCGCTGTTATATCCCGCGGGCACAGCGTTTTTTTTTGATTTGCTATTTGTTAGCGCAATGGCGCGTGGTTGCCGCTCAGTTGCCAGGCAGCTCTCCGCTCTTTCCATTGTCAGATGGTCGGCGATTTGGTTTGGAAGTTCAGCCAGAACATG
>CAJQMI010000046.1 GCA_905479395.1 uncultured Flavobacteriales bacterium
ACGCAAGGATCTGCCAACCTCTTGTCCGAATTTCCGAGTCAGGCCGGTATCATTCGCGGCGCCAATGGTGAGTGCTCGAGGCCAGGATCTTGTTGAATCTAGCCGCATTCCGAGCCCCCACTCGGCGTCGCTTGATACGAGAAGTGGAACTTTTGATGCAGACTGTAGCCGCTTCAGTCGCTCGATTTGGCCTTGGGGGTGCCCTTGCATGCAAATCACCCCACCGATTTCACCCTTTTTTGCCCATTGTTCGGCTTGGGCCCAGCCTTGGCGATCTTCATGGGCGTAAACAGGTGGCATGAGCAATTGGGCAATTTGTTCACGCAAGCTCAGTTTGAGCAATACCGAATCAGCCCAGTCGAGATGGCTAAATTGTAAAAAAGAGGGAAGGAGCGTATCGGTCTGGAGTGGGTCGTTTTCCAGAGACATCGTGTGAAGAGCGCACGGGATTGAATGCGAGTGCAATGGAACAAGCGCGGACACAAATAAGAGAAAGAGTCCGTATTGGCAGCGAATCATGCGTCAGCCATGGCTTTTCTGGCATGACTCAATAGGAAGTCAAATTGCTCGTCTATGGTGAGATTGCTGTTGTCCATTACAATGGAGTCTTTTGCTTTGCGAAGCGGAGCTACGGCCCGAGTGGTGTCAATGCGATCCCGTTCCCGAATGTTATTGAAGACTTCTCCCAATGAAGAGTCTACGTCTTTGCTTTTTAATTCTTGGTACCTCCTTTCAGCGCGGATTTCGATGTCCGCCGTGATGAAGAATTTGAGTTCTGCTTTGGGCATAACAACGGTGCCGATGTCTCTGCCGTCCATGACCACTCCACCGGTGGAAGCCATTCGCTGTTGAATGTTGACCAGTTTGTGTCGAATTTCAGGGACCGCAGCAACGAGGCTCACCCTGCGAGCCACTTCCATGGAACGAATTTCTTTTTCAACGTTTGCGCCGCCCAGATGAATTTCTGATTGTTCCGACTTGGCGTTGTATTTGAATGAGATGTACATCCGCTCAATCGCAGATGGGATTCTCCTCTCATCGATTTCATTGCCGTCGATGAGGCGTTCTTTGATGCAGAACAAAGCCGCTGCCCGATACATCGCTCCAGTATCAATGTAGACGAAATTCAACTCCTTGGCCAAAGATTTCGCCATGGTGCTTTTGCCCGACGACGAATGGCCATCAATTGCTATGTTGATTCTTGCTTTCTCCATGGGCTTGCAAATTAAGCGTTCAGCATTAGAAATTACCTTTAAATCTTCTGGGATTGAAGGTGACACCAATGTGGGTGGATGAACCCGCAAAATGATAAGTGTTGCGCGATAGTCTGAACCGGAAGTCACGGACTTTGAATTCACCTCCAATCGAAAAGCCATTGGTCCCGTAACGCTGAGATGCGGCCATCTCGATGCGCCTTCGGTAGTCGTATCCAATGAAAAGAGCGCCACTTGGTCCCAATTTGATTTGAGTACCTAACGCGATGTGGCGCATCAATTGATCTCCAAATTTGAAGGTCTTACTTGGGATGATTTCACCGGTCAAGGGATCAACAGAATCATCGTAAGTTCCAGGAGGAGCGAGGTCCCATTCTTCCAAATGATTGCCTTTTAGGTAAAGTGTAAATGGAGCGTTTTTAAAGCCTTTGACGAAGCTCCACTGCAAGTTCCAAGGCAGTGAGCCCGTTGGTTGGGTTCCCTTCCAGCCCCATTGATGACCAAATCCGGTGATTCCCGCTCCTATTGCAAGTCCTTTTTGAGGCCATCGAGCTTGCACAAAACCTTCAAGGCCCGCCCAAATGGCAACCTCGCGATTCAAGCTTCGCGAGCCTGCAAACAATTGAGCACTGACCGTCCATGTAGAATCGATGGGATGTGACCATCCAGCAAAGCCGATGAGGTCGCTACCTGGAAAAGTACCCTGGTCGTTTCCTGCTGCGTCGAAAGCATCGAATTGTCCGTAATTCAATGCGCGCATTCCGACTTGTGTCATCCCAAGGCGTCTCTTTTCTAGCGCATAGTTCACGGAAATAAGTCCAATCCCGCTGAAATAATTCACATAATCCAAGGCAATCATTCCGGCATCGGTCGAGTCGAGCAAGTTTGGATTGTATGCGGAAGCATGCAGGTCTCCTTGCAAATCGGCCATGAGTGTCCCCCCGAGTGCAGCGCTTCTCGCGTCTGTTGGGATTTCGAAAACAAGGGATTCTTGCACTTGCTGCCCGAGTGCATTCGAGGCGACAAAAACAAGGGAAGCTAGTGCGAGTGTGGTACGGAAGTGGATGTGCTTCATCATGGAATCAAACGCGCGAATTGTTCTTTTCGTTTAGCACTGCACGAGATACCACCTCATGAATATCGGAAACGTAAGTAAAACGCAATCCTTTGACATAACGTGCATCGATTTCATCCACATCTTGCTTGTTGCGATGACACATCACGATTTCTTTTATTCCTGCTCGTTTCGCAGCCAATATTTTCTCTTTGATTCCACCGACCGGCAATACCTGCCCACGCAGCGTGATTTCGCCGGTCATGGCCAATGCTTTCCTAATTTTCTTTCGAGTGAATGCTGATACCATGGCAGACACCATGGTGATTCCGGCACTTGGGCCATCCTTTGGAATGGCCCCTTGTGGCACATGAAGGTGCACATTTGTTTTGCTCATTGCTTCCGCATCAAGTCCCAAGGATTCAGCGTGTGATTTGATGTACTCAAGCGCAATCATTGCACTTTCTTTCATCACATCTCCTAAGTTTCCTGTCAAAGTAAGTTTGCCAGTTCCTTTGGTGAGCGAAGTTTCAATGAAGAGGATATCACCCCCATTCGGTGTCCATGCAAGTCCTGTTACAACGCCAGGAGTTTCGTTGCCTTGGTACCGATCTTTTTCGCGTGATGGCCCCAAGATGTCCTTTAGATGTTCGGCTGCAACTGCCGCTTCAAAGGGCTCTTCCAAAGCAACCTCCTTGGCGCGGTTTCGTATGACTTTTGCGATTCGTTTTTCCAATCCGCGCACACCACTTTCGTTGGTGTATTGCTCTACAATTGCTTCAAGTGTTTTGACGGGAATCTTTATTTCTTTTTGCGATAGGCCAGAGTCATTCAAGTGTTTCGGAACCAGATGCCTTTTGGCAATTTGAACTTTTTCTTCCACCGTATAACCGGTGACCTCAATGATTTCCATTCGATCGCGCAGTGCGGGTTGAATGGAGCCGAGGTTGTTGCACGTAGCGATGAACATGACATTGCTGAGGTCATAATCCAGGTCCAAATAGTTGTCGTGAAACGCGTTATTTTGTTCTGGATCGAGCACTTCCAACATGGCACTGGATGGATCGCCGTGGTGATCGCGTCCAAGTTTGTCGATTTCGTCCAAGACAAAGAGAGGATTCGATTGCCCCGCCTTTTTGAGACTCTGCAGGATTCGTCCAGGCATAGCACCGATGTATGTCTTGCGGTGACCTCGAATCTCGGCTTCATCACGAAGTCCGCCCAAGCTCATGCGAACATATTCCCTATCCAAAGCACGAGCCACGCTCTTGCCAAGGGAAGTTTTTCCGACGCCAGGAGGGCCGTAGAGGCAAATAATGGGTGCTTTGAGATCACCCTTTATTTTGAGCACAGCGAGGTGCTCGATGATTCTTTCTTTTACCTTGTCTAGGCCGTAATGATCTTCGTCCAAAACCGACTGAGCGTGATGCAAGTCGAAGTTGTCTTTGGATTTTTTCTCCCAAGGCAAATCGAGCATCAAATCAACGTAGTTGGCCTGAACACTGTACTCTGCAGATTGAGAGTTCATGCGCTCGAGTTTGATGATCTCCCGATCAAAGGCCTCTCTTGCATGGGCGGGCCACTGCATCGTCTCTGCCTTGAGCTTTCGCTCCGCAACTTCTTGAGCCTGAGGGTTGTTGCCAAGCTCTTCTTGAATTTGCTTCAGTTGCTGATTCAAGTAGTACTCGCGCTGTTGCTGATCCAATTCTCCTTTGACCTTGGTCTGTATGTCTCGTTTTAGAGAGAGCATTTGCTTCTCCTTGTTGAGCAATTCCAATACCTTGCGAGCCCGTGCTTTGATGCCCGCAACTTCCAACAGCGTCTGCTTTTCTTCTACCGGAGCATTCATGTTGGAGCCAATGAAATTCACCAAGAAAGTGAGGCTTTCAATGCTTTTGATTGCAAACCCTGCTTCTGATGGAATGTTTGGACTCAACTGAATGATTTCAATGGCGAGTTCCTTCAGGCTTTCCATGAGCGCTTTGTGCTCATCGTCCTTTGGTGGCAGGTTTTCTGCATCGTACTCCATAACACGAGCTTTCATGTAGGGCTCCTCTTGAACGATTTCGGTCCACTTGAATCGTTTTTGACCCTGAAGAATGACAGTGTTTGAACCATCTGGCATTCGGAGCATCTTAATGACCTTTGCGACTGTGCCGACTTCGTTCAAGTCTGAGCCATTGGGCACCTCAATGTCATCGTTTTTTTGGCTGACCACGCCGATTCGTTGCTCCTTTTTATGAGCCTCTTTGACAAGTCGAATGGATCGGTCTCTTCCTACAGTAATTGGAATGACGACGCCTGGAAACAAAACCGTGTTGCGAAGGGATAGAAGGGGAAGGTCTTCCGGTACTTCTTCTTTCTGCATGGCTTCCTCATCTTCTGTCGAAATGAGGGGTATAAATTCGTGGTCTTGCGCATCGCTAAGGGCCCACTGCTCTTCTTCTCTCTGATCTTCAAACATCTTCTTCCTTATTCGTCTTCTTGTTGTCAAAGGCCGTGCCACCGTCATACTCGGACAATGTGGCAGTAGTTTATGTCAGTCACGATTTCTTGCTCAATGGCAAGGGTTATGCCTTGGCTGTGCGATGCTGGTGTTCAATTCTCCACCGTTCGATTTCGGTTTCAGTGAGCTTCTGGCCTCTGCGTTCCATAACGGCGCTGGCGGTCTTGATGAATTTCGCGAAATCATGAATGTTCCAATCGACTCCCCCTCCCCATGAAAAAGGAGGGATGTGTTTTGGCTGGAAACCGCTGCCAAATATGTTGCAACCTGGTCCGACAACGCTCCCTGTATTGAACATGGTATTGATGCCTGATTTGCTGTGGTCACCCATGATCAACCCACAAAATTGCAAGTCTGACTCAATCAAAGCTTGGGCATTTTCGTTCCAGAGCTTGACCTGACTGTAGTTGCTCTTAAGATTGCTCGTGTTGGTCGCAGCACCCAAGTTGCACCAGTGGCCGATGACGGAATTGCCAACGAAACCGTCGTGTCCTTTGTTGCTGTAACCTAAAAACACTGAATTGGATACCTCTCCGCCAATTCGGCAATGATCTCCTATGCTCGTGGGACCGTAAATTTTCGCCCCCATCTTTACAATGCTATGAGCACCGAGATACAGAGGGCCTCGGATGTTACAGCCTTCTTGAATTTCGCTATCAGGTCCCAGTAAAACAGGGCCTGATTCAGTGTTGATTGTGCTCGCTAATATTCGAGCTCCCGGGGCAACGATTAGGTTTTCACGAGGCCCAATGATGAGCACATGAGCGGGAAGTGCTAGGTTTGCTGCTGTTGTCGCCCCCCATTTTCCCAAAACCTCTTGAGCTTGATCTTCAATCCATTTCCCTGCACCAATGAAAAGTTCGGTTGGTGACTGCAAAAGGTCCGCCTTTGGGATTGTCTCGCGTGCAGGTTTAAGTGAATTCTTGTTTTGATTCCAACGAAAAAGAGGGAAATTCTCGAAGTACAAATCGACTCCTTCTGGCAGCTGGATTAAACTCTCAATGGCTTCGGTCGTTGGCAACCATCGATCATTCAATTGACCTTCTTGCATGCGGATGCGAACATTTGGGCCAATGTCTTGTTTAGTAGTAGTTATGCTAACTTTAGTCAACGAGTTCCAGGCTTCACTCAGTGTCAAAGCCCCTATTTGCAGATCACCGTTTTGGTGTGCAGCACCTAGCGGGTACATTCTGTCACCTTGGTCATCGTGGAAAAAAGTCCAGTTGGTCATGGTCCAAAAATACATGCAGATGTTCTTCTGCTCTACTGCAACCGCTCAAAACCTCTCTCTAAAATGAAAGAAAGAGGGATAGCTCAGCAGTTTTCGATCAAAGATCTTGAGCACTTCACAGGGGTGAAGTCTCATACAATACGTGCCTGGGAACAGCGCTATGACTTGTTGGTTCCTAAAAGAACAGCGACCAATATTCGCTATTACAGCGGAGATGATTTGAAGAAATTATTGAATGTTTCCTACCTCATGCATCATGGGATGAAAATTTCAAAAATTGCCAAACTTGGACAAAAACCGCTGCTCGACCGCGTAAACGAGGTTCAGATTGCTGAAGGTGGAATGAACGCTGTTTTTTCACGTCTGAAACTGAGCATGCTCAATTATGATGAGGCTGCATTTCACGAATTGGTAAAAGAGCATTCAGATGAGTTTGGATTGGATCGAACCATTCTGGAGGTTTTCTTGCCCTTCTTGTCGCAAATCGGTGTTCTATGGTTGACCAACTCCATCTGTCCAGCGCAGGAACACTTCATTAGCCATTTGATGCGACAAGTTTTAAATGCAGCAGTTGATGGCTTCAAGGACGAGATCCTCAGTGATGCTCCTGTTGCTGTGCTCTATTTGCCTGAACGAGAAATACACGACATCAGCCTGCTATTCATCCATTTCCTGTGCAGAAAATATAGCATACGTAGCATCTTCTTAGGTGCTAGTGTGCCATTCAGCGATCTGCTTGGAGTAGCGGAACAGTTTCCCAATGCTCGTTTTGTTTCGTATTGCACGACGTATCCAGCTTCTTCAGAAGCTCAAGCGTATGTGGATCTGATCAGTTCAGAATTTGCAGGTCTGGATAATAAATTCTTGCTTGCAGGCAAGGCGTTTGAAGGGTGTGCTTCGAACGACCTGGTTACGACAGTAACAAACGGTGAAGAACTGGCTGCAGTTCTATTCGCTTGATATTCAGCGATATAATCTGTATTGACCCCTCAAGTTCTCCCTCTTTTTTGGCTGAAAAGCAAAACTGTTTAAACATTCTTGTTAAAAGTTAAACAAAAATTTGGTTGAAAGGAAGTTTTGTTTAATCTTTGCGGGGAATCATTCAACAAAACATGATATGAGCACGATCGAATTCAATTCACTACTTGTCACCAACCGAACTTTTCTGAAAGGTTTCGCCATCGGATTCACACGAGATGCTCAAGATGCGGAAGATCTGATTCAAGATACCATGGTGAAGGCATTGCGTTACAAGAAGAACTTTAAAGAAGGAACCAACATCAAAGGGTGGTTGTATACAATCATGCGCAACATCTTCATCAATAACTACAAGCGCAAAAAGTTTCAGAACACAATTTTGGATACGACAGACAATCAGTATTACTTAAATTCTGGTTCCATGCAAGCGGATACAATCACTTCCGAAATCAATGAGAAGGATATCCATGCGGCCATTGACGGTTTGAAGGGAGATTTTAGAATTCCCTTTACAATGTTCCTCGAAGGATTCCACTATGATGAGATTGCCGAAGAACTTAACATCCCAATGGGAACAGTGAAGAGCCGAATTTTTCACGCTCGTAAAAAGCTATCTTCAGAGCTTTCTGCCTTTCGGAACTGAGAAGCAACCTTCATGATCTTTGCTTTGTTGTGAGATTGTGGTATCATTACCATAGAATACAATAGAGCATGTTCAGATCACATTTGTGTGCAGTTTTTGGGCTTCTTGCCATTCTTGTTTCTCCTTTGCAGCCAGTAAATGCTCAGGTTGTTGTAGAAACCGGTCTTACCCTTGAGGAGTATGTCAATGACATTTTGTTGGGAAATGGTATCCAAGCTTTCAACATTACTTATCAGGGAGGTGACCAGCAACTGGGATACCTTACAGGTGGCGACGAAATATTTTCCATCTCCTCTGGTCTTGTGCTTAGTTGTGATGTAGCACAAAATCTGGAGTGTCCAGAAGAATTTTTAGCTTGCGATGGGTGTTTGGGAAATGGGTTCAATGACCCAGATCTCTTGGAAATTGCCAACTCCGTCCCTGATCTAATTGGACAAAACTTTGCCGTTAGTTCTGTAAACGACGGATGTGTCCTTGAATTTGATTTTATTGCTGCGGGTGATACAGTCAGCTTTGACTATGTCTTCGGCTCAGATGAATATGAAACTTGGATCAATACCCAGTACAACGATGTCTTTGCTTTTTTCTTGAGTGGTCCGGGCATTGACGGTCCATATGCCAGCCCAGCCGGATTTCCAGATGGAGCAGTGAACATTGCAGGAGTTCCGAATACAGACCCCAACCTTCCCGTTACGATCTCTTCCGTTAACTCGGGTACGAATCCAGAGTATTACGTTGACAATCAAGGAGGTGAAGATGTGTGTATCAACGGCTACACTGTTCCATTTACGGCTACGTATCCTGTGGAATGCGGTGAAACCTACCACATCAAATTGGCTATCGCAGATGGAAGTGATACAGCTTTGGAGTCTGTTGTAGTGCTAGAAGAAGGCTCGTTTGAATCGAATGCAGTTGTTCAAATTGACTTGAGTATCGATGTGGGTGGACCTGAAGCAAATACGATTTATGAGGACTGCGGAACTGCTACGTTATCGTTTGAACGCCCGGTCGAAACCATTCTCGATATCCAAGAAATGGTTTACATCAATTATGGAAGTAGCGTCGCCACAAACGGTGTTGACTATGGCCAGCCCCAGCCTGACGGAACATTGCTGCCCCTTCCTGATTCTGTTGTTTTTGCTCCTTACGTGAGCATCGTTGAATTTGAATTGACTGCAGCAATCGATGGCGTCCTTGAAGGTCCAGAATTGGTTGAAATGGAAATTGAAAATGTGGCCGCTTGCAACGGAGGGGGACTCATGACCTATTTCTCATTTTTCGTAGCAGAGGAACCACCGCCCTTCATCGTTGAGGGTTACGAGACTGAGATGTGTTTGGGCGACGCCATAGAATTGGCACCTATTGTGAGCGGAGGGTATGGCAACTACACGTACGAATGGGTTTGCACGGGTGAAGTTGGAGCGCCCATCATTTTTGTACCGGATGTTGCCGGGCCTTGGACATGTGAAATAATCGTTGGCGATACATGCGGAATGCCATCCGAATCGGCGGTCATCGACGTGGAAGTGTTAGAATTTGATCCGCTGGAGGTAAATATTGTAGAGGAAACCATTGAGCTAGAATGCAACGGAATTGTTGATATTCAGGCCGTTGTGAATGGTGGGTATGACTTAGCGGCTGGCGGTTTTTATGAATACGATTGGGAAGACCAGGATGGAAACAATCTCTTTGCTTCTTGGTTTGATCCGTCGATCCTGAGCTTAAGTACTTGGCAAAATGCAGACGAGGTATTCGTAACAGTCACGGACGCCTGTGGCATGGAGCTTACTGATAGTGTTGAAATTACGTACAATATTCCTCCTATTGTAGTTACAGTTGATGAGCAAATTGATGTCCTTTGCAACGATCCTTTTAACATCACTGCTGCAGCTACCGGGACAGGACCATTCAATTACACTTGGTTGGATGGCGGCTCATGGCTCGGATGGGGAAATCCTCTGAATTGGACAACGAGTACGGACGAGGTCATCGTTCTTGAAGTGAGCGATGCCTGTGGACAAATAGAATCAGTCGACATTGAGATTACGGTTGATGCTCCTGAAGTCATTGTGAGTTTGCCTGACGGACTGGTTGGTCCGTGTACGGAAGTTTTCAATCTTCAAGCGGACGTGACCAGTGGTTCTGGTGGTTACCAATATTCATGGTTCCAGAATGGAATCAATATGAATGAAAACGGAAACAATGTGGACATTCAGTTGAGTGAGACATCAACGTTTACCGTAAATGTGGATGATGGTTGTGGCCAGAGTGGAACAGATAATGCTCAAGTCGTGATCGACAATCCACCTTTGGTGATTGAGTTGGGACCCGATGTTTATGCGAGTTGTGTCGATTACACGGTGATTCCTGTTGACATTGTAAGCGGTTCCGGTGATTACCAATTTGAGTGGTTTGTTGCCGGTGAATCTTATGATGTGGATGACGAGATCACGATTCAATCCTACGGCACCATTCCTGTCAGCATTGCCGTTCAGGATGGATGTGGGGGCTCAACGTTGGACTCATTGGTTTATCATATCCCTGATATCCCAATAAGCCTAGAGGTAACCCCGTCTACAACCATTTGTGCTGGTGATGGGATGTCATTGGAGGCGCTTGCAATGGGAGGAGAAGAGGGTTTCATTTACTACTGGCCGACACTTGGGACTTACGGGCCAACACAGTACATCGCTCCAACACAATCTGCGACATATCCTGTAATTGCGACGGATATTTGTGGGGATGAAATGAATGTTTCCAGCACGGTAGAAGTCCAGTATCTGTTCAGTGACTTTACAGTTAGCGGCACAGAGGACAATGAGAATCGTTATACGTTTCGAGCCACGCCAAACCCACCGGAGCCATACGCAGGAGCCTATGCTTATGACTGGGATTTTGGAGATGGGTCTAGTTCAGACGAGTCAATTGTTGTTCATGAATTTGACGGTTTAGGCGATTACACGGTCACCCTTGATGTTACGAGCTGGGTCGGTTGTATCAATCAATCTTACACGGTTGTTAGGGGACCTGTTCTTCTTTATGTACCGAGTGCTTTTACACCCAACAATGATGGAATCAATGATGCCTTTAAAGTCATTGGAGGGCAAATAAAGGATTACGAACTCTGGATCATGAATCGTTGGGGAGAATTGGTTTTCCACAGCACCTCCTTGGATGATTTCTGGATGGGAGATGTCAATGGAGGATCGCATTATGCTGGGAATGGATTGTACAATTGGATCATTCGTTTGAAGGGGTTCAATACTGATGCTGAAGAACATACAGGCACACTTCAATTGATGCGTTAATGCGTTAATGCATTTTCTCGTTGGAAAATATTGACAGAGGCCCCTCTGCAATGTGAAAACGATTTAATTTGCGGTCATGAATATGACCAAAGCAAAATCGTACCAAGGGCCGTTTATCATCGTGACTTCTTTGTTTTTCATGTGGGGTTTCATCACCGTAATGGTGGATGCATTGATTCCGCGCTTGAAGGATGTTTTTGAATTGACATTCTTACAAGCAGGATTGGTTCAGTTCGCTTGGTTCGCAGCCTATGGCATCTTAAGCATTCCTGGTGGAAACCTCATTGAACGCATCGGATACAAGCGCGGTATTTTGACAGGTTTAGGACTCGCAGCCTTAGGCTGCTTGCTTTTTTATCCGGCTGCGGCGACCCGAGTATATGGATTGTTCTTGCTTGCTTTGTTCGTAGTGGCGGGTGGCTTGACCATCTTACAAGTCGCGGCGAATCCTTACATATCTGTATTGGGTTCACCAGAGCGGGCATCCAGTCGTCTTAACCTAGCGCAAGCGTTCAACTCGTTAGGAACAACCATTGCGCCAATCGTGGCTGCGAGTTTCTTGTTGAGCGATCAGATCTTGTCAGGTGATGAACAAAGTAACCTCACTCAGGGAGCTTTGGATGCATACCGTACTGCAGAAGCTTCGGCAGTGCAAGGGCCTTTTGTGGCCTTGGCAATGGCGTTTTTAATGCTCGCCGTTTTGATAGGTGCCAGTAAGTTGCCTCGAATCCTGGGCGCGAGTAGCGAAGGAGGCTTACGTGACGCTTGGAAAAATAAAACATTGCGATATGGTGCAATTGCCATCTTTGTTTACGTTGGAGCAGAAGTCGCTATTGGATCATATATGGTGGGGTACGGATTGGAATTGGGCGTTGGTGAAATCATTCGTGAAAATGCCGTCTTGTCTTCCATGGCTGGTTTGGCAGCGAGCATCAGGGGAATGTCATTGGAGGGGATTGACGCCAAGGGCTTGATCGGAGCTCTGCTCACATTTTATTGGGGTGGAGCAATGATTGGTCGCTTTATCGGAAGTGCTTTGATGCAACGGATAGCTCCGAACAAGCTTTTAGCCTTTTTTGCTCTTGGTGCAGCAGCAATGGTTGTCATCAGTTTGTTGAGTTCAGGAGTCACAGCTTTGCTCGCATTGTTGGCTGTTGGCTTGTTTAACAGCATTATGTTTCCGACTATTTT
>CAJQMI010000047.1 GCA_905479395.1 uncultured Flavobacteriales bacterium
CCGGTCTTTGAAGCACACGATGAGTTTACGATGGCTTCATGCGATATGATAACCGATGCAGAAGATGTGACTCAAATGCCGTTGGTAGCCACCGACAATTGTGGTTCAATCACGTATGATGTGACAGCTGTCTTGTTCTCTGGCGGGTGTCCAGGCACATGGATGCGTCAATGGACTGCGACGGATGCATGCGGCAACGCTTCCTATGCGTTGCAGTTTGTGACCATGTATGATGAAGAGGCTCCTGAGTTCACATCATTCCCAGCCAATGTGATGTTGGAGTCGGATGTGACATGCAGTGCTGACACGTCACCTGCAGCCACTGGAACTCCTGAAATCAGCGACAACTGTGGTGACAATGTGAGCGTAACGTTAGATTACGTTGATTCACCGGCGGTAGAAACTTGCCCTGGTTCATACTCGTTTACACGAACATGGACAGCGACTGACTTCTGCGGCAACCAGTCTTCTCAAGATCAACTGATCGAGGTTATGGACGCAACAGGCCCAGTCTTCACAATGGCCCCTGCTGACCAGAACAACCAATGTGAAGAGCAACCTTATGCTTATGCAGCAGAGGACAATTGCACCGGAACGGTCATCATTTATGAAAACCGTGATACGCTTTCTTCAGATGCCTGTGGCAACTACGTTCATCTTGTGAGCTTGGAGGCATACGATATCTGTGGAAACATTACGACTCACCAGTTCACCATCACGGTTGAAGACACGCAAGCTCCAAATTGGAATGAGCCTATTCCGCTCGATGCAACGGTCGAATGCGATGCTGTTCCTGCGGCTGCGGTCATCACTGCAACCGATAATTGTGATGATGTGTCTTCGGTAGAATTCAACGAAATCATCTCAACAACGGACTGTGACGGTCTGTATACAGTCACTCGAACATGGTCTGTGGCCGATTGCACAGGCAACAGCGCATTTGCGATACAAACCATCAATGTTGTGGATACCCAAGCTCCGGAATTTGTAGAGCAACTTCCTATGGACGTTACGGTTGAATGCAACGCCGTCCCAGAAGCGGTGATTTTGACTTCTACTGACAACTGCGATGCCGATCCTACGGTGCTGATGGTAGAGACCGTCTCCAATGAAATCTGTGAGAGCAGCTATACACTCACAAGAACATGGACTGCTTCAGATTGCGCGGGCAACGAAACAGAGCACGTTCAGGTCATCACCGTGCAAGACACGACCGCACCGACCATGGATGAAGCAGCAATGGCCGCCGCAGTTGAATGCGACGGCGCAGGCAACTCGGCAGATCTCACTGCATGGTTGGAAAATAACGGCGGCGCTTCTGCAACAGACGCTTGCAGCGGTGTAACTTGGAGCAACGATTTCGACGCGATGAGCGACGATTGCGGCGCGACGGGATCAGCCACTGTGACATTCTCAGCTACCGATGCTTGCGGCAATGCAACGAGCACGACAGCGACGTTCACCATCGAAGACACGACCGCACCAGCAGTCATGGACGCGATGGACGCGACAGTAGAATGCGACGGTGCAGGCAACGCAACGGATCTCAACGAATGGCTTGCCGCTAACGGCGGCGCTTCTGCGACGGACGCTTGCAGCGGAGTGACTTGGAGCAACGACTTCAGTGGATTAGCAGCTGCTTGCGGTCCGACCGGCTCAGCCTTGGTTACATTCTCAGCCACTGATGCTTGCGGCAATGCAACGAGCACGACAGCGACGTTCACCATCGAAGACACGACCGCACCAGCAGTCATGGACGCGATGGACGCCACAGTTGAATGCGACGGCGCAGGCAACGCAGCGGATTTGGACGGATGGCTCGCCTCAAACGGCGGAGCTTCTGCGACGGATGCTTGCAGCGGAGTGATTTGGAGCAACGACTTCGACGCGATGAGCGACGATTGCGGTGCAACGGGATCAGCCACTGTGACATTCACAGCAACCGATGCTTGCGGCAACGCAACGAGCACGACAGCGACGTTTGCAATGGTGGACACGACGTCACCAGAATTCACGCAGGTGCCAGCAGATCAATCCAGCCAATGCGAAGAGATGGAGTACACAGCGCTTGCATCGGATGCATGCAGTGCAGTTGAAATCACAGAATCGCGTGAGGTGGTAAGCGAAGATGGATGCGGCAACTATGAGCACTTGGTGACTTTGACTGCTGCTGATGCTTGTGGAAATGAAATGACCCATGCATTCACCATCGTTGTCAGCGATACCGAAGCCCCAGAGATCACAGATTCAGAGGGCATTGAGAATGGAGGGATTGTTCCAGTATGTGCAGAAGACATGTGGGGAACTGTTAACATTCCTGATGCCTTGAGCTTGGCAGCCTTGGATAATTGTGAGGGCGATGTGGAAATCACCATGACCGAAACCTATGTTGGTGAATACGCACCTACGGACGAGGTGACAAGCTTCTGCTTGCCAGCAGATCCTGCGACTATGGAAGATGGTTTGACGTGTGATAATTTCACATCGCACGCTGCTCGCCTATTCAATTTCCCTGGAGAAGAATTCTACACTTTGGTAGGTGGCTTGATTACCAATAATGCGGATGGTTCTGCTCACTTGACCATGGATGTGGTTGGATTGGAGAACACAAATGCAGGCTGGACGTTCGAAGTCGATCTGAACGAAGGCCTCAATTGGCAAGACTGGGTTGATCAGCCGGGTCCTCAAAGTTTCAAATCTGATTGTGGCTTAGGAGATCACACCCAGTGGATGTATCACATCATGCAGTCGTCTAGCACGGCGGCAGGTTGGGGCGATTACGAGGGAGCTGAATTGTCTTTGAGCCACCAGCCATCAAATGGGTTCTTCGGATTCCAGGTAGGTGAGGGAGCAAACAATAAGAACGCAAACCACGGTTACAGTGGCTGGTTCTATTACATGGGTGAATTCAATGGAGCTGAAGTGATGGGAACGGGTGATTTGTTTGGTGATTTGGATTGCAGTTTGCCATGGAGCATCGAGAGGGAATACACTGTGGCGGATTGCAGCGGCAACACGTCGATATTCTCTTACACTGTTGACATCAATGGTATGACGTGCGAGCCTATCGATCCAACGCTTGACGGCAGCGACGGCAACGATAACAGTTGGGGCAGTGATGCAGAAGGCGACGGTTCTATCAGCGATGATGATTCCGATGCGGGCTCTGAAGATGCCAAGTTGCGCTTGTTGGGCCTAAGCCCGAATCCAGTGAATGAAATGGCATTGCTTTCATTTGTGACTTCGGTGGATGAAGTGGTTACGGTTAACGTCTACAACAATGCGGGTGTATTGGTGACGATGTTATTCCAAGGTCAGATATTCGCGAATGTTCCGATGACACTTGAGGTTTCAGCTAACATGTTCGAAACGGGTCTCTACCAGATTCAGATTGTTTCGGATAATGGAAGCATCACAACGAAACTGATGGTTGGAAGCTGAATTTAATTTTGGACTGCGGTTCACAATGAAAGCCCCTCCTGGTATGGAGGGGCTTTTTTGTTTTGTTCTGAGTTCTCTTGCCTCTGCGATGCGGCGGTTCGCAAAAAGCATCGGAACTTTGTTGCAATCAATTTGAAGCCAATGGTTACTCAGCGCACCCCGAAAGAAACATATGCATCTAGCACCCGAATCGTCATGCCAAACGACACCAATACGTTGGGCAATTTGATGGGGGGTAATTTGCTCAATTGGATGGACATCAATGCTGCGATCAGTGCACATCGTTGCAGTCGGCGAATCTGCGTTACAGCAGCTGTAAACAATGTTTCTTTCAAGAAACCCATCAAGCTAGGGGACATTGTAACCATTCACTCTGAAGTGACGCGTACGTTCAATAGCTCAATGGAAGTGTTTATGCGGGTGCATGTAGAGAATCACCTCACGGGTGAGCAAAGCCTCTGCAATGAAGCGATGTATACGTTTGTAGCGGTTGATCAGTTGGGAGCACCGATTGCGGTGCCTGAGGTCATGCCTGAAAATGACGAAGAAAATGAGCGCTACGCCGGTGCGTTGCGTCGGAGGCAATTGCGTTTGGTTCTGGCTGGAAAGATGAAGCCTGCCGATGCCACAGAACTGAAGGCTTTATTCGACTGATTCAGTTTTAATGCACATGCTGTTGCATGCAGACGGACGTTCCATTGAAGCGGCATCGATTGCCCAACTTGGAACATGGGCGCACAGGGTTTTTCCCGGCGGGCAGGATCAATTCAGATCCTTCCGGTGGAAGCCATGGGGACATTCCCAACGAAGGACGAGTGCAACCCCAAATTGATGCAACCGGCGTTTGCATTGCTGCAGACAGGTGCATCATTCCGGTGTCCCCAGCATGCGCGTGTTTTGCGTCACGGAGCAGAGCGGCTGATTCGGCGATGGATGTCATCCCAACGAGATTGATGACTGCATTCTTTGACCATTCAGATAGAGCAGAACCAATCGGAATATCTGCTTTGCCACCGATCAATACCATCCGTCTGCCACTCGCTTGGGCGCGCAGAATGATGGAGTGCATGAGTTCTTGAGGCATCTGTTTGCCAGCATGCGCAGCGCCAACTACGAGCACGTCCCAGGGACCGGCAGTGGCGTCGAATTGCGCTGGAAGCGGAGAGGACTCAAAAAGGAGCGGCCATGCGCGAGGCGTTTTTGCACCAAAAGCTCCTCGAAAAGAATCGATGTAACGCTCTACAATGTGCGCTACCGGTTGTTTCCTCATTCCCAAAACCATGAGCCATTTGGCAAAGTTGGCCTTTTTCAGTGTGAAAGACACGCAGCCTAGCGACCGTTTGACAGCCCGGGAGCGGACATTGGAATGCAAGTCGACGATGTAATCGAACTGAGCACTTTTGAGTGATTCCGTTACTTCCGAGGTAGTTTGGTCAATCGTGTGAATGCAATCAATAAGGTTTCCCAATCCCTTAGCGACCGCTTGCATGCTTGATTTGGTCAGGAAATGAATTTCACAAGGGCCATGCATCGCCGCTCGCAGACTCTCAATCGCTGGAGCCGTAAGTATGATATCTCCAATGGAGGAAAAACGGATGACGAGTATGCGCGTTGGCCTAAGAGACATGTTGCAAAGCTAAGTAAGCAGTGAAAAGAAAAGGCGTCCCGCTAAGGACGCCTTTTCAATCTGTGGAGAGACCGGGATTCGAACCCGGGTTACCCTTTCAGGTAAACACGCTTTCCAAGCGTGCGCCTTAAGCCACTCGGCCACCTCTCCAATTTCCTCTGGTGCTTTTTGCAAGAGGGATGCAAAAGTACCGAAAAATAAGACGTGAATCCAAATCAGAACGTTGCGCAGATTTTCAGGTCAGTGCGCTGAAACGAGTCAGTTCTCCACGAACGTTGCGCGCCATGAAGTTGCGGGCTTCTTCTCGGGTGAAACCTCGCCCCAAACAAGCCATTAGCTTCGTTAACGCAGCTTCTGTGGTCATATCACCGCCCGGAATTACCCCGCAATCGCGCAAAAGGTGGGCGGTCGCGTATCGTTCCGGATGCACGGCACCGTGCCCGCATTGGGTGACATTCACAATGGAAATGCCGCGGTCGTTTGCTGCTGTAAGTATGGACTTTAATGCAGGGTTGGATGGGGCATTTCCCGATCCGAAGGTGGAAAGCACCAAGCCTCGTAGATCGGGCCAATCCGTGAGCCGCTCAATGACCTCCAGAGGTTGCCCAGGAAAAAACGGTAGCCATGCGACCCGGTTGTCCAATGCTTCATGCACATGCAATGTTTCCATCGAATCCCGGTACATCAGACTCTCATTGTAGATGATGTCGACACCAGCTTCTGCCAAGGCCGGGAGATTTGGGCTGATAATGGCTTGCATAGATTCCGCACTGGCTTTGTGTGCTCGGTTGCCACGAAAAAGGAAAGAGCCAAAGTAGACCGCCACTTCCTGTACAATCGGTTCGTTGAATCGAGTCGAAGTAGCAATGTCCACAGCGGCCAGTAAGTTTTCTCGTCCATCTGTTCGAGGCAAACCAATGGGCAGTTGACTTCCGGTAAGGATGATGGGTTTTCTCAGTCCTTCCAACATGAAACTAAGTGCGGATGCTGTAAAAGCGAGCGTATCGGTTCCATGCAATATTACAAAGCCGTCAAAATCTGCATAATGATGCTTGATTGCCTGGGCCAATTCAAGCCATTCTTTTGTTCCTACGTTGGATGAGTCCAATGGTGGCTCAAAGGAAATGATTTCAATCTCTCTGTTGGGCTGCTCCAATTCTGGTACGTGCCGATGGATTTCATTGAAATCAAGCGGAACAAGTCCTCCAGAAGCGTCTTGTACGCTGCCAATTGTGCCACCTGTATAGATGACCAAAACACGGCTTTTGGATGTTTCGTGGGATTCCATATTCAATGCAATTTATTGCGGGAACTCATTTTGAGGTCAAGTTGAACAATCCGCGGGCATTTTGTGTCGTGATTTCTGCAACCTCATGCAAAGGCATCTCCCAAAGATCCGCAACCCGCTGGGCCACCACGCGCGTGTAGGCTGATTCATTGCGTTTGCCCCGGTGAGGCACTGGTGCGAGGTAAGGGCTATCTGTTTCCAAGACTACCCGGTTGTGCGGAACGTGCGGTAGCACAGCATCAAGTCCGCCATTTTTATAGGTTGCGACCCCTCCAATTCCCAGGTAAAAGTTTCCGTAATCTAGAATTCGTCGCGCTTGGTTTAGGTCGCCGGTAAAGCAGTGCACAACACCCGTAAGTTGGTCATCATTCAGTGCGTCCAATGCTTCAAAAAGGGCTTCAAAAGCTTCGCGCACATGAATGACAATGGGCAAATTCAGAGACTTCGCCCATTTCACTTGTTCGCGAAATGCCTCGTGTTGGATGTCGAGTGTGGTTTTATCCCAATGCAAATCAAATCCGATTTCCCCGATGGCAACATAGCGTCGTCCAGAAGTGTGCAAGGCTTGCTCAATCGCTTGCAGTTCATCTCTCCATTCACCAGGCTTCACGTGGCAGGGGTGCAATCCCATCATGCCAAAGCAAAGTTCCGGCCATTTGTCCATCATGTCGTGGACGCGTCCTATGGATGCCTTGTCAATGTTTGGCAAGAGCAATGATTTTACATCCGCTTCCATGCAACGTTGAATGGCGGCTTCACGTTCCCCGTCGAATGCGGGCTGGTACAAGTGGGTATGGGTGTCAATGAGGTGCACGCTGCGAAGTTAATGCGGAAGAGCGCTTTGTGCTGTTGCGTTGGGCTCTTCAAAGGTGAATTTCCCCCTCAGCATAGGTCACAGCGTGGCCAAACAACAACACACGATCACCGAGCACTTCACATTGCAGTTCACCACCTCTCGTTGATATTTGTCGGGCGTTTAGCTTGCGCTTGCCCAAACGTTTCCCCCAGAAAGGAGCCAGAGAACAATGAGCTGATCCGGTGACGGGATCTTCCAAAATGGTCGCTTGCGGAGTGAAAAAACGGGAGACAAAATCGCATGTTGCGCCGGGAGCAGTTGCGGCAACTCCCCCGGGATCTAAATTGGTTTTGTCAAACTGCTCCCGATTAATTTTCAATCCTATGATATCCGATTCTTGGGCGTAAACCAGCACGTAATCCCGGGCCTTGAGTACTTCAAGGGGTTGTTTGCTCAGGGAGTGAGCGATCAAATCGGGCAATTGCGTTGCAACAGGGGGGCGATTCGGGAGGTCAATGCGGTACATGTTTCCGTGTCGGTGCACTTCGAGCACGCCGCTTGCCGTTTCAAAGATTGCATGGTTCCGATTGGACTCGAAGTGATGCAGAATCACATGACCTGCGGCCAGAGTGGCGTGTCCGCAGAGGTCAATTTCAAGGTCTGGTGTGAACCACCGCAATTGATGCCTTCCTTCTTTTGTGACGATAAATGCAGTTTCAGCGACGGCATTTTCTCTCGCAATGTTGAGCAAAGTCGAATCTTTTGGCCATTTCTGCAGAATCACAACACAGGCAGAATTGCCTGAAAACACTTGGTTTGCAAATGCATCGACTTGGAAAAAGGGGCAATTCATTCGAGGGTTTATTTTTGTCTGCTAGGGATGAATTTATGTTATCATATCGGAGCAGGATAAATCTACCGGAAATTCTCTTTGCTCGTTGGTGAACCGCGAATTACATTTGCACACTTACGAAAGCCACTGGCAGACGTATTGCAACAAGATTGAAATTACACGAATTAAGATTCACATGAAGAAGTTGTTTGCCCTCTTTGCTATTGCAGGGTTGATTTTCATCAATTTTCCGACCGCAACTTTCGCACAAGACGCTGCGATGGAAATGACCGACACCACTGCTGTTGAGACCGAAGGTGATAGCACTGCTATGGCGGTCGACTCCTTAGCTGTTGACTCAATGGCAGCTCCAGTTCCAGCGATTGCTGATGAAGCTCCTGTTGAAGAGACCCGCGAGGTTTTGAGCTTTCACCAAACAGTGAAGCGCTACTTCATCGAGGGTGGAGCAACGTTTATGGCGTTTGTATTGATCTGTCTGATCTTGGGCTTAGCCCTGAGCATCGAACGAATCATCTACTTAAACATGGCCACAACAAACACGGGCAAGTTGGTTGAAGGCATCGAAGGAGCATTGGAGAAGGGCGGCGAAGAAGCGGCCAAGGAAGTTTGCCGAAACACTGCAGGTCCAGTAGCCACTATTTTTTACCAAGGTTTGGACCGTTCCTCCGGATCGTATGAAGAAGTTGCAAAAGCAATTGAAGACTACGGAAGTGTGGAGATGTCGAAGCTTGAACGAGGCTTGAGCTGGATTAGCTTGTTCATTGCCTTGGCCCCGATGTTGGGTTTCATGGGTACCGTAATCGGTATGATCTCTGCCTTCGATAAAATTGCAGAAGCGAATACAATCAACGCATCGATCGTTGCAGGGGGTATTAAAGTTGCCTTGATCACAACAGTATCGGGTTTGATCGTAGCCATCATCCTTCAAATTTTCTACAATTACATTCTGTCGAAGATTGACAGCATTGTTCTGGACATGGAAGAAGCTTCTATGGATCTCGTTGACTTGCTCTACAAGCGTAAGCTTCAAGGCAAATAATCCGCTGAATCATGGGTGATAAAGGATTAAGATTGGGCCTTTCCGTCTTTCGGATTGCAGTGATTGTAGCAGGGGTTGTTCTCAGCTATATGATCACTTCACGAAGTGGCACGGATGAGACGTTTGTCGAAGGCCAGGAGCGCTACGGAGCGCTGCTTGATGGGTTGTTTTACATCATTTATTTCGTAGGCATTGCTTGTGCAGCTGCGGCGCTATTGTTTGGCTTGGGATTTTTGATCCTGAAGTTGATCAACAACCCAAAGTCGGTCATGGGCACCATCATTGGATTCATTGGTTTTGTAATCATTGGTCTGCTTAGTTTCTACGTGTTTGCAGATGATACGGTGCTGAACGCATACGAAGCGAGTGGCATCAAAGTCACGACGGGTGAAAGCCTGTTTGCTGGTGGTGGTTTGTATTTCGTCTACCTCTTGGGAAGTTTATCAATTTTGACAATCGTTGTCGCAGAGGTGCGCAGCGCATTGAAATAATACGAGAATGGCACGCCGAGAATTAGCAGAAATCAACGCAGGCTCGATGGCGGACATCGCGTTCCTGCTCTTGATCTTTTGGCTGGTCACTACCACCATAGATTCGGATGAAGGAATCAAGCGACAGCTTCCCCCTCCAGTCCCTCCGGACATTGACGTGCCTCAGGCGAAGGAGCAGAACGTTTTCAATGTAAAGGTGAATTTCTTGGACGAGTTGCTCGTCGAGGCGGAGCCGCTTGACATTGAAGACTTGAAGGACAAAGCCAAGGAATTCCTCATCGCCACGGGTGATGGCATCATGGCGCATCCGGTAGGACGCGAAACCGTAGCCAAGAACAGAGAGGTTGTGCTCATTACCGGTGCCAACGGAAAAACCAATGCAGCTTTTCCAGAGCGTGTATGGGTGCGGAAAGTGGATGTTAGGCAGCGCATTGCAGAATATGAGGCCTTTCTAGCGGCAGCACAGGATGCGAATCGCCGAAAGAATTACACCAAGGTGCTTCAAAGTTGGCAGGATAAATTGGCGACGATTGAATTGCTTGGTGGCGATTACAAGGAGCTTCCATCGTCTGCATTGATTTCCATGCAGAACGACAATGCTACCACGTACGATACGTATTTGCAGGTGCAAAATGAGCTTCAGTCAGCAGTCAATGAGTTGCGCGATGAGCTAGCTGTTGCCAAATTTGGTCGCACCTACAAGGAGCTCGAAGATTTATATGACAGAAATACGGAGGACGGGGAGCTTTTGAAAAAAATCATCGCGGTTCGTTCTGTTTACCCTCAACGGATATCGGAGGCTGAACCACGTGAAGGATCAACGTACTACTGATATGGGAAAGTTTAGAAAAGGAAACAAGCGTGGCATGGCCACAATCTCGACAGCGTCGCTGCCGGACATCGTTTTCATGTTGCTGTTCTTCTTCATGGTAGCCACGGTCTTGCGAACAGAAGAAGAGAAGGTTCGCTTGATTCGTCCTGAAGCATCCGAGTTGTACAAGATTGAGAAGAAGCACTTGATTCGCTACGTAAACATCGGAATTCCAATGGATCGGCGTTACGGAACTGAGCCAGTGATGCAGTTGAATGACGCATTTGCTTCTCCCGAATTGATTCAAGATTGGGTGTCTACGGAACGTTTGACCCTAGCTGAAGCAGAGCAAAGCAAGATGTGGGTCTCTCTCAAAGTGGACAAAGACACCAAGATGGGCATCGTCACTGATGTGAAACAAGAATTGCGGAAAGCCTCTGCGCTCAAGGTCCTTTACTCCGCATCTGGTCGAGAAAGAACGCAGTCAGGGAACTGATTTGCAGGCATGAGACCCGGTCGAGATTTGGTCGAGACCGAAGCCGTTTCGAACGGATCTTGAAGTCCAATTGACGATCAGAAAGTTGCTTTGGAGAGGGAGAGAAATAGCGGCAACCTTTTCTCATTCTACGTCGTATACGTGACGGTATGCTAGACATTCGCGAAAAATTTCATCGCCCGATAGACGAGGTCCTATGGCGTTCCCTCAAGGAATGGCGCATCACTATTTTTTGTGTTCTTGCAACTACAGCAGCAGGATTTTTCACACTTTTTGATCAGTTCCCAATCTTATGGGAAGAGCTCAATGAGGGAGATTGGAAGGGAGGTGCAGGGCACTTTTTTTACCTCTGCATTACAGCTCTTCTCGTCTACGGTGGATTGGTTTATCAGATTACCCGGGCATTTTACATTCGTCGCAATATGAGCGCGCGCAATGAGGCTCATGAATATGAAGCGTCAGGGATGGCAGATGTTACTGAATTGACGGTGCTGGTGCCGACGTTCAAGGAGGAATACACCACGATTTATCAAACGCTCATAAGCGCCGCACTGCAGGAGGACGTCGAAAAAAGAATTGTACTGCTGATTGATAATCCGCCAGATCCGAGTGACGAGAGCGATGTGGAGCTTTTGCGACAAGCTCGAGAAATGCCCAATGCAATCAATGCACTGTTGAGGCCAATGGCGGAGTCGCTTGCCAAACACAGGGAGCAGGCGCGAAGTCTTACGATTCTAGAGGAGCAGAAAGCTGCAACGGCTCAGGCATTTGAAGAATGTGGCAATTGGTTTTCGAGTCAGGCAGCGCTCATTCTAAACACCGATTTGGTCTCACATACCGATCGCTTTTTTGCCATGGAAGTGCTGCTGACACGCGCGTACACAAGCTGGCAGTATGCGGTTAGTTCGCAAACGGATGCAGCCACAGAGGAATCAATCGAGCAGTCATGGAGCAAGATGACCTCTTGGTTTCAAGCGGAAGTGACGTGTTTTGAGCGGAAAACATTTGAGAACTGCACGCATGAATCAAATAAGGCTGCCAATCTAAATAGTTACTTGGGATTAATGGGCCATTGCTGGCATGTCACGCGCGGCAATGATGGAAGACACCAATTGCAGCTCAAAAACACATCCGAAGGGGCCGACATAGTGGGGGAGTTGGATGTCCCAGATTCCGCCTTTGTGGTAACGCTCGACGCCGATAGCTTGCTGCTTCCAGGTTATGCAAAACATTTGACGGATGACTTGAAGCGTCCTGGCTTTGAAAAAGTTGCTGTGATTCAAACCCCCTATAGCGCAATCCCAGGAGCTGAGTGCACGCTCGAGCGCGTAGCAGGTGCTACCACAGACGTTCAATACATCATTCATCAAGGGTTCACGGCTTGGAATGCCACTTATTGGGTGGGAGCGAACGCTTTGATGCGGAAGGAAGCGTTGGAGGAGATCGTTCAACCATTTATGGAGAGGGGGTTCTCTATGAAGCGTTACATACAAGATCGAACCGTCATTGAAGACACAGAGAGTACGATTGATTTGCTTCAGGAGAATTGGACGCTGTGGAATCATCCCGCTCGTCTGGCTTACAGTGCGACACCACCTGATTTTGGCTCATTGCTCATCCAACGCAGAAGATGGGCAAACGGAGGCTTATTGATTCTCCCGAAGGCGATTGCTTATTTGCGAAGAAAGACAGGATTCGTCCAACGTCTGAAGGAAGGGTTTATGCGGTTGCACTACCTCGTATCGATTACAAGCGTGAACTTTGGATTGCTTCTTCTGCTGGCTTTTCCAATTACGGATAGTGTCGGATCCTTTTGGCTGCCTCTGACAGCAGTGCCTTATTTTTATTTGTACGGCAGGGACTTGCGTTTGATGAATTACAAAGGTTTCGATGTGTTTCGAGTTTATGCGCTCAATCTTTTACTCATTCCTGTGAATATTGGAGGTGTGGTGAAATCACTTCAACAGTGCCTGACGAAGCGAAAAATCCCTTTTTCAAGGACCCCCAAAGTGACCAATCGAACGCCTGTTTTATCTGGCTATGTTCTGGCTGCCATTTTGATTTTCTCACAATGGACGGCGGGTGCCTATTGGGACTTTAACAACGGCTATCCAAGCCAGGGCTTTTTTGCAGCCGCCAACGCTCTCATTTTGGGTTATGCGCTGCTCGTTTTCGTTGGTTTCCGGAACACGTTGAAAGATTTGTTTCGTTTCAACGCCGATTGATTTTATCAGCCAATTGTGCTGATATGAGGGCGGCACCCGATCCAGTAAGATGCGCTTGATCATACCAGTGTTGTCTCTTGGTCATACTTGCGGTATCCGAATTCCCCATGAGCTGGATCACGTGATCTTCTCCCCACTCGGTCCTTGCTTCAAAAAACAAGCAGCCATTTGTGGTCCAAAGTTTCTGAAAAGAGAACACCAAGGTGATTTCTCTTTTTTCAGCTAAACTAATTAGCTCGCGCATTCGCTTCATATGCCATGAAATTTCTGCTTCTGGGCATATCCATCCAATCGAAGGGTTCTCGGCCTTCCCTGAATTTCGAAAATCAAAGTCAGTAGACTCTGCATTGATGGATTCAAGTATCGCATTTGGATTGTCTAGAAAACTTCGTCTCGAGTACTTGAGGGCATCCGTTCGGACATCGTTTGTGTCCAAGGCTAAAAAGCCTTTATTGATTGTGTCTGATGCGTTGTCAAGGTGTGTTGAAAGGTCAGGAAATCTCCAGCCATCCACCAGATGTGTCAGCGCTGAAACCAACAAGACCGACAACCCAGCCCTGTCTGATGCTTGAACCTTCATGAGGTCTTTCATGGTAACGCCGTCAACGCTTCGAGATCTCCTTAGGGAACCTGCGTTTTCAATATGTGAAGGTTCTAGGGGAAGCATGTCGAGCACGAGCAGATCTATTTGTTCTGCTTCAGCACTTCGAAGTAAAGCTTCTGTTATGGCGTAGGATTCCGGTGGGAAAGAGGCGCTAAGCCCCAAATTATACCATGTAAAGTCAGTTTCTTGATTCAAGACAGCTGGATCAAAGTGATGCCGAACAACCGATGAACCCAAAATAACAGCATTCACTTTTTGCTCTTCCGAACATGCATGTTGCCATTTTAGATGAAATTCAGGCCAAGCGCGTTCAATATCATGAACATTGGTATGCGTGCGAAGCTGCCAACTTATCGTCACGAAGGCAATGGCAAAAGCACTTATTCTTAGTAGAATTTTGACCAATTGGCCAAAGTCGGTGGATGACTTCATCATTGGTTCAAAATTGGAAATAAATGAATCCCTGCGGAGTGCCTATTCGGAACCAGACCTGGCTGATAATGATTCCATATACCAACCACCGCGCAGGAACAGCCCATTTGGACTCCCAGAAACGCAGGATGTTCTGTTTCTTACTGATGAACTCGAAAATGACAAGTCCAAAAATCATCAGAAAAACAAAGTGCAGTGGAACTGCCTTGGGATCATTGGTTGCGAGTGAAGTGAACATGCTCCATGAGGACTGTTTCCACAGAGCCGTGTCGAACAATCGATGGAAGTATTGAAATGCGTGTGCAACGTTGTCAGCACGGAAAGGAATCCATGCCAGCGTCACGAGGCCAAATGTGAAGAGGGTCTGGAAGAGTTTCCTGACTGGGATGTACGCAACGGGTTCGATTTTAGGCCTAGAGTTTTTCTCTTTGAGTCGTCGTCGCAGAACCGTTGGAATGTAAAGGGTCGCGTGAAGGACTCCCCAGAGAAGGAATGTCCAGTTTGCGCCGTGCCACAATCCGCTGACTAGAAATACGATGATCACATTGCTCAACGTACGAAGGATTGAGCCGTACCCTCCTCCCAGAGGGATGTAGACATAATCGCGAAACCATGTTGTCAATGATATGTGCCACCGACGCCAAAACTCACCGATGTTTCTAGCAAAGTAAGGTCTGTTGAAATTGGCGCTTAAATCGATGCTGAAAAGCCGCGCTGTTCCCCGGGCAATGTCAGTATACCCGCTAAAGTCGCAGTAAATCTGGAAGGAAAAAAGAATTGCCCCAACCAACAAAATAGGGGGGGTAAGCTGGTCAGAATTCCCGAAAATCAAATCGACCCAAATTGCACAGGTATCAGCGATCAATACCTTCTTCATGAAACCGATGAGCATAAGGCGAATGCCCTTTTGGAAGTTGTTGAAGTTTAGAAAACGCTCGTTTGCAATTTGCGGAATTAAATGTGACGCTCTTTCAATAGGTCCCGCGACGAGTTGCGGAAAAAACGAAACGAATGAAGCGAACGTGAGAAGGTTCTGCACGGGCTCTATTCGCCGGTAATAACAGTCAATGGTGTATGAAAGGGTTTGGAATGTATAGAAACTAATCCCAACGGGTAAAACAACATTCCACAGGGGTTTGCTCATTTGTAATCCGAGGGAATTCCAAAGTTGATACCAGCTATCAAGGAAAAATCCGCTGTATTTAAAGAAGCCAAGAATACCCAGATTGACAAGAATGGAGAGTATGAGCCAGTTTTTTTTGCCAGCTTTCTGCATGTTTCGTCCTGCGAAATAGTCAACAGCTGTCGAGATCAGGATCAAACTGAGGAATCGCCAGTCCCACCAGGCATAGAAAAAGTAAGATGCGAAAAGGAGAACTGCATTGCGCCAATTGCGGCCTCTTAAAATCCAATGCAGCAGGAATGTGGCGGGAAGGAAGAGCAAAAATGCATAGGACTGAAAGAGCATTTATTCCTTATTTGTTTCGGTCTCATTGAATAAGAGATTCAATTTCTCACCGAATGAGGAAGTGAATTTCTTCGCTCCAGATCGCATGAGGTGACTTTCGTCATAGCGGTCTGTAGCCTCGAATAGGTCTTCATTTCCGGCGTACCCCATCGATTCAAATACGTGAGATGCGCCCCATTTTTCCAAAGCTGCGAAGTAGATGCATCCATTTGTGTCCCACAAGTTTTGAAAATGAAACAAGCAATGAATTCCTTTTGATTCGCATTTATTGAGCAATATTTCCATCTGATCAAGAATGGGGTTAACTCGCCCTTCGCAGTCCCAATTAATCATCGGATCTGCCAATGTCATTCGGTAATCAAAATCTTGAGCAATGAAGATTTGATGTTGAATCAAACTGTCGCTTGATCTTGTCCATTGCAGGTGTGTCTTCGCAAGTCGCCCTGTTTTGGAGTCAGAAGCTTTTAACTCTACAAACCCCTTAGTCTCTCCATTATCAGCCGTCACTTCTGACCTTGAAAGATATTGGGCAGGTCGCAAGAAGGCAATGAGATGCTGCAGCCAGCCCCAGATTAGAATGCGGGACTGCTCCCAATTCGCACCAAGTTGATTGGGCGCCTTCCAGGGGATTCGGCGAATTCTGCGCTGCGTCTCAAAGAAACTCAATTGGGCCGTGTTTCGAAGTGAGGAGATCTCATCCCAGGAGAGAATTTCTTCAGGTTGAACTTCGAAGACGAGTACATCTAAATCGTCTGCATCTTTTTCGTCTAAAAGCACATGGGTCAGGTAAAAAGATTCGGGAGGCGCGCACCGCTGGAGTCCAAAGTTGTACCATTTGAGCCCATGATTAGCGGTGATTGAATCCAGCTCATGAGGAATAATATGATGCATGATTGTGCTCGATCCAACGATCCATGCATTGGTGTTTTGGCGCCTGACATCAGCTATTTTTTTACCAAATTCAGGGAAGGCTTGCTCCCATTCGTGGAGCCCTGTCCAAGGGGTGATGGCTTTGGAAATCAGCCAAAATACCAGAAGGCTACCCAATAGCTTTTGCAACCAACGCTGTCTTTTTGGGGTTGAATTTTTTGCATAGAGCTCACTGCGCTCTACTTCGCGGAAATCAGACGATTGCCATTTTTTTTTATCCATCATTGTTGTCAGCCAAAAACGAAACCAGTTCTCGAAGAAAATTAATGCATTCCCTTGGCCATCATGCTCTCCTTGTAATTTCTTTTCACACAGCTTTGGTGGATTGGTTGCGAGCTGCTAATCGTGGATGGTAATCACAACTGTTCCCTTGGATTGCGAAGGATTTTGTGAGCGAGAACATCACTTAGCTTGAAGTAGCTTTCATGGCTCCACCCTGCCACGTGTGGTGACAGCACGACACGATCATGTTTTGAGAGGATTTCGAAGGCTTGGGGACGCAGGGATAAACCTTCCAAGCTGTCTTTTTCATATTCAATCACATCCAAAATTGCACCTTCGAGATGTCCTGAGGCCAATCCATCAACGATGGCGGTTGTTTCAATCACTGATCCGCGCGACGAATTGATAAGGATGATAGGCTTTTTGAACTGTTGAATCCACCGTGTCTGCACCATTTTGTTTGTGATAGGGGTCAAAGGCACGTGCAGTGATACCACGTCGCAGTGCTCGAAAATTGCCTCTATGCCCACTTCTTCAATTCCAAACTCTTCATTGAAGTCCCTTTTAGCAATGTCATAGGCGAGCACTCTGCATCCGAAACCACTGAGCCGTTGCGCAAAAGCTCTGCCCATATTGCCGTAACCAATGATGCCAACAGTTTTTGCACCAAGTTCAGATCCACGATAGCTTTCACGGTTCCAACCGCCGTCTCGCACGTGTTGATGCCCACTGTGCAACTTGTGAAGCATCATGAGAAGCTGACCCAGAACGTGCTCTCCGACCGATGCTGCGTTGCCTTCTGGAGAATTGATGACGCGAATGCCCAAGGCGCTGGCAGTCGCAGTGTCAATGTTTTCCAGTCCCGCGCCACTGCGAGCAATCCACTGCAGTTTGGGCATGGATTTTAGAACGGCGGAGTCCATAGTCAACCGCGATCGAAGAACGATACCATGGACAGCGGAAAGTGCTCCGTTCAAGATTGCATCTCGGCCCAAATCCGTTTCCCAGGTGCAAGCCATGCCAGCATCATTCAGTCGATCGAATAGGATGGGATGAACTGTATCCAGAAAGACCACACGCTTTTTCATCTCAGGTGGGGAGGATGCCGCTGATGAGACTGCCAACAGCGAAGTAAATCATCAGCCCAATGATGTCGTTGACAGTGGTTATAAATGGCCCTGTGGCTAGGGCGGGGTCAATTTTGTACCTGTGCAACATGAGCGGCACAAACGTGCCGAAGAGCGCAGCGAAAACAATCACGCAAAGGAGGGCTATGCTCACTGTAATGCTCAATGCCGTCCCAAAATTGAGGAGAAGCGTTACCCCCAATATGAGAAGCCCACAAATGAGCCCGTTGAGAATTCCAACGCCTAACTCCTTGGACAATCGACGAAGCAAGTTGTTGGTGTTGATGTGACTGGAAGCCAAACCTTGCACGACAATGGCAGCAGATTGGACGCCAACATTTCCTCCCATTGCTGCAATGAGCGGGATAAACAGCGCCATTTCGGCGTGTTCCCTGATGTCAAACCAACCAATGACGTACGCGCCACCGATGCCGCCAACCAAACCAATGAGCAGCCAAGGCAGTCGAGCGCGGGTGAGTGTGATGACATCATCACTGGACTCCACGTCCTCGGAGATTCCACTCGCAAGTTGATAGTCACGCTCTGCGTCTTCGATGATGCTGTCGACCGCATCATCGATGGTGATGCGTCCGACCAGTTTTTGTTCCGCATCGACCACAGGCAACGCCACCAAGTCATAACGCTCCATGAGCATCGTTGCTTTTTCAGAGGGCTCAAGTGCCTGGATGGTGACGATGCCGTCTTCCTTCTGCAATTCTTGAATCTTCGAGCGGGTGCTTTCTGCTCCCAATAGCAGGTGCTTCATGCTAAGGCGACCGGTGAGACGGTCTTCTGTGTCGACGACATAGACCGTGTAGACCTGATGCAATTCCTCGGCTTGACGGCGAATTTCTCGAATGGCACGAGTGACTGTCCATTCTGCTTGAACTTTGACCAATTCTTTTGCCATCATCGCCCCTGCAGTTCCTTCCTCGTAATTCAGAAGATCTCGAATGTCGGAAGCGCGTTCGTCGTCTTCCAGGTGGCCGATGACTTCTTCTGCCTTGTTTGGTGGGAGCTCTGAAATCACATCGGTTGCATCATCCGAATCCAATTGCCCCATCACGCCTCCTGCGATTTCTTCTGCCGTCATGCCTGAAAGCAAACTGGCTCGCTGGTCTTCATCCAATTCAATCAGTACATCGGCTTTCACTTCCGTGTCCAACAATCGGTAGAGGTAGCTTGCCGCTTCCAATCGCATTTGATCGATGATTTCAGCGATATCTGTTGCGTGCAGACCACTCGCCCAAGCGCGCAACTCCGAGTCCTGACCCGCTTCGATGCGGTCAGTGAGTTGCTGGATGAGGTCTTTGTTGATGTTGATCATGGCGCAAGATGCTCCCCAAAGTTAAACAGGACTTGTCACCCAATCGGCTCAAGCGCTGATTTACAATCTCTTTTTTCGTTTGTGTTCAAAAAATGACTTGATCAATGCGCTGCATTCGTCTTCGAGCACACCGGAGTGCACCGTGGTTTTCGGATGAATCAATCGGTCTTTTGAATGCAAACCCCATTTCTGAAACCCTCTTTTTTCATCGGAGGCGCCAAACACTACGCGTCCAACCCTTGTCCAGAAAGCAGCTCCGGCGCACATCGGGCACGGCTCCAGCGTAACATACAAGGTGCACTGATCCAGATGCTTCCCTCCGAGGAATTCAGAGGCAGCAGTGAAAGCTTGCATTTCGGCATGAGCGGTGAAGTCGTTCAATCGTTCGCAGAGGTTGTGTCCACGGGCAATGACCTGGTTGCGCGCGACGATCACCGCTCCAACGGGGACTTCGTCCTGTTCAAACGCGTGTTGTGCCTCAGCCAAGGCAAGGCGCATGAAGTGTTCGTCGTTTTTGGGTTGTTCCATGTTCGTTTGTCAAAATTAATCTGTTACGAATGCTTCGAGCACGGCATAAGCCAATTCGTTGGGAAGATGGGCTGGAATTCTGCCATTATCGGCGGGTAAAACACCGCGTTTCAGTTCGGTTTGAGAAACACACGTCATTCCCCATCGCTCCTTCCAATGTGCAGCGAGTTGAAGTTGTTCCGGTTGTCCGGGCGTGGGGACAAGGATGGCAGACCGACCCAATGCCGCGAGATCCAAGAGCGATGAGTAACCAGATCGACAAACGATGGTCGTCGCACCTCGGAGTGCCGATGCGAGTTCCTCCTGCGATGGATTGGGCCAAACAGTGAGATTGTCTTCCTGTTCGATGTTTCCGCCGGGGCGTCCTGCAATGAGCAATCCGGGAGCTGAATCTGCCAGGATCCATTTCCGCAGTTCGGACTCCATCAATGAGCGATGGGGTTCAGGTCCGCTCACCATGCCGACCCGATTCCAATTGCCTGTTTCTCCATTCATCGGCAACCGGCTTAACACGCCAATAGCCACCTGGTGATCAAGGGGGTTGGCTGCGGCCAGGCTTCCGGATAAGGAGAAATCGGGGGTGTCGGGCACCCAGATCATATCGAATCGCTTGGCCTGCCGAATTACAAATGCTTTCGCAAGCCATCGAATCCCCTGTGGAACGGGCAATTGCAACTGATGTGAAATCAGTGCTGAGGGCACCGTTGAATGCGCCACGCCGTAACAATTGTCACTGACAATTTGTGTGATGTTGTACCGGCTGACCAGAGAAGCTGTCCAATGTGCTTCCGACTGAATGCTGGAAAGAAAAGATGGGATTTGCAGTGCAATTTTGAGCAAGTTCCCGCGCCTCGCATACCGGATTTCAGGCCCAGGTTTGACATGGAATGTGACATTTGAACCGCTAAACTGAGTGCGAAGAAACGCAAGCGCGGTTCCTCTAGAAGCAACATGGACCTCCCAATTTTGGTCGAGAGCATAGGAAATCAAAGGTGCGCTGCGCGTGGCATGCCCCATTCCCCAGTCAAGTATTGCGAACAATACGCAAGGTCGATTCAATTCATTGCCGTTCATCGTGCCTAAGTTCCGTAATTTTGCCGAGTCTATGGGCAAAGGAAAATTGGCAAAATGGAAGGAGTTGGCCACCTTCGAACGCGTTTTTGAACCAACGCTTCAAGATGCCATTGATGGCAAGGACTTTGAATTCCGCGGCAATTGGGCGCAGAAGGTATTTGGCAATGACAACCCAATCGTTTTAGAATTGGGCTGTGGCAAGGGCGAATACACGATTGCGCAGGCGCGCAACAACGTCGATTGCAATTTTATCGGTGTCGATATCAAGGGTCAACGCGTCTGGCGTGGAGCCAAAACCATCAATGACGAAGACATTCGGAACGTGGCCTTTCTGAGGACACGCATCGAATTCATTGATCGGTATTTTGCTCCTGATGAAATCAGTGGGATTTGGCTCACCTTCAGTGATCCGCAGCCCAAGGATGAGAAAGGGACAAAACGAATCACGTCATCTCATTTTATTGAAAAGCGGTACCGAAACATTTTGAAACCCGGCAGTCTCATTCATGTCAAAAGCGACAGTCCTCTGGTATATGCACTCTCCAAGGAGAGTTATGAGGAGGCCAATTACCAGATCAATTACGATAGCGCAGATGTCTATGGAGAATTGATTCATCGGGTGCCTGACGATTTGAAAGAATTGCTTGATGTGAAGACATTTTACGAGCAAATGTGGCTGGAAGAGGGACGGAAAATCCACTACCTGCAGATCCAAATTTAATGGCCACGCTATCCAAACCCTCTGCAGACCAATTCAGAAACGATGTTTATGCCATTACGCGTTTGATTCCTGTTGGGCGCGTGAGTTCATACGGCTCCATTGCTTCGAGCATCGGTGCAAAAGGAGCGGCCAGGCGAGTGGGCTGGGTGCTGAACGGCTCTTTCAGTGTTGTGCCAGCGATACCCGCGCATCGCGTGGTGAATCGATTGGGATTGCTGACTGGACGGGTGCATTTTCCCGAGAACATGCCGATGGAGGAATTGTTGCGAGCTGAGGGCGTGGCTGTGGAACAGAATCGAGTGGTGAATTTTGAAGAGTTGCACTGGGACCCAATGGTTGAATGCGAAATTGAATGAATATGGAGTGGACTGAACAAGCGGTAGTTGAAGCATTGAAAGGTGTTATGGACCCTGAACTGGGCAAGGATGTCGTTGCGTTGGGTTGGGTGACTGTGCATGCGGTTTCCGAAAATTCAGTAAACGTCGAAGTCAAAACAGGGAATCCTGCAATGCACGCGCGACAGCGGATGGATGAAGCTGTGCGGTTTGCTCTGGAGCGTGCCTTTGGCGACGGTGCCTCGATGGAAGTTCAAATCACACCTGTCAAGGCGGACGAGCGCACTCCCGAAACGCGCAAAGTATTGCCTGGTGTAGACCAGGTCATTGCTGTGGCCTCGGGAAAAGGAGGTGTTGGAAAAAGCACCGTAGCTGCAAATCTCGCCGTAGGTCTGGCTCAATTGGGCTACAAAGTGGGGCTTTGTGATGCGGACATTCATGGACCAAGTGTTCCCACGATGTTCGATGTTACGGGTGCAAAGCCGGTGCCTGTTGAAATGGGGGAGCGCACGCTCATTCAGCCCATCGAACAATACGGCGTCAAAGTGCTTTCGATTGGTTTTTTTGCGGACCCTGATCAAGCCATTGTATGGCGTGGTCCCATGGCTAGCCGAGCTCTTGGGCAACTGTTTACTGATGCGCATTGGGGAGAATTGGATTTTATGATTGTTGATTTGCCACCTGGAACCGGTGACATTCATCTTTCGTTGGTGAAAGATGTTCCGCTCACGGGCGCTGTTATTGTAAGCACACCGCAAGAAGTAGCTCTCGCAGATGCTCGGAAAGGCGTCGGAATGTTCCGTTTGGAGAGCATCAATGTTCCGGTATTGGGGCTCATCGAAAACATGGCTTATTTCGTCCCTCCGGACATGCCAGACAAACGCTACGATATTTTTGGTCGAGATGGGGCAAAGCGCCTCGCTGAGTCCTTGGAAACCCCATTTCTGGGTGAGCTGCCCTTGATGCAATCCATTCGAGAAGCGGGTGATGCAGGGCGTCCTGCGATGCTTCAGGGTGATTCTCCTGCTGCCGCGGCTTTCCGCGCTGTGTTGGCTAACTTGCTCGAAGTTTTGGGAAAGAAAACAAATTAATGGGATCATCGTCGGACATCACCCAACGGGTAGAAGGTGCTTTGAAAACGCTTCGGCCATATCTGGAAGCGGATGGTGGTGACATTACCTTGGTAGAAGTCACGGATGAATTGTGCGTGCGTGTGGAACTTCACGGTGCTTGCGCAGATTGTCAAATGATTCACATGACCATGAAGGGCGGCGTAGAACAAGCCATTCGTCAAGCCGCTCCTGAAGTGGTCAAGGTTGAAGCAATCAATTGGTCAGAATAGGCATGGAAAATGCCTTTGCATTTTTCCCGAACAACAGAGCCCTGAACGTTGTTCCTTTTTTAATTTTGCAGCCTTAAAACGCTTGGTCTTTCACCAAAAGAATTCGATTTCAGCATGATCCAAACCGATATCCTAATAATTGGAGCAGGTCCTTGTGGTTTATTTACGGTCTTCGAGGCCGGTTTGCTCAAGTTGCGATGTCACTTGATTGATGCCTTGCCTCAAGCGGGCGGTCAATGCAGTGAAATCTATCCAAA
Source organism: uncultured Flavobacteriales bacterium (assembly GCA_905479395.1). Classification (GTDB taxonomy): domain Bacteria; phylum Bacteroidota; class Bacteroidia; order Flavobacteriales_D; family Sanyastnellaceae; genus UA16. The sequence continues at coordinate 23,435 of CAJQMI010000047.1, forward strand.
GAAACCGATCTATGATATCCCTGCGTATCCTTCTATTTTGGCAGGCGATTTGGTGGACAAGCTGATGGAGCAAGCTGCGCCGTTCGATCCAGGATTCACTTTGGGAGAGCGTGCTGAGGAGATTGAAAAAGATGAAGAAGGCCAATTCATCTTGACGACCAACCGAGGGACCAAGCACCGTGCCCCTATCATCGCTATTGCCGGCGGTTTGGGATGCTTCGAACCGCGCAAGCCACCTGTTGAAGGATTGGCAAACTTCGAGGATCACGGTGTTGAATACATCATCAAGGATCCGGAGTTCTACCGCGACAAGAAAGTGATTATTTCAGGCGGAGGTGATTCGGCGTTGGATTGGGCAATTTTCTTGGCTGAGGGGGTGGCGAAAGAGGTCACTTTGGTGCATCGCAGAACTGAATTCCGCGGCCATTTGGACAGCGTTCAAAAAGTTATGGATCATGCTGCAGAAGGCCGCATTCGATTGATGACCAATGCCGAAGTGGTCCAGGTTCAAGGGACGAAGGATTTGCAATCGGTTGTGGTCAAAACCAAAGAAGACGGCTTGCATACATTGGAAACGGACCACTGGGTTCCCCTGTTTGGCTTGAGCCCAAAATTGGGTCCAATTGCAGATTGGAAATTGAACATCACCAAAAACGCGGTGGAAGTTGACACCTTAGATTACAGCACCAATGTTCCGGGCATTTATGCCATTGGTGATATCAACACGTATCCCGGTAAGCTCAAGCTCATTTTGTGCGGCTTCCACGAAGCTACGCTGATGGTTCAGAGTGCATTCAAGCGCATTTACCCGGATAAAAACCTGGTGCTCAAGTACACCACTGTCAATGGTGTGAACGGTTTTTGAGGCACCCATACATTGACTTTCTAGATTACTGCTTCCCATGGAAAACACCATTCAAATCCAAGTCCAAGACCGAGAAGGTCAGCTTCATGACCTAGAGGGACCCACAGATATGGGAATGAACATGATGGAATTATGCCGCAGTGCTGAGTTGCCTGTAGAGGGAACTTGCGGTGGAATGGCCATGTGCGCAAGCTGTCACATGTATGTCGAGAGCGATCATGCTTTGCCTGCGAAATCCGACGATGAAGAGGACATGTTGGATGAGGCCTTTTTTGTGGAAGACAATAGCCGTTTGGGGTGTCAAATTCATCTGTCCAATGACCTCGATGGCCTCAAAGTGAAGCTGGCCCCAGTGGGGAATTGATACGAGCGCGCCTCAGTAGCTTTACTGCAGCCGAGGAAGGCTTGCGCTCGCAGGATTTCCATTGTGCAGCCAATGCTGAACCAGAGGCGACTTGCCAATCGCTTCCAAGCTTTCCATGTGTCGGAGACCATGTGCGTCTGAGCAAATCATGCGTGCGGTGTTGTTTTCTACCAAGCGCTTCGCAACGCGGTACATCTCTGGGCCATAGGCTCCGGCGAGTGAGGCGGCGTTGACGGTTATCCAAATGCCACGGTCTGCCAATCCTTGAATCTCTTGAGGTGATTGATGCCAATAAGGGTAGCGTTCCGCATGCGCTAGGACTCCTGTATAACCCGCCATTTGCAATTCGAACAGCACGTGATCGTGATTCATAGGCGGTTCATGGAATCCGAATTCAAACAGCACACATTTTACTTCGCGCCCGTTTTCATCGGTCCCCGGAAACCAGAGCAGGTCACCCGCCGCAATGCAGTGCTCGAAATGATCGTCCAAGAAGTATTCAGCAGCCAAATGAATTTTGAATTCCGGCCACCGAGCATGCACAGCTTCCTGTAATTTTTGGAAGGGATCTCGCAGTGTATGGATGGAATTGGGGTAAATGTCTGAGTGGATGTGCGGTGTGATGACTGATTGCCGGTACCCCATCTCGATAAGTTGTGCGATCATCGCAAGGGATTGTTCCAAATTCTCAGCGCCATCATCTACACCAGGAACCATGTGCGAGTGCACATCCGTTACAAGGTATTCGCCAATGCGCAGTGCTGGAGCACTGAAATCAGGTGCTTCGGAGCGATTGGATTTGGGCCTAAGACGATTGAGCCAACTCATTCTTCGCCGCGGTTGCTGTA
>CAJQMI010000048.1 GCA_905479395.1 uncultured Flavobacteriales bacterium
CCGGTCAGCAATTGTACAGCGCGTGGGGTCACACTGCGATTCGAATTACCGATTGGGGCCAGACCCCCCCCATCGATTGGACGTATAATTATGGCACCTTTCAATTCAGCGAAGGCTTTTACGCTCGTTTCATGCGCGGTCAATTGGACTACCGCCTTGCAAAAGCTCCGTTTGGAGCATTTCAACAAGAATATTTGAATGCCAATCGGGCTATTTTGGAGCAGGTGCTCGACATTTCATCACAAGATGCGCGTGCATTGATTGACTTTTTAGAATGGAATCATCTGCCTGAAAATCGTGTGTACTCGTACAAATTTCTGCACGACAACTGCAGCACGCGTGCCTTGAGCGCGTTAAAGATGGCTTGGGGGCAGCGCTTCAATGCCCAATGTGAATTGGATGATGCGTATTTGCAGCATGTGACGTTTCGACAAGCGTTGGAACCATACATCGAAGGAGACGCTTGGATTGAGGCTGGAATTGACTTCATTCTTGGATCACACGTCGATGCTCAGATGCCGGCGTGTGGCTCTACCTTCCTTCCGGACGGATTGATGGCTCAATTGCCTCACGTTACGTTGGATGGCCATCCCATTGTTGGAAAACCCTTTGAATTGCTTCCTCCGCAACGTCCTTGGTTTCGAACATTGATGTTGCCGAGCTGGAATCATCCGCTTGTTTGGGCCGTGCTGATCTTGCTGTGGACCTTTGCTTGGAGTGTGAGGCGAGCAGTTCAATTCCGAAAACACGTCACGACCAAGCGATTTGAACGAATGCTCGGCAAGCTCGTGCAAGGATTGGCCGGTGCACTTGGAGTTTTGCTTCTGTTGATGTGGACGGTCACCGACCACCAGGATACTTGGTCAAATTGGAATTTGGTTTGGGCTTCACCTTTGTTGGTTGTTTTGGGTTGGTTGCGCTGGCGTTCTTCTTCAAAAGCAGATCATTTTCAGTCGGTTTTATCCTTTTTTACGCTGGCATTTATCCTGTTTGGTGGATTTGTTCCACAATTCGTATCTTTAATAAGCGTCATCTTGGCTTGGTCGGTCTGGTTGAGCCTTGATCCATGGAAATGGCCTTGGAGGAAAAAGCCGGTCACTGTTTTTGAGCGGAAAGATGAGCGTTGATTTGATTGCTGTTAAGAAATGAACCGAACTCAATTCACATACCTTTTTCGAGAGAAAAAAGGCTCGCACTCCTTGGTGGTGCTTGTCATGTGCTCGGTTTTGCTCTGCTTTTTCAGTTGCTCGCGGCAACCCACGACTTGGGAGGTCGACATCGCGCTGCCATTGGTTGATGATCTGCTGGATTGGACCGATGTGATCGGTGATTCACTTGCAACCGTTGAATCGGGATCTGTGGCGGTCATTCGGTTTGATGGTGTGATCAGTGAATTGGATATTGAGGCGCTTACTCAGCTTCCGGATACCTTGGTCGCTCAGGAATTGACACCTGACTTCTCAGGAGGTCCGTTTCAGGTTCCCCCTGGAGCTGTTTTATTGAACACACAAGAGGACATTGTTTTTCAGGGAATTGACCAACAATTCAAATCCATTGTGCTGGAATCGGGCCGCATTGAATACTCAGTGGAGAGCTCTACGGACGGTTATGTAGAAATGCAGTACGACTTTCCGAGCGTAACGGTTGACGGAGAATCTGTCGAATTGTATGTGTTGCTTCCGCCCAGTGGTTCCGGTCAATTTCAAACTGAAACAGGCGTGATTGATTTGTCCGGAGCATCAATCGATTTGACAGGTGTGTCGGGCAACAAGATCAATCGAATTGCGAGTGAATTGGTGATCGGAACTCCTGCATTCATTGAAGACACGGCACAAGTGTATGGCTCTGACAGCATTTTGGTAAGTATGCATTTCAAAGATTTGTTGGTGCAGCAGGTGTCGGGCTATTTCGGTCAGGAGATGCTGGATTTTGATGTGGAGCAAAAAGTGTTCGATTCCGCTGTGTTCACAGGAGGATTTTTGGAGATCAATCCTTCGCGTGCCATGCTTTCTTTTAACAACACCCTTGCGGCAGACATTCGTCTTGATTTGGATGCATTGCAGGTGGATGGAATCGGTGTGGGGCATCCTCAGCTGGGAACTCCTCAATTTATTTCACGTGCAGATTGGAGTTCAGGGGAAGTCCAGCCTGGCGAATGGAACATGGATCTTTTGGAGTCGGGTCCGGCTATTTTTGAGCTCCTTGGCTATTTGCCTGAATTTGTCACCATGCAAGGGGAGGGATTGCTGAATCCATTGGGCGATGTTTCTGGAGGGCAGGATTTCTTTGATGCGCGTCAACCTCCCCAACTGCAGTTGGATTTGGAATGGCCATTGAAAGGTGCCATTGAGCAATTTGGCGTGTCACAGACGTTTGACTTTGGTGGATTGGACGTGCCTCAATTCGAAGGTGACCTTGTGCTTCGATTGACAAATGGTTTTCCCGTATCGTGGGAGTTCAATGCGGAATGGGTGAACCTCAGCAGTGCTTTTGTACCGGAGTATTTGGACGGAACAGTGCCTTCTTTTTTCGATGAATCAGGAGATTCTCATGTCATTGAATGGCGCATCCCGATAAGTGATCTTCGATTGAGTGATCCAAGTCAACTGATTTTTTCTGCTCGAATGGATTCGGACGGAGATGTTGTGTTTACAGGCAATGAGCGTTTGCGTCTTCAAGTTGCGATTGAAGGGACCCATCAAGTGACAGTCGAATGAATAGCATCAAGCCTGCGCGGATTTGGAAGACGCTAGCTGTGGTGGCTTTGGCATGGTTCGCTTTGCCTTCCGCTCTGGCCAGTTCCGTTCAAGTTTCAGGAATGTTGGATTCTTTGGAGGTTGAGTCGCCGCCAACTGACACATCGCGGTTTTTGCCATGGTCGTTGACGGTCTGGGGCCAGCACCGTTCGAATACGATGGACCACCAATTGGGCCAATTGCTTGTGCGCGGGGGGAACATCGATCGAAGTTTGGTTGATGCGGCCCGAGAAGCTCAAGGCGGCGATATGGGCACTTTTGGTTTTTCGTCAGGACTTCAGTTGAATGCTCGCTCGAGGCGGATGTGGAAGTCGACGAATTTGAGGCTCTGTGGCTCTATTCAAGCCCGTTGGATTGGCGATTCGCGGTGGACGCCTGAGATGTATGATTTGGTGCTCACAGGCAATGCGGGACACCTTGAGCGTTGGGATGTGTTGGATGGCACACGTGCCCGAAGCACGGCGTGGCTGAATGCCGCTGTTGGCATTGAAGGTCAAAAGCGCAATCGCGTTGAATTGGGTTTGGTATACCGGCCATTTCAATATGAAGGATTGATTCAAACCGGCTATTTCTATGTGAATGAGGCCCTCGATGACATGCATGCTTCGATGCGTGCGAAAGCCCGCATGAGTCGAAAAGCTGGATGGGGATTGGCACTGAATGCCGAATGGCATTTTCTACGCGAAGAAGCCCCCTTTGCCTTTCATGTACAATTGAGGAACTTCGGCTTTGTCCTTGCACCGAACCCGCTGCGATTTGCAGTTGATACCGTTTTGGAGACTTCTGGTTTGCCATTGTCTGGAGCAGGATGGTCCATTGCATCTCTGCAAGAAGAAGGTTTTGCTGATGGACTATACACAGCGGATTCTTCTGGCGCGGATATTCAGATGCTTCCTGGTAGACTTGATTTGAGTTTTGAATACCCACTTTCTCCACGCATGGGTTGGGATGTTCAAGTTCAATTGGGTGAGTGGATGCCTTTGCCTCGAGCCATTTCGGGATTTCGACGTGCCTTTGGAAAGCATTGGCAAGCTGGCGTGCAAGTCATTGCGGGTGGATGGGGACGGATTCGCCCTGCAGCCTGGGCCCGCTGGCGCATGCCCAACGAGCGAGCCATCATGATTTATTTAGAGGATCCGTGGGGTTGGGGAAGCGAATCAGCATATGGTCGCGGCGTTACCTTGCGATACGAGTCGCTCTGATGCGGCAATTCGCGGCTCAGTTCCGAACTTAGCCCCATGGCAAATCAACCGCACGGTTCAGAAGAGTGGATGCATCAACCGTCAGAAATGACAGGTTGGACCGCAGGAAAAAAACTGCAAATCATTGCTGGGCCATGTGCCATCGAAGGCGAAGACATTGCCAATCGCGTCGCTGATGGCGTTGCAGAGGCTTGCACGGCCTTGGACTTGCCATTCATTTTCAAAGGGTCATACCGGAAGGCAAATCGCTCGCGATTGGATAGTTTTACTGGCATTGGAGACGAGAAAGCCTTGACCATTTTACAAGCCATTGGCCGCCGCTTGGGCGTGCGTACCACGACCGATATTCATGCGGCTGACGAGGCAGCCATGGCGGCTGAATGCGTCGATGTTTTGCAAATTCCGGCCTTCCTATGTCGTCAAACCGATTTGTTGGTGGCCGCAGCCAAAACAGGCAAAATAGTCAATGTGAAGAAGGGCCAATTCCTTGCGCCGGAATCCATGGAGCATGCCGTTCGAAAGATTCATGAATCGGGGAACAAAAAAGCTTGGCTCACCGAGCGTGGCACCATGCTCGGCTATCAGGATATGGTGGTTGATATGCGTGGGTTTCCAGTGATGCGTCAGCATGGTCCTGTCATCGCTGACATCACACACAGCCTTCAGCAGCCCAACCAACCTTCGGGCGTTACCGGTGGTAAACCAGGTTTGATTGCAACGGTGGGCAAAGCAGCAGTCGCTGCAGGTGCCAACGGTGTGTTCATTGAAACCCATCCCGATCCTGCCTCTGCGCTGTCTGATGGAGCGAATATGCTTCCTTTGGATCGTTTGTATGACTTGCTCAAACAGTTAAAGCGTGTTCATGAGGCGGTTCAGGATTGATCGGTTAGGAGGTGTTTTGTTAGCCGGTGCAATGCTCTGCGCATCACTGGTGTGTTCCGCGCAAGTGGACACGGTAGAAGTGCGCATTTGGGGGGGGCAACAAGACGATCGAGGCGTCCGATTGATTTCACTTCAAAATGGAGAAGTTCTGAGTTTGAGTTCGACCAATAGCACTTCCAATAACCAGCCGCAAGCTTGGGTTCAGCGACTTGACGGAGACGCACAGCCCATCTGGGAAACCACCTTGAATGACGAACCTCTTCTGCAACCAGTGGATGCCGTAGAGCACGAGGATGGACGGATCACAGTTCTGAGCATGCGTTACGCCAATGCCGCAGAAGGGTACGATTGGCAGTGGCACACGTTGGATCCGAATGGTTCGGTCGTTTCTAGTCAAACGTGGGGGACCGCGGCATGGGATCTCCCGCAGCGCTGTTTTGACCGAGAGGGTGAGCTTTGGTCGGTAGGAACAACCTACATCTCTGGCGCCGGTGATACCCAATGGACGCGACACACTTGGATGGGCAACAGTTGGGCGTTATCGGATGCCTCATCTTTTGGGTTTGATGAAGAAGAGGTTGTGACCGATGCACTTATTGTGGGCGATACTTTGCTTGTGAGCGCAACATTGCCCGGCTTGGAGCGCGCGCAATTATCGGCGTTCGATTTGATGACCGAAGAAACAGTTTGGTCATTTACGAGTGCTTGGAATGAACCCACTGTTTCAGTTGCTCTCGACTTACGCAATCAGACGGTTGCTGCGCTTATGAACGTAGAGACAGCAGAGGGAATGCGTTTGGCCTTTGCGTGCTTGAGTTTGGATGGAGACACGTTGCTGGAGAAAATTCCAGGTTCGGGGGTCGATGTAGAATCCTTCGATTTGCAGTGGTACAGTGATGTGGATTTTGCGACGATTTCGATGACAGAAGGCCTTGGCTTGGGTGGGGAAGAGTTGCTCTTTTCACGATGGTCTGCTGTGACGGGTGCTTGGCAAGGTGGTCCAACCTTTGGAACCCAATGGGATGAACGTCCCGCAAGTATGCTGCACGATGCAGCCAATCGCATTTGGATTTTGGGTCGAACGGATGGCTACTCCAATGGTCGCGATGATGTGTATTTGCTTCAACTTGAAGATGCTTCCGTTGGGGACTATTACGTAAATGTTGAAACAAACATCTCAGATGTTTCACTCTCGACTCCGTCGGACTTGCTCCTCGATGAGTCAGTCTGGCAGGTCGTTCCCAACCCCGTCTCAGGGGTGTTTGAAATTCGTGGGCATCAGCCCGGACAACGCTGGAAAGTAATGGACGCGAGCGGCCGAACCATTGCGGAAGGATGCGAAAATCATGCAGATGCTTCACAATGGCCAGCAGGTATGGTTTGGATGCTTTGCAGCGATGCAAACCAGTCGAGGCCCATGAGGCCCTTGGTTTTAATTGTGGTGCAATGAATGCGTTGTGCATCGCACGTGGCGAAGCGGAACTCAACTTTGAAATTCTGGCACCTATCTTGCTGATTGAATTATTATGAATACGTCTCAACCAACCCGTCCCAGACAAGCAAAATCGGCATTGTTTCACCGGCGTTCTCTGCTGCCTTTAGGGTTGTTTACGCTAGCCGCGATTCTCGCACTTGTGGGATGCGTTGAATCAAAACGATTGAGCGATGTGCCGGATCCGCACCGCATTTCCGAGTGTCAATTCATCCCACTAAAATCCGTTTCAGTGACACAACAGGATGCATTGCCAGGAGTGGAATCCAACGTGCGCAAGCAACGAACGTATCGGTTGGAAGTGAAGGTTTTTGAGGAAGAAACAGATCATTGGATGGAAGTTTTAGAGCAAATGAGCACCTGGGAGCTTTGGGTGGATTCCGTGGCAGTGCCTGTGCGTTTTCGTCCAATGCAGAAAAAAGGGCACATGATGTTCAGTGGCTTGCGAATGTTTTATGCGCCTTCGAGTGGTGGGAGTATGTCATTGCCGGTCGAAACATATGCCTTGCATGGAGTAGCATTGAACGGCCAGGCCCGGCTGGTTGGATACAATGCGCATCAGTGTTATGCGAGTGCGCTCGACTCGCTCATTGCACGTCCACTCATCGTTGCCCCCTGATGCCGTTGTTTTTTCAACTTTTCAAACCAGAGAAAAACGGGTTTCAACTTGTTGCCGTTGCGCTTGTGTTGGGTTTTTCTTCTCTGCAGATGGAAGCACAGGAAATGATGAGCCGCGGGAAACGTCACAAGGTTGAGCTGGAAGGGGAGAGCTTAAGACCTGCAAGAGCATTTCAAATCACCCATTCCGTCTGTCCAATTGCAGGTGAACATTTTGCTAAGGCACGTAAAATGCGCCGTTGGAATGCTGTGCTTCTGAATGTTGGAATTGTTGAAGTTGCGGTCAGCATTTTAGCTATCGAACGCGATCAATTGGCATTTGGCATCGCAACAGGCCTGGCCGGAGGAGTCATGGAAGCAACCATTTCAGGTCGGATGAATCGCATAGAGCAGGAGCTTGATCAGGGAGTGAGGGCCTACAATCAATGCATGCTGTGGAGATAACGCAGTGGCATTAATCCCTTTGGCTCATCGGGCAATTCGGCGTATATTTGCAAACGCTTCGAAGGAAGCAAAGATGGGGGATTAGCTCAGTTGGCTAGAGCGCTTGCATGGCATGCAAGAGGTCATCGGTTCGACTCCGATATTCTCCACTGCAAATGAAAAACGGCGTGCCATTGCGGTACGCCGTTTTTGTTGTCTAACAGGGAATGAAGACAGGCAGACCCAACCTTCGGTGTTGCATTTCTAAAATTCCGATTGGATGAGAGAACGACTGACAAATACGCAATTCAAATAGCAACGCTCGATCTGGATTAAATCTCACAAGTGTTTGCGCCAAACAAACGGTAGATGTAGCAGGTGCCTATGATTGCGTTGAACAACAAGGTAGCTCCAACAGCGCCTAATAGTGAGGCATACCAAGAAGGCTCAAGTAAAACGAAAGAAGGTAACAAGAAGAGCGAGATGATAAACCGAGTGATGCGTTCGGCCTTATTCTGATTGGTGAGAAATATTTTCACGGGTTTTATTTATTTCATTTCAGTGAAGCGGTTCGCATAGGTGCAAGCTGGTTTCTAGCTTCTGTAGCGCTCACTGCCAAAAGCCTCGCCATTTCCGGTCTGGCAATATTGCCGGAGGCTTTCGAGGTATTTGGCAGAGCTGAAATTCATATTGGCCATGAAGTCATCAGCTTCGGTGAAACCCACATGCGTAAAACGCACCCTTGTTTTGCCATCATTTTCATCCAGTGCGTAGGTCATGCTGTGGCCTACGAGCGGCATCGTAGCTTCTATGCATTTCCAAGTGATTCGCTGATTTTCGATGCATTCAGTGATTTCGAATGTGAAGGCGAGTTCCCCAAAATGCAATGGGAAAGTTGCTCCAACGACGGCTTCAAAATGGTCTGTACGCGTGTACCAAGAGCTTATTCCTTCTTGCGATGATATTGCTCGGAATACATCAGCAACAGGTTTTTGGATATGGAATAAGTGATGAATTGCTTTCATGCTTTCTAAATCTTGAATGAAATAATAAATTTACAAAGGTTGACTTTGAAGATAATGTCAATGTGCAAAGGTTTTGTCATTTTACCCTGCCAGATGGATTTTTCTTGCGTTTCAATGCAATTTCTCGCGGCTTTAATGCTTCCTTTTCCGACCCTGCTCATGATGATTGCGCATACTGAGTGTGCCGTCCACCTAAATCGAGACCAATGCAATCTGAATAGCCTCGTCCTCGTGTTGCAATCATTCTTATTGACCAATCTGGTGTTCTGGTTCTCTGCGTAAGGAATGCGTTTAAAATCATTTAAGTTTGATATTCGCGGAATGAACACCATTGATTTAACAGAGAAGTTCGAGGCGATTGATGACCGCTGGAACCCGCGAATCATTGCTTCTTTAAACGGCCAAGACGTGAAGCTTGCCAAAATTGAAGGAGATTTTGTTTGGCACGCTCATGATGAGGAAGACGAACTGTTTTTTGTGGTGAAAGGGCGTCTCGAGATCCATTTCAGGGACAAAATCGAAGTGCTGCTCCCGGGACAAATCATCGTCGTGCCCAGAGGAGTGGAGCACAAGCCTCTGGCAACTGAAGAGACGTGGATCATGCTTTTTGAACCGCAAAGCACGGATCACACAGGTGGCGTGGATACGCCACTGCGCCAGATAAAGGTCGAACGGATTTGATAACAAGGAGGCGTGCGCGCTTACCGTCCTTCTACGTGGAGCACGCGGCTGTAACGCTTAAGACTGCGTAGAATGAAAAACACAGCGAATGAACCGATCACTGCATTCTGCCAGAACGGGTGCAAAATAGCTTCCCAATCTTGGGAAATGTGCACGTAGGTTTTGCCCATCGATACCATTGCCAAGCTGAGGAATACGGCAAAAAACCCATTGTATTCTCGCTTTAGAACGTTGCGCATGGAGAACTCAACGTGGGGTGTTATCCACTTAAGGTTGCGCGGCCAAAATGACGGCACATCCACGGACCAGTCCAGGTAAGCTTGCCCGAATTTGCCTCTTAAAAAGGCTTCTTCTGCAAACATGATGCGTTCGTAGTACAACCAGTAAAGCAGGCAGCAAACCACTGTGAACCATACGTTTCCAACATAAATCATGATGCCCAACCACATGAAGAAATTGCCGAGGTAGAGGGGGTGGCGCACCAAACTGTACATGCCTTTGGTGTTAAGCACTTCGGCCACTTGGCCAGCCTTGGTGTTGCGACCAGAGGTCCCGCGTGGTGTGTAACCAATGGTGAGGGCGCGAATGAGCAATCCTAGCATGGATACAGCGATGCAGGTCAGCGCACTGATGAGGTCGAAAGACTGAAACAACGGATCCCATCCCAAGCCAATCACCACTGCCATCAATACATACAGAACGAGGGGAAAGTAGGAGCGTCCGCGGAACAGCAAATTGCCTGAGCGTTCCAATTCTTCAATCATTGCCATGTTCTCTGTCTTTATAATTGCTGTTATCGCGCCGCAAGATAGTTCTTGTAACCGAGCTCGATTCCAAGACGGTCATGGCAAAATGATTTCAACCGGTCCTTGACCGTCCTGCGATCAACGGCGATGTCCGTATCAAATGTCCAGTTTTGGCGATTCACACGTTCGAGCATGGCACTTGGATGTGTGCCCTTAAACCGAGCCAATTGACTCACATCTCTTCCGTAATCGTATGATTCAGATGCAATTACGTTCTCAGAAACCCATTGGTCGTCGTGCCACATTTTGTGGAAGTTTTCCTGCTTTCGTTGCATCGCAGCGGGCTCCTTTACCCACCCATAATGATGCATGTAGGCTTTCACTCGAGCGACACGCAATTTCTGATTGGGAGGTTTCCGAAAACCCTGTGCATCGCGGAATGAAAACACCCCACGCCCTGGCTTGATGATACGGACCTCGTTTCGGTACCATTTGCTGCTGGTGCCCACGTAATCATACGAACCATAGAAATGTCGGTACGGCAGGAGGAGTCCATCGATCTCATCACGATGGAGGTTTTCGTGCATGGCTTGTTTTATGCTGTTGTAACCGTTTTCATGCAATGCTTCATCCCCTTGAATGTAGATGCACCAGTCACTGTCGCTTGCCACGGCTGCAAGCGCTTTGTCTGTCTCCACCGCTAGCACTTGACCGCCTTCTCTCAACGAATCATCCCAGACGGTTTGAATGATGCGAATGCGATCAGATTGAATGGATTGGATCAGGGAAAGGGTTTCATCATTTGAGTTTCCCACTGCAACGATGACTTCGTCACAGAGCGGCAAAATGGAATGGATGGCTTCGACAATGGGGTAGTCATAGTCGATGCCATTTCGAATGAATGTAAAACCTGAAACTTTCATATTGCCTGCAGAAGCTTTGATCCCGAGGCACGCAAGTTAGTATGCGTTTGTTTAATCAGTAGCGCAGGACCAATCGCGAACCAGTCGGAGCGTCAAGGGATTCCATTGATAGCACAGTCATCCATGCGGCATTGGACCCCAACGTTCCAGCAGTTCCGGCTTCACCGGAGAAACAACCATCGCCCTGACATCCGATACAAGCTCCTGTTCCGCCTGTTCCACCTGAAATTTCAGCAATGGGCATGCCGTTCAAAAGCAATTGAGTGGTATTGGCTGTTGTGCCATTGGTGCCAGGCCCGCAATCCCAATTGGTCCATCCGGTGGTTCCCACCTCGCAAGATGCTTGTTCGCCGGCGACTCCAGCAGCGGCTGAAACCAATTCCAACGTGTCACCGTTGGCGAGATTATACACCATACTGAGCACCTTCAATGCTTGTCCCCCAGCTCCTCCTTCGGCGTTGCAAAGTGCACAGTCAGATAACCCGGTCATTGAGCCGCAAACATCACCTCCATTTCCTCCGGATGCTCCCCACAATTCAATGCTCAAGGTTGATATAGCTTGATCAACAACAAACACCATCCCATTGGATTCAGAATCAAAAACTCCATGAGCTGAGGGAGACAAAGCAGCGTTACCTGAAAGCGCTGCAATGAAGTCTTCTTCCGTTCCTTCATTCCCAAGGCCCAACCATATTTCATAAGCGCTAGATCCTGGCTCACCGTCCATGCCGGGTTCTCCTTGTGGTCCTGGCTCACCGTCCATGCCGGGTTCTCCTTGTGGTCCTGGCTCACCGTCCATGCCGGGTTCTCCTTGTGGTCCTGGCTCACCGTCCATGCCGGGTTCTCCTTGTGGTCCTG
>CAJQMI010000049.1 GCA_905479395.1 uncultured Flavobacteriales bacterium
GCGATTACACAAACGTATCATGCCGGCGGACAACAGACAGAAGCACAGCCACACCTATTCCAGCAGTACTTTGAAGATTTGATCATTGGCCATACGGTGACAACGGCTAAGCATACGATCACAGAGGCAGACATCGTCAATTTCGCAAACGTAAGCGGTGATCACTTTTATGCCCACGTAGATGAAACAAGTCTTGACGGAACCATTTTTGAGAAGCGTGTTGCTCATGGGTATTATCTGCTCAGTAAGGCTGCGGGATTGTTTGTAGATCCAAAGAAGGGGCCCGTGTTGTTGAATTATGGCGTAGAAGAAGCGCGATTTACAAAGCCGGTATATCCGGGCACCACTGTGGGAGTAAGACTTACAGTAAAGGAGAAAGTCGAACAAGAGAAGCGATCGGAAGATGACATTCGAAAAGGCATTGTGAAATTTTACGTAGACATGTATGACAATGAGGGCGAAAGCGTGGCGATTGCGACGATTTTAACCATGGTCAAGTTGCGCAACCAAGACTAAACTGTCTTGATTTAACTGAAGCTTAGATTATGAAAATTCGCTTGCTGTGCCTTCAATTGTTGTTCTGTGCTGTCACCCTGGGGCAAAAAGACCTGGCTTCGAATGGTTTTACTTTTCTATCGGGCACCCAAATTCAAAGCGATTTGGACAGCCTTTCGAATTGGATTCTGGACGTTCATCCTGCGCCCTTTGCTCATTGCTCGGAGCAAGACTGGACAGAACGTCTGGCAAAAAACAAAGCATTGGTAAGCGGTGGCGGGAATCTTTTCGCTGCCGCAAAAGCCTACTCTGATTTGACAAGTTTATTGAAAGATAGCCACACCGGAATTGCACTTCAATCCTTTGCAAATGCACTGGCCCATTCAAACGGTCAAATTCCAATTGAAATCGCGACCGCAGAGAACAAAACAGTTGTTGTTCAAGATTGGACCAATTCAGTGATGCCTGGATCGGTCGTGGAATCCATCGGGGGCATTTCTGCCCGATCGCTGCTTGGCATGTCGATGTCACTGATTTCCCAGGAGGGTGAGGCTGTGGTGTCTCGTTTGAGAATGGCAGATAAATTGTGGAACGATTTAGTCCCATTTGCCCTAGGAGGTGTCGAAGGAGATCGCCTGCCTTTGGTATTGAGCCAGCAATTTCAAAATGAAACAATGGTAAAGGTTGCTTCAAAGGCAGACTTGGACTCCATCAAAGCGCTCCGCACTGTTCCAGATATTTCTTGGTCGTTTGTTGAAGATCATCCCGATGTCATTCACTTAAAGATTCGGTCCTTTCATCCTGAACAGCTTCAGAGGTTTAAACGGGAGTTGAGGAATTGCTTTCGGTCCATTCATAGCTGGGAACGTGAACATGGCGAGCCAGTTGCGGGTGTTGTGTTGGATTTGCGCCAAAATTCAGGGGGACACATCGCGGTCATGGCTGAACTACTTCCTTACTTGGCTTCAGAGCCCACTCGGATTCCGTTTGGTGTTCAAATTAAAAATAGTCAAAAAGCACGCGCACAACTTGCACAGCCTACTCTAAGTGGTTCTGTCGTTTCACTGGGTTATCAAAAGAATTTCAAGCGATTGAACAAAGCAATTCGAAATGGTGACGCAGGATCTATGAGCTTTGTCGCTTTTGAGTATCCGTTGTCTCCTCGAAAACGATTGAATTACGACGGTGCGATGGTGATGTTACTGGACGGCTTGTCTGCCTCTGCCTCGGTCTCATTAGCAGCTTGGTTTGTTCGGTCTGGTCGAGGACTAACGATTGGAGAGCCTCCCATGGGCAGCATTAGCGGTACCTTTGGAAACCCAATTCAAATGTCTCTGCCCGCATCTGGCATCAAGATGACTGTTGCGACTGCACGATATTACACAGAGGCACCGATTCGTTGGGAGACAAGGCCACTTTTGCCTGATTTCCCCATTGCAATGACCGTTGAAGATTACGTATTTGATCGAGATCCATTCCTGCAAAGGGCAGTGGAATTCTTTAGTGAAACCCCTTAATTCCAGTTTTGCTTAATTTTCGCCCCATGCAACTCATTCGATTTCGGTGCATCTCAAGCTCCATCGCCTCATCAGTTTTTATAGCACTCGTGTTCTCCATAGGCTGCCAAGACCCCGCTTCTCTCCCATTGCATCAAGAAGTGAATCCGTTTGTAGGGACAGGTGGTCACGGTCATACCTATCCAGGAGCAACATCGCCTTTTGGAATGGTTCAATTGAGTCCAGACACCCGTCTTACGGGCTGGGATGGTTGTGGTGGATATCATTATTCTGACTCGGCCATCTACGGTTTTAGCCACACGCATCTTCAGGGCACAGGAGTTTCTGACTACGGCGACATACTATTCATGCCGTGCACTCAGTTTAATTCCGGCGCGCAATCTTGGCCAGACCGATACAAAAGCCGGTTTTCCCACAAACAGGAGGCTGCAACTGCAGGCTATTATCAAGTTGACCTGTTGGATCACGGCATTCACGCAGAGCTCACAACAACTTCACGTGTTGGCATCCATCGCTATCAACTCGAACGTCCAGACACCCTGACCTTGATCGTTGACATGAACCATCGGGATGAATTGGTTCATTATAGCATTTATCCACTCGACGACAGCACGCTAGTCGGACACCGGGTTTCAGACAACTGGGCCCGAGAGCAACACGTCTACTTTGCCGCGCGATTTGACCGCGCCTTTGAATGGCGGGATCAACTCTCCGAATTGCGTGATTTAGGAGTTGATGAGAATGGCACTTTGCTTCAAGAAATGGAGTTCGTTCCCGTATTTGCCTGTGATTTTGGCGTTGTGGATGAATTGAATGCACGCGTAGCCCTCAGTTTTGTTAGCATAGAAGGTGCCTTGAGAAATCTGCAAGAGGAAGCACCTGTATCAAACTTTGAGCGTTACAAAGTGCAAGCAACTTCCCTTTGGGACAGTCAACTCGCTACCATTGTTGCCCAAGGTGGAGATGATGATAAACGAAAAAAGTTTTATTCAGCTCTGTACCACTGCTTCACCACACCTAACATCGCAAATGATGTGGACGGTCAATACCGTGGCACTGATCTGCAGGTGCATCAATTGACTCCTGACGAGGGCGATCATTACACTGTCTTTTCGCTTTGGGACACCTACAGAGCCCTGCATCCTTTGCTGAATTGGATCGAGCCCATAAGATCGAGGGATTTCATTCGGACCATGCTGAGGATGTACCAGCATGGCGGACAGCTCCCTGTTTGGGAACTTGCAGGAAACTATACGGGCTGCATGATTGGGTACCATAGTGTTCCAGTAATTGCGGATGCTTCATCCTGGGGGATTGACGGTTTCGATCAGGCGATGGCGTTGGAAGCCATGGTTCAAGCTGCGGATAGCGCGCACCTCGGATTGCCTGCTTACATCGAACGTGGCTACATTCCTCTAGACGAAGAGCACGAATCTGTGTCCAAGACCTTGGAATATGCCTATGATGATGCGTGCATCGCTTCATTTGCTCGTCGGCTCTCAGATCAATCATCAGCTGTTGAAACAGCCCAATTCCGCATCTTGGCCAAACGATTTGAAAAACGTGCGCTGTCTTACAGGAATTTATTCAACGCTGAGTCCGGTTTCATTCAGCCAAAGCGTGGTGGAGCTTGGTTGGCAAATTTTGAACCTCGCGAAGTGAATTTCAACTACACGGAGGCCAACGGTTGGCAATACAACTTCTATGTTCCTCATGATGTAAACGGACACATCGCTCTAATTGGCGGCGACAAAGCTTATGAGGCTCTTTTGGATGAGATGTTCGAGGGCACGAGTGAGACAACAGGAAGAAGCCAGCCTGACATCACGGGGATGATTGGTCAATACGCCCATGGAAACGAACCAAGTCATCACATGGCCTACTTGTATGCTTATGCTGGGAATCAAAGTAAAACAGCTCGGCTAGTGCGTCAAATTCAAGACGATCTATACCGCAACGCGCCAGATGGATTGTCAGGCAATGAAGATTGCGGCCAAATGAGTGCCTGGCATGTTTGGAGTGCCTTGGGCATGTACCCCGTATGCCCCGGATCTGATCAACTCGTTGCAGGTATTCCTTCGTTTGAACAGATCACAGTTGCACCGAAGGCGAATCGAGCCCCATCAGAAGGCACATCTTTTCAACCTTTGCTCATTGAGCGCAAGGGAAATGGTTTGGTCGTGAATTCCATTCAGTCAACACTGGCGTCACCTGATTTGCTCAAAGATCATGCGAATAGTTGGTTCAGCAAGTCTGCCATTCAACGAGGTGGATCCATTCAGTTCGAGACTAGCGCCATGGAATCAAGCGTTTTCGGTAAATCTGTTGGGTCACGGCCCAGTCAGTCTTGGGCAGACGATTCCTTTGTTGGTGTGCCTGTGATTGACGGCCCTATGACCTACCGAACTGAATCCTTTGATATTCCGATTTTGGCCAATGCAAAAGGATCGTCCATTCAGTATCAGATAACAGATGTTTTGGGTCTTGATCCGGTGAAGGAGTGGAAAACCTATGACGGTCCCTTGCACATTTTGGGGGATGCCAAAATTTGGGCACGAAGCATAAATGAACTGGGAATCAGCTCCAGTGCAGTTGTTCATCAAATCCGACGCATCAGCCACAATTGGTCACTGAACCTTCAAACTGCGTTTGACCCTCAATATGCTGCAAGTGGTCCAAACGCGTTGATTGATGGAATTAGTGGTCCGCGGCATTATCAGACGGGTGATTGGCAGGGGTTTTGGGGAGAGAATGTTGAGGGGGTAATTGACCTTCAAAATGCACGTCAATTGAGGACTGTTGAAATTGGTGCTTTGAGGGATATTCGTCCTTGGATTTTCTTGCCGCGTGAAGTGCGCGTTGATGTGTCGGTTGATTCGATTGAATGGCGGCCTTTTGGAGAAGGGAGTGTTCGTCACAATGAAGCAAATGATCAAGAGGAAACATTGGTTCATCGTTTTGTGCTGCAAGGCGATGAAAAGGCGCGCTACATCCGCTTCAATGTTGTCAATTTTGGGCCTCTGCCTTCAGAGCATCTCGGCGCGGGAAATCCGAGCTGGACTTTCTTGGACGAGATAAACTTGGTCGTGAAGTGACCCTACAGCCACTATAAATCAAATGCTTACCGAACAACTTTTGAATGATGGTCTGGCTCAGACCACTTTGCATCCACTCAATATTCGAGTGAAGAGTGCATCGGGTTCAATCATTCTGCTGGATGACGGTCGGGAAGTCATTGATTTTGTTTCTGGCATCGGGGTAAGTTCATTTGGTCATTCTCATCCTGAAATAATTCAAGCCTTAAAGAATCAAATTGATCAGCACTTGCATGTGATGGTTTACGGTGAAATGAGGCAGGAATCACAGGATCTCGCAGCCGCCTCACTGTGTTCCATCTTGCCCTCTTCAATGGATGCCGTCTATTTCGTGAACTCTGGCGCAGAGGCAATTGATGGTGCGCTGAAGCTTTCGCGCAATTGCACAAAGCGCACGAGGATCATGGCCGTTGAAGGCGGTTATCATGGAAATACATTTGGTGCATTGAGTGTGAGTTCAAATGAAGCACGTAAGGCTCCTTTTGCGCCAATGGTTCCAGATGTTGATTTCATGGAGTGGAATGATCACGGTGCACTTCAAACGATCGACGAATCTTTCGCTGCTGTGATTGTTGAGACAGTGCAGGGAGACGCCGGCATACGTATTCCAAGTGTGAAATGGATGCATGCTCTTCGAAACCGATGCACTGAGAAAGGAGTGTTGTTGATTTTGGATGAGATCCAATGTGGAATGGGGCGAACGGGCAAGCCTTTTGCCTTTGAGCATTTTTCCATCGAACCTGATGTTTTGTGTCTTGGGAAAGCATTGGGAGGCGGCCTTCCCATGGGTGCTTTTGTGAGCTCCAAAGCAAGGATGCGACAATTGGCAACCTCCCCTGAGTTGGGACACATCACAACATTTGGTGGACACCCGTTGCCTTGCGCATCATCCGCAGCAGCGCTGTCGCTTCTGAAAAAGATTGATTTTCCGGCCATGGAAGAGCGAGCCGGGAATTTTCAATCACGGATGATGGCTCACGAACTGGTTCAGGATGTGCGTCGTATTGGAGCCTACATCGCCGTTGAGCTAAAGGATGCAGCGTCCGTGGCGTTTTGTGTTGATCACGCATTGAAAAACGGACTGCTGATTTATTATTTCTTGAGCACTCCAAATGCATTTAGAGTGGCTCCGCCTTTGACCATGGATTCTGATACTTGGTTGAAGGCCACCGAACTGATGTGTCAAACGCTCGATGCTTGCGCTTTGATTGAGTCAACCTAGGAATGGGATGCAATGAAGGCTGCCATTTTCTCAATGGATCGCTTGGCTTCGGGTAAGATGTCTGGAAACAACTGCCAAGCGTGCAGCGCCGACTTTTCGACTCGGAATTCAAATTGAACGTTTTCTTTCTGCAGTTTGGCAGCCAGAGTTTCCGCGTCAGACCAGAGGTACTCTGCTTCGGAAGCCTCAAGGTAAACGGGAGGCCAAGACTGCATTGAGGCCAAGATAGGCGATGCTTTTGGGTCTGTGGGCGGGTGTCCTTGAAGGTAATGTGTGGCATACTCGAGCATATCCAATCGTTCAAAAGGACTCCAGCGTGCCTGGCTCAGTGTGTTGCTGTTTGATCCCGGTCGCAAATCAATCCAAGGCGAAAGCAAAAGGATGCCTGCGGGCTTCTTGCCGTTGTCCGCGATGACTTCATTGAGCAAAGCAGCAGCCAAATTAGCGCCTGCAGAGTCCCCCATCAACCAAATATTACCATCTTCACGGGCAAGAATCTGGTAGCATTCTATCAGTTCATTAAGCGCCGCGGGGAATGGCCTCTCCGGGGCCAAGCCGTAATCCGGAATGTAGACGTCTGTGAAACTTTTTTTCGCAAGTGATGTGGCTAAAGCACGATGTGTTCGAGCCGAACCAAACGCAAAACCGCCACCATGCACAAACAGAACGCGATTAGGATTTTTCGGGCTATTCGCTGAATCAGGTGAATAATGGATTTTAGCTGTTGGAATCCTGCCTAGATTGATTTGTTCGTACGTCACACCGAATTGCCCAGGATACAGTCGGGACAATCCATCGAGCATCGCTCGGATTTGTTCCGGCGTCATCTTCATGACATCGCGCCTCCAACTTCGCCCAAGTTGATGCGTGATGCTTATAAACCGTTCAGGTATATTCCAAAGAGAAGGAGGCAGTTCAGGCATGGACTAGTTTCGCTTTGCGGATGACTGAAAGACTGGATACCGATTGACCGTGCCCTCGTAGTGTTTGGAGTTCAAATAGAGCCAGTTGAGCTGCGCTCTGCTGTTTTCAGCCAACATTGGGTCGGATTGTTTTGCATCAGCAAATCTTCTTTTCAATGCATCATTGGACTGGAGCATCTCCAAAGCGGTCTCTTCAAAAACGTAGCTGCTGTAATATTCCTTTTGTTGCATTGCGCTGTCAAAAAAGTTCCAGGCAAAGAACGAGTCGTGCCCGCGAGGATCCAATGTTTCAGCAAGATAGCGTGCAGCAGGTTGATCGGTTCGAACCATCCAGTCACCTCGGAAAAGTCGCACAGGCTCAATGCGAAAGTCTATGGAATCTAGGCGGTTCAAATGATGCCCTTCGTAGGGAAACTTGCGAGGCTCGAAGCCTCGGATGTAGGTAACCTCCAATTCCATGATTGTGTCAGAAGGCAATGGCGTCATTTTCACGCCATTCCATAGGCAACGCTGGACCACTTCTCTCCAAGCTTGGGGAATGATGTAATATTCAGGCAAGATTGCAAGTGCGTCAACTTCAAAGTGGTTAAAGTATGGCACGGGTTGTTCCCAAGTTGCATCGTGATCGTATCGCAGCCGAATGTCGCCGGTCACTTGGCTTACCTCTCTCCTTGCTTCGAAGCCTGTGAATGAAATCATAGTGGAGTCGCTGGAGTCTAGCCCCCAGTGCACTGGAAGCTGCTTGGCATTCAGGATTCGATTTCGCTCGTCCTCTCTAATTTGCTTTATTTCGCCGAGATGGTCAGCTGTAAACGTGGCAATGCAATCAATCAACTTCACTGTTGCTTTCACACGAACGTGGAATGGTTTAAGCATATGAGCTTCGGAGGTGAAGCCCAAAGCCCCAAATAGTGTTGTGTAGCCTGTGCTATACCTCGGTGATTCAAGGAATTCAATGATTCCGGATTCTGGCGTTTGATTCCGGGTGTTGACATAATGAGTGATTGTTTCTCCCGCTTGCTTCATGGATTCAAAGATGCTAGGCTCCATGATGTCGCGTAAAAATGGACCAATCACAGGTCCTGCCTTGTCGGCTTGAGTCGTGATAAGCGTCATGGCGTAGGGGTAGTCTGCGCCATTGCTCGTATGCGTATCTATGAAAACATCCGGATTTATGGCATGGAATAACTGCACAAATGCCTTCGCATTTTGACTGTCCATCTTGATGAAATCACGGTTCAAATCAAGGTTGCGTGCATTTCCACGAAAGCCGTATTCCTCTGGGCCATCTTGATTGGTTCGGGTGCAGCAATTTCGATTCAACGCGCCTCCAACGTTGTACATCGGAATGACAACAACGTCCAATTTACTGAGCAGTCGAAGGCGCACTTCGTCGTCCTGCATCAATTTCTCAAGCCATGCCAATGAAGCGTCAACTCCACAGGGTTCTCCAGGATGAATGGCGTTATTGATCAGCAAACATGCTTTTTGATGATTCGCAAGCCGAGTCAATCGCAATTCGTTCAAGTCGTGAACCTCACTGGCGCTTTCGCTCAACAAAAAAGCATGAATGGGTCTTCCTACGTCGCTCGTACCTGCTTCAATCAAGGTGGCATAATCCACTTCGTCGGCCATCAAACGAAATGTGGCAATTGCTTCTTTCCAGGTTGGCGTCTCATTGTCATTTAAATTCTCATCGGAGTCTCCGACAAGAAATTGCCCTTGAACGTTGTTCGAAACCAGAACCATGCATGCCACACGCATGCTCCAAATCATACAATTCATGGCCAATGCTCTGCAAGGCTCAAATTTCGAGAGGCGGTATTTCATGAATTCACTTTCAATGTTTGGACAAAAGTCGGAACTTTACGGCATGATTCGGTTTACTCCACCTTCAAAGGCAGAATTGGCAGTTGGGAAGATTCTTCTTTCTGAGCCTTTCTTGAGCGATGCTTACTTTGGGAGAAAGGCCATTCTGTTGTGTGAGCACAACGATGAGGGGTCCTTTGGCTTTGTCCTGAATAATTTTGTTCAGGTTGACTTGAATGAATTGCTGGAAGAATTGCCGGAATGGGATGCTCGCATCAGTCTAGGTGGCCCCGTAAAGCATAGCAATTTGTATTATCTCCACACCAAATCAAACGCTCCAGGAGCTGTGCAGGTCATGGAGGGCTTGTTCATGGGGGGAGATTTTGAATGGCTCAAATCTGTCATTGATTCAGGCGTTGTGCAAGAATCTGAATTGCGGTTCTTCATCGGTTACGCGGGTTGGACGCCGGGACAACTAGAATCAGAAATCAAGAGCCACTCTTGGTTCGTAACAGAAACTTCCATCCAAAACATCATGGACACATCGGTGGAAGAAGAGTCTTTTTGGAAGCAGTTGATCGAAGGCATGGGAAAGGGATTCGGACACATCGCCAATGCGCCATCTGATCCTTCATTGAACTGATTTGCTCCTGCTCCTGCCCTTCTTGCTGGTCACCTGTTGCTTGCTGGTCACCAATTGATTGAAACCCTGTAACCCGAGTGGTTCCGAACGTTGAATACGCTTCCATCTTCGAAGATTAGGTATTGGCCTTTGATGCCAACAAGCACACCATTGATTTCTGGGATTTTGTCCAATCGGATGCTCTTGATCTTTGCTGGATATTCACGCACAGGGTATTGGAATCCTTCTGGCTCGCTATTTTCATCAAAAAAGCTTTCGTATTCTTCGCCTAGGGATTCAAAGCATTCTTCCCTCCATGATTCAAGTGCTGGCAAATCCGCTTCTGCATGCTGAAGCATTCTTCGGTAGTTCGTCTTATCCTTCATGATGGACTTTAACAAGACTTCCAATTCACCTGCGAGCTGACGATAAGGCACGTTTGCAATGACAACAGCTCCAACGGCGCCCTGGTCGTGCCAGCGATAAGGCCGGTTGGTGGACCGAGTGACGCCAACTTTAAACCCGCTGGTTTGACTGACGTAGACGCAGTGCGGTTGATTGTGGTGTGCCTGTTCCCAATCGTGATTTCGCAAAGCAATCCCTTCATGAATGCGACTTAATTCTGGACGCAAGACACTCTCTACAGCGCTTGGAGCATTCAGCCAAGAATTATAGCTCATGCCTTCTCCGTATGCTTTTGCAATGATCCTGCCGCTTATCGTACAATTGATTTCGTGTTTGAATCGCAATGAGATTTTTTGTCCAATTAGTGTGGCAATTTCGAGTTCCTTCATTTCTTCTAGAACATCTGCTCCTCGCAAGGAATACGCTACCATTCCATTCAATCCACTCGTCGACGAGGTTGACATTTTTCGAAGATTCCCTGTCCATTCCATGCATCGAAACTACAAATATCTTCGCGTAGTGAAGGGTGTGATATTCAAATATTCAGCGGAAAACCTTATATTGCAATACGAAAAAATTCACACGCATGAAACACATTTTACTGTTGGCCGGGCTGGCGTTTAGCTTATCAGCCATTTCACAAACACTTTACGAAGAAGGATTCGAAGGCTTCACCTCAGGCGATTACATCTCATCTAGTGATGTTTGGATCACTTGGGCTGGTGGTGATGGCACCGCAGAGGATGCTCAAATCTCAACAGATCAAGCGCATGAAGGGCTTAACTCACTCCACTTATTTGCCAATACAGCAGCGGGCGGACCGATGGACGTGGTATTGACAGCTGGTCTTGATGGTGGAGTTTATGAAGCTTCGTTTTGGATGTATATCCCAGAAGGCTCATCAGGCTATTACAATGTTCAAGAAGACGTGGCGCCTGGTGTAGGTTGGGCGTTTGACGTAACCTTCGCATTCTCAGGTGATTTTCAAGTTGTTGCAGACGAAGCCAATGTAGGTGGAGGTTCGTTTCCCCTCGAGCAATGGTTTCAAGTGCACCATTTGATTGACATGGACAATGATGTGATCACTTTGTCTGTTGACGGTGTTGCTTCAGACCCCTTCCCTTTTGACTCTCCATTTGGAGGAGTCAACTTCTTCGGATATGGTGATGGACAAACAATAGGGAATTACTTTGTTGATGACATCAACTTGTCTGCATCCAACCCATCTTCAATCCTTGCATTTGAGAATGACCTTGCTTTTTCTTTCGGACCAAACCCAGCAACGAACTACATCAACGTTCAGGGACAGCCAAATGACGCTTGGATGCGTGTTATTGCGCTCAATGGACAACTTGTTTTGGAAGGCCAGCTGAATAACTTATCGAAAGGCGAGATGATTGAATTCAATTTGGAAGATGGAATTTATTTCCTTGAATTGACATCAGGTCAAGAACGATCTACACAACGATTGGTGGTAAGCCACTGATTTATTGTTGCAACATAATCAAAGAAAGCTCGCTTCGGCGGGCTTTTTTTATTCTCAAAAAACCACATTCGGCATACTTATTGTCCTTGGTACATTGTGAACAGTTAACCACATTTGATGGTGCCGCTTGCCCTACTCAAATTAATTTTGACCATTGGTTTATGAAAACGACAAACATGATACAAAAGCTCCGCGTCAGTGCTATTGCATTGGCAACTATGTGGTCAATGACTTCAGTGCACACCCTCTTCGCACAAGAAACTGACTACAGCATTGATGTTACCATCGATGGACTAAGCAACGACACCGTATACTTGGCGCATTACTATGGCAATAAGCTTTACTACGCAGACACTGCAATAACCAGTGCATCAGGCCAAGTCATTTTCCCAGGACGACCTTACGAGAAATGCGGCAAACATGCCATCGTAATGCCCGGTCCGAAATATTTTGAATTCCTCGCTGTGGCAGAGAATGTTGTTCTCAGTACCAAGGCATCAGACCCGACACGTTATGTCGAAGTTTTAGAGAGCGAGGAAAATAGAGTGTTTTATGACTACCTCAGTTTCATTCAAAGCCGAAGAGGGCTAGCTGGCCCCTATGAAGCAGTTTTGTCTGACTCTACAGCCACTGCAGATCAGGTGACTGACGCACGCCAATTCTTAACGGATATGGGCAAAGAAGTGGCCAATGAACAGCAGCGTTTGCTTCGAGATCATCCTGAGAAGCTATTCGCCAAGTATTTGAACATGATCATTGAGCCTGAAATACCTGAAGTGCCCGCACAAATTGTAAATAAACAAGAGTTGCAATACCGATGGTACCGAGATCATTACTGGGATCGCGTCGATTTCACAGACCCTAGATTGGTGCATGATGGAAGTTTTCATCAGATTTTGGAAACGTATTGGACCCGGGTTTTGCCTCAAGTGCCTGATTCTATGTCTGTAGAAGCTGACCGATTGATTTCGAATGCATTGGGAACCCCCGAAATGTTCAAGTACATCACTCACTTCATTACGTTCAATGCCGAATCTTCGCAAGTGATGTGCATGGACAAGGTTTTCGTGCACATGATCGACACCTATTATGCAACGGGTATGGCCACCTGGCTGAAGGAAGCGCAATTGAAAAAAGTCATGGAACGTGCTGATGAATTACGGGACAGTCAATGTGGCAACATGATTCCGAATATTATTTTACCAGGTTTGGATCAAGAGAGTTGGATATCGCTTTATGATGTTGAAGCAAAGTATACAGCGGTTATAATCTGGGAAAGCACTTGTGGTCATTGCAAAAAAGAACTTCCCAAGTACAAAGAGTTGTATGAGGAATGGAAAGGCAAAGGCCTTGAAATCTTCGCAATCGGAAATGATTTTGATCCAGCCCCATGGGTTGAGTTTGTGACAGAGAATGACTATGATGATTGGGTCAATGTCAGTGACAATCCGCTGATCAATGCTCAAGACAGTGCCTCTGCCCTAATCTATGGCGGAGTGACCACGTTGAAGAGTCTCAATTTCAGAACAACATTCGACGTGTTTGCCACCCCCAAAGTATTCTTGTTGGATCAGGATAAGAGGATTGTAGCAAAGCAAATTGGAGCGGATCAAATGTTGGACTTACTCGGTCGCTTGGAAGCAATGGAGGAATAGAGATTGCGTTCGATTCGCTTCGATCAAAAGCATTCAATTTGACTCTCAATTAAAAGCCTGCCTTCAATGGTGGGCTTTTTTGATGTCATTCAATCGCTAGCTCCCATTGCAGGTTGTAAAAGGATGAAATGATGTGGCACACGAGCGATGAGCCGTTTTGCTTGGATTGATTTGGCTTGGTTCGATATGGCTTGGTTTGATTTGATTGCCTGCACTGCTCTTAGGTTCAAAATCGAATGAGCGGGCAATAAAAAGGCCCGCCCCAATGGGCAGGCCTTTTTCAATTTGGTCGAACGAATCCTTCTTACTCTGAGCAAGGCAATCCGAATGAGCTCAAGAGGATCAACAAGTCAGAAGTTCCAACAATGCTGTCCAAATTCAAATCACCCAGACAAGCTGGAGAGTAATCGCATGAACCGTCGTCATTGATGGCACCGGCATCGTAACTCGTAGCGTTCGGATTCGTGCAACCTGATGTTTGTGTGGCATCAGCTACAATCAATTGTCCCGCCTCACTTGAGTTGCCACAAATGTCGGTGGACACATAGATACGCGTCACACTGTAACGTCCATCATCCAATCGTCCAGCGTAATCGGTAAACGTTGTTCCGGCAACCCCTGTGTCGTCTGATACATTGGTTAAAAAATCAGTTGAAGCCCAATCGGCAGTGTTCGCAGCAGTTTCTACCACGCCACTCATGCTCAACACAGGTGCGTTGAATTCGCCTACACAGCCTGCTGGCTCATCAAAATCACAGTTCCCATCGTTGTCGCTGTCCGTGCAGATCGTTTGATCGCAATCGTCCCAACCGGCTGGAATGTAAGTGCAGGTGATGTCATTGCTCAAAGTAGCAGTCTCATCATAGTTACAGGCTGACTCAATGGTACAACCAGCACACGAGTCAAACTCACAGCTGCCATCATTTTCTGTAGCAGCAGGATTGTAGTTGCAAGAGTCGTCAATGTCACATCCATAGACTTCAATCTCGTCACAAACTCCATCTTCGTCCTCATCTGTCAGGCAGTTGCCCGAACAATCGAGGTAGCTTTCGGCCGGATACGTGCATGATCCATCCTCGTCAGTAGCACCGTTGCTGTAGTTGCAGGCGTCTGAATCTGTGCAACCAGGAATTTCGTCTTCGTCGCATGTTCCATCATTGTCTGTATCGTTTGCGCAATCCCCGTTACAATCAAAATGTGACGCTCCAAACAAATCAATTGGGTATTCACATTGTGAAGGAACACTTGTGGTAGCCTCATCGTCGAAATTACAAGCATTTGCATCCATGCATCCTTCGCAAGAAGTAAAGTCACAGCTGGCATTATCTGTGGCCAGAGGATTGTAGTTGCAAGCAGTGCTATTCATGCACCCAGGAATCTCTTCAGAATCACACGTGCCATCATTATCGGTATCAATTCCGCTTCCGCCACAAACACCGCATGCGTCTGTGTACAAGCAAGAAGCATCGTCTTCCGTGGCTGTTGAACTGAAATTACATGCAGCGCTGTCTGTGCAACCGCTTACTTCGTCTGCATCACATACACCGTCATCGTCACTATCGCCATCAACAACAGTTCCTGTACCATCTGAATCGCCAGAACAAGCGTCGCATGCTCCAGTTGGATAAACACAAGAAATCGGTTCGTTCAATGTAACAGAAGCATCGTAGTTACAGGCAGCAGTGTCGTTGCAGCCAACGCAAGATATTACTTCACACGTGCCATTGTCATTGGTGGCATCTGCATTGTAATTGCAGGCACCAACTGTGGTGCAACCTGAAATGACACATGAGCCGTCGTCCGTTGTCGCTGTGGCATTAAAATTGTCAGCCGTGGGGTTTGTGCATCCCAAACATGTGTAGTCGCAATCTGCAGGAGACGGCACTGTTACTGTATCATCATAGTTGCAAGCCTCCGTGTTCATGCATCCTACGCAGGATGTGAATTCACAATCGCCGTCCCCAAGGTAGTTGCATGCCCAAGGAAGCTGGCAAGTGGTGACCATTCCGAATGGAACCGGGCTGCCTGGTGCTTCGGCGCAAGAAGCTCCACAAGCTACATTATCAGCCGTTTCATAAGGACCGTAGTTGCAACCCCAAGAATCGATGCAATTGCCTTCCGAATCGAAGGTGCTGCAGTAATTACAGCCTGAACCGGCAAGGGTGCCAGCGCAAGCACTTTCGTCTGAAACGTTTGCACTCGCGTTGTAGTTGATGTCGTTCTGATTCGTGCAGCCTAAAACCTCGGCGTCATCACAAATACTGTTGTCATTGGTGTCGCCATCAACCACAGTTCCACTTCCGTCAGTCTCACCGCTGCAAGAATCACAATTGGTGGCATACACACAAGTGTTGAGGCTAATTGCCGCAGCATCGTCAAAGTTGCAGGCAGAATCCACCGTGCATCCTGCACAAGAAAGGCTTTCGCATGCTTCATTCGCATTCGCAGAGGCATTAAAATTGCAAGCTGCGGTGTCCGTGCAAAGGTCTACGTCATCGCAAATCCCGTCATTATCAGCATCCGCTGAACAAGACCCTCCACAAACGCCCAAGGCATCGTTTGTTTCGCAAGAACCGTCGTCATCTGTTGCTGCAGAATTGTAGTTACAAGCCGCACCATCTGTGCATCCTGAAACTTCGTTCGCATTGCAAATGCCATCGCTGTCTATGTCTCCATCAACAACTGTTCCTGATCCATCTGATTCACCAGAACAATAATCACATGACTCGGTGGCGAATACACACAACACTGAATTGTGAACAAGGCCTTCAGCGTCATTGTAGTTGCAAGCGTTTTCATTTCTGCAAGCTGCACACGTTGAGAAATCACAAGAGCCATCATTTTCAGTTGCACCGATTTCATAATTGCATGCATCCTCATCATCGCAACCTCCTACCTCGAGTTCATCGCAAATGCCATCCGCATCAGCATCATTCAAGCAATCCCCGTCACAATCGTAGTTGGTCGCAGCGAATGTACATGAACCTGAGTCGGTTGCGTTGCTGTTGTAATTGCAAGCTGTAGAGTCTTGGCATCCAACAATTTCAGACTCATCGCAAATGCCATCTTCATCGCTGTCATTCACGCACGATCCGTCGCAGTTGAAGTGATCTGCACCCCACAAGTCTACAGGGTAATTGCAGGCTGCTGTGTTGGCGATCGTTGCTGAGCTGTTGTAGTTGCACGCTTCTTGCACCGTGCATCCAGAACACGAAACGTAGTCACAACCACTGTCTGTTGTGGCCGAGCAGTCGTAATTGCATGCCGCTTCATTCATACATCCGGTCGATTCGTTGTCATCATAAACACCGTTATCGTTGGCATCTGCCACTGCGCCTCCAGTTGAAGTAGTCTCTGACTGGACGTATACAGTGATTTCATTCCAAAGCTTACGATTGCCACAATTGTCCTTCACTTCAATTGCAAACGTGTAGTATCCTTCCACAGTAGCGTCAAAAGGGATGCCCGTGTTGTTGAGGGCGTCGATCTGCTCGTATCCTAAGTTGGTGTTGATACCAAAAGATGAAATGCCTGAAGCTGAAGTGTAGATGTTGTTATCCAATTCGTCTCCAATGTTGATTGCAAGAAGTGAATCCTCTTCGTAACCGAAACATGGATTGAAATCAAGGTGAACAATCACATCAACACTGTCGAAAGCGCCTGCATTCAAGCCTGCATATGCAATGATGTTCCAGTTGGCATAGGGACCTGCGCCTGCAGGGCCATTTTGAGAGTCAGGACTATAGCCTGGTTCTGCGAAATACACATTGCCTTCCGCAGGGGTGTTGTCGTTTGGCGCTATCACGTTTCTCAGTTTTACACCTAGAAAGGTCGTGATGTCACTGTTGCTCTGAATGCAGAGGTTGTTATCTGAGATTCCTGTTCCCAAACTGAAAGTACTCGTATTCAAAGCATCGAGGTAGTTTTCAGTGGCTGAAAGGTCGGCTTCAGTTTGTTGGAGACCAAAACCGCTGTAAGAGACAGGTGATGGCTCTGAGCACAACTGGGCAAAAGCCATGGTTGGCAGGGCCAACAGGAGGGTGAGGAGAAGTCGCATAAAGTGAAAAATAGATAATTCTAACATAAAGATACGAAAAATTCTTCGACGAATTAAAATAAAACATTGCTCAAAATTATTAAATCTTCCTTGAGCGCGTCATTTTACGTTTGTCTGTTACGTTTTCAGCGTTTTAAAAGTTGCGAAAATAACAGGTATTTTATTGCAATCGAGTTGTTTTTCAGTGGATTGTGATTCGAACAGTATAATATTGTACATTTGCACCATTAAGTTTATTTATTGTGAATATTTTTGTAGGAAACCTAGCATGGGGCGTCGATGACGTCGCATTGCAAGAAGCGTTCGAAGCTCACGGAGAAGTCGAACGCGCGAAAGTCATCCATGACCGCGAAACCGGAAGGAGCCGTGGTTTTGGATTTGTAGAAATGCCAAATCAAGAAGAAGCCGAAAAGGCTTTGGAAGCGATGGAAGGCAAAGATTTAATGGGTCGAGAGATTCGTTGCAATGAGAGCGAGGCCCGAGAGCGTCGTTAATTAGATTTGCCAATAATTGTTTGAAAAGGGAGGCTTTTGGCCTCCCTTTTTGTGCGTTAAAGATTTGATTGAAGGAAGATGCCGACGCATCTATTGCATGCCTTGCAGCTATTGAAATGCAACCCCGTCATTCTTCGCACATCAAACCAAAGTAGCTCAGCAGAATCAACAAATCAGCAGTGCCGCGAATGCCGTCAACGTTCAAGTCGCCAATGCACGTTTCCTCGTCACTACTTCCTCCCCCACCTCCTGTTTCGCAGAAAAAACAAAGATCGGATTCTACCGTTGCTCCCGAATCGTAGTTCAGTGCATTTTCATCCATGCAACCGACGCAATTCCAGTGACACGTTCCATCATCAGTTGCAGCTTCATCATCGTAGTTGCATGCCCCATGATAGGTACAACCTGAATTGTAGAACACACAGTCATTGGCATCATCTGTTGCATTTGCATCATAATTCTGCGCCATGACATCGGTGCACCCCATGATCTCGAATTCATCACAAACCCCATCCAAGTCACTGTCTTGCAGGCAACTGCCGCTGCAGCCATAACCAATCTCTGGGTAATCGCAGTATCCCTCTTCCGTAGCACTTGCATCGTAATTGCAGGCCAATTCGTCCGCACAGCCGACTTGCTCAGTTTGATCGCAAACGCCATCGTCATCAACATCGAATAAGCATTGCCCATCACAATCAAGACCTAATTCAGGAAATAGACATTGTCCATTATCTTCAGTCGCTTGAAAATTGAAATTGCAAGCATTACCATCTGTGCATCCTACAATTTCAAATGCGTCGCAGACACCGTCAGCATCAAAATCATAAAGGCAAGAGCCGCTGCAATTGTAACCCGCTTCAGGATAATCACAATAGCCCTCTTCCGTGGCAGCATCGTTGAAATTGCATGCTTGTTCATCAGAGCAACCAACCTGTTCAGATTGATCGCAAATGCCATCACTGTCAGCATCGAACAAGCAACTTCCTTCACAATCAAATCCAACTTCTGCAAAGACACATGAGCCGTCATCCTCAGTTGCGCTGCTGTTAAAATTGCAAGCTGGCCCGGAAGTGCAGCCTGGTATTTCTTGTTCATCGCAAACGCCGTCTGAATCTTGATCAGCCAAACAATTTCCGCTGCAATCATATCCAGAGACAGGATAATGACAATAACCGGCATTCGTAGCAAGAGGCTCGTAATTGCATGCCGCAATATCTGTACAACCTGTTATTTCCAATTCATCGCAGACGCCGTCTTCATCTGTGTCAAACAAGCAATTGCCTGCACAATCAAGGCCTGAAGTCGCCATTGTGCATGAACCGTCATCGTCCGTTGCGATTGCATCGTAGTTGCATGCATTGCTATCTGTGCAACCTCCAACTTCGAGTGCATCACAAATGCCGTCTTCATCGGAATCACTTAAACATTCTCCATTGCAGTCATAATGGGTTTCAGAGTAATAACATTCAAGAGCGTCTTGAGACCCTTCTGTGTAGTTGCACGCCTCATCGTCATTGCAATTTGCGGCACCGCTCAGGCAGGTTCCATCATCTTCTGTGGCAGAGGGATTGAAGTTCGAAGCCCATGAATAAACGCAGCCAAAAACAACGTCGTCACAGGATCCGTTGTCCTCAGTGGCAAGAATTTCAAAATTATCAGCATCAGGATTGGTGCAACCAAGTACTTCAAACTCATCACACACACCATCAAGATCTGCGTCTGTATGACAATCACCGTTGCAATCATATCCGGATTCAGGATAGTCACAATATCCTGCTTCAGTGGCATCCAAGCTGTAATTGCAAGCAACTGAATCAAGGCAGCCTACTGTTTCAGATTGATCACAGATCCCGTCTTCATCAACATCAAACAAGCAGTTTCCAGCACAATCAAGTCCAGGCACAGCAAACGTGCATGAACCATCATCATCTGTGGCGGCTGAGTCAAAGTTGCACGCGCTGCTATTCATGCAGCCGGTGGTTTCAAAATCATCGCAAACACCATCTTGATCCGTGTCTGCAAGGCAATTACCATCGCAATCATATCCCGATTCTGGGTAATCACAATATCCTGCTTCAGTGGCACCGGAGCTGTAATTGCATGCAGATGCTTGAAGGCAACCTACCGTTTCGGATTGATCACAGATCCCGTCTTCATCAACATCAAACAAGCAGTTTCCAGCACAATCAAGTCCAGGCACAGCAAACGCACATGAACCATCATCATCTGTGGCGTTCGAATCGTAATTGCATGCGCTGCTATTCATACAGCCATTGGCTTCAAAATCATCGCAAATACCATCTTGATCTATGTCTGCAAGGCAATTCCCATTGCAATCATATCCAGATTCTGGGTAAAAGCAGTACCCCGCTTCCGTTGCATCTGAGCTGTAATTGCATGCAGATGCTTGAAGGCAACCTACCGTTTCGGATTGATCACAGACTCCATCTTCATCAACGTCAAACAAGCAGTTTCCAGCACAATCAAGCCCTGGCGCAGCAAATGTGCATGAACCATTGTCATCTGTGGCGTTCGAGTCATAATTGCAAGCGCTTTCGTAGATGCATCCAAGGACTTCGAAACCATCGCAAACACCATCTGAATCGAAGTCTGCAAGGCAAGAACCTGAGCAGTCATATCCTGATTCAGGATAGGTGCATTCTGCCGCATCCGTGGCACTGCTGTTGTAGTTGCAGGCGCCATTGTCTCCACAGCCTGCAATTTCATTTGCATCGCAAACACCATCATTGTCTTGATCATTGTCGACGACCGTGCCCATTCCATCTGCGCTTCCAGAGCACGTGTCACATCCGAAAGGATAAATGCACTCCCCACTGTCATCAGTGGCTGTGGCGTCGTAATTGCAAGCCGAGTCACTCGTGCATCCGCTGATTTCGTCAGCATTGCATACGCCATCGGCATCATCATCGTTGAGAACGACAGTGCCTGTGCCATCCGAAGCACCTGAACATTCAGCACAACCTGTAGCGTAGTAACACGCTGCGGAATCCGTGGCGCTTTCATTGTAATTGCAAGCAGAGTCGTCTAAGCACCCATCAATTTCATCCACATTGCAAACGCCATCGTTGTCAATGTCACCATTCACAATTGTTCCTGTGCCATCGGCAGCTCCGGAACAATAGTCACAACCATTTGCGAATATGCATGCACCAGTATCCTCTGTGGCTAGCGCATTGAAATTGCAAGAAGCGGGATTTATGCATCCTTCAATTTCATCGTCATCACAAACCCCATCGCTATCTGCATCGTTGTAGATGACTGAGCCCGTGCCGTCTACCTCACCGGTGCACGTTTCGCAATTCACAGGCAATATGCAACTTGAGTCCTCCTCGGTGGCAAGTTGGGCATAATTGCAAGCAGCAGGATTGGTGCATCCGAATATTTCATTTGCATCACACACACCATCATTGTCTGCATCATTGTCTTGAATTGTTCCTGCACCATTGGATGGATTTCCCGCGCATTCATCGCATCCCGTGGCATATAAGCAAGATCCTGAATCCGTTGCGTTGGAGCTATAATTGCAGGCATTTATGTCTTGACAGCCAGCCACCTCGTCACCATCACATACACCATCATTGTCCGCGTCATTTGAAACCACTACTCCGCTTCCATCATTGCTTCCAGAGCACGTCAAGCATGCGCTGTCCGCGTAAATGCAGTCGCCAATTTCTGTGGCAGCTTCGTCGTAATTGCAAGCTGTGGAATCCATGCAGCCCACTCCGCTGTCACCAATGGCTGCCGTCAATCCGATTTCCACATGGCTGACATTGCTGGCGTCTCTCCAAATCAAAGACAAGGTGACATCAATGCTTGTGCCTTCGTCAACCGTGAGCTGTGCCAATAGTATTTGGTTATTCGCGTCCGTAAAGAACGGTGAACTTGTTGCTGTGTACCAACCACCTCCATCTGATAGACCGTTGGTGTTGAACACTCCTCCACTGTTAAATGCGTTGAGAGCCTCGTTCTGTCCGGGAATGAGTTGAACACCAGTCGAAACGCCTTCTGCTCCACCAATCGTAAACCACGAATCGAATTCCATATCAGGATAAAACTGAAAAAGAGATGGAATGATACCAGACGGGGTGTTGTAATGCTGGGCACCCAAAGCAAACTGAAAAAAACCATTGGGGGAATCTGTTGCAAAGGAAATAGCGGGCACAGCCCCTGGAGGTAGATCATCGCTTGAGTCTGCCGGATCGAGTCCTGGCCAAGACTGCTCATCATAGATTGATTCAGGGGCAAATACAGAGGTGATGTTGCCAGACTCTCCGAAATTGGCATAAAGCCGATAGGAGATTCCATGCTCCGAAACGGCATGTTCCTCCAAGCCAATTTCCACCTGGCCGAAGGAAACTGCGGTCTGCATGAAAATTAAAGCAGGAACACAGATAAGGTATTTGGTGATTGTTGCTTTCATTTTCTGACCAATTTCAATCCACTAAGATAACCAATCAATATATTAATTTAATCGACCTATCTATTTATAATGATGTTCAATGCGAATTCGATGGTCGTTTCAGACATCAATACTCGGGAACATCGACAGAATAAAAAGCGTGAAGGAATTCAAAAAATGAGGCCAATTAAAAGAAACCATTGGGGAATAAGCCTTTTACAATATCAAAGGCGGCCTTCCAATTTGGCATCTTGGCGGATGCATCACAATGCCGAAACGGCACAAAACGAAAACGGACCGGTGCAATTACCGATCCGTCGTCTATTTTTTTTGTAGATAACTCTATTGAAATATCGAACATTAGTTTTACTAGAAGAAATTTAATCGGCACTCATAATATAATGACTCTTATTATGAAAAGTTGAACAAATATGATTTTGATTTCCATTCCTCCACTACTCAAAATTACTACACTTAAAGTTGTTTTTTTTTTAAACTTTATATTTAAGTTGGAGTCTAATAT
>CAJQMI010000050.1 GCA_905479395.1 uncultured Flavobacteriales bacterium
TGTATGACTTTGCGTTGGAAATCCAGCCGTTCATTGTGTGCCCTGCGACCACGTGCGTGAGCGGCCCCGTCCAAACGCTGGAATGGGGACCTCCGGGCGGCGTGATTTCGGGTCCGGGAGTCAGTGGGGTTTATTGGGATCCGCTGACAGCCGGGGAGGGATCGCATGAAATCACCTACACGGTCGGCGACACAGCGGTGTCGTGCACCGTTCAGGTCAACGCCAGTCCCGACGCGACCATCTTTTGTTCGAGCTCGATGTGCGGCAACGACGCACCGATGCCACTTGCGGCCGGTTCCCAGGGGGGCATTTGGTCGGGTGACGGTGTTTTAGGTGAATTTTTTGATCCTGCTTTGATCACACCTCCAGGGGATTTTGACGTCACTTATGTGGTCGACCAAGGTTATGGAATGGGATGTGTGGATTCGTCCACCATTTCCATTGCAGTGTTTCCTAATCCACCGTTCGTTGAAATCCTCAATTACATTCCAACGGATGGGTACATCGCCTCTGGCGGTGGAACCGATATCGCCGGGTATCAATGGAGCACACTCAGCGGCGGCCCCATCGAAGGTGAGACGAACCAAATATTGGAAGATCCACTCGACGGCTTGTACCACCTGGTCACCGTTACCAATTCGTACGGTTGTGGCACCGATAGTGAGGCCACGATTTTTTACGCGGCAAGCGTCTCGGACCACGATGCAAGCGTTTGGCGTGTCTGGATTGATGCATCCACGGGATCCATTGTTAGCAATCGCCCTTATGATCGGTTGGAGTGGTTCGATGCAAGCGGAAGAGTCATGCATGAATCCGCTCTAATTTCATCTCAGCTGCGCATTGCGCGGGTGTGGCGCAACGATGCGTTTCGCGTCCTACGGGTTCGTATGGATTGATGGATTCGCTGCATGCTCGCGCGACTTTCCTTAGATTAGCCCCATGCAAAAATTATTAAAACTTCGATTTTTAGGGCTTTTTCTCTTGGTTACCACCTTGAGTCAAGCGCAAAGTGATTACACGCACGTGGTCAAACTCAATCCTTTTGGACTAGCCGTTTCGCAGTACCAATTGGCATATGAGCATGCGTTGAACGAAAACTTTTCAGTTCAATTATCTGCCGGAATCATGACGGGAACCACAGAATTGACAGCATCGGATTCCACCGGTACGATTGAAACGAACTTGGTCACATCGGATCGTTCGGGATACATTTTGATACCAGAAGCACGGTGGTATCCCAAAGGCACAGCCTGCAAAGGTGTTTACCTCGCATTGGCAGGTCGAATTAGAAGCGTCACGAATACCAATGCAGAGACTGGAGATGTCATGCTCAAACGTTCGGCCAACGGCGCGGCGTTGCTATTTGGCTACCAAAGCCAATCGGACATTGCGTGGGAATTTTTCATTGGACCTCAAATCAAATCCGTCAGTGTGGAGTCGGATTACGATGATGACAATGCCTCTGGTTTATTCGGTGAAAGCGGCGGAGTTGGCCTTCGATTTGGCATCAATGTCGGATTGGGTTGGTGATTGCAACCAATCTTACAAATTCTCTGTTGCGTCGTTCCAGACCCAGCGGAAATCAAAAAGGGGCCTCGCGCCCCTTTTTTGTTTGTCTTTTGACACACAAAATGAACTAAGAACGTCCTTGGGCGCATTACCTTTGCACCCGAAGAGAGCGCCCATAGCTCAGTTGGTTAGAGCAGTGGACTCATAATCCATTGGTCGTAGGTTCAAGTCCTACTGGGCGCACTTTTTCCCTTCTTCTCACCAGCGACTGCGTAGATTTAGAAAGTCCGTTGCGCTGTCAGATCGAGAGACATGGCCCCGTAGTTCAATGGATAGAATAAGCGTTTCCTAAACGTTTGATCCGAGTTCGATTCTCGGCGGGGCTACCATGTGCCTTGTGGGTGCAGGACACACTTGAAGCTTCGAACGGTGACGTCTTAAACACGACGCATCCGGACTGAACTGTGGTGCCGTACTTTTGTTTCATTAGTGCGGAGGAGCTTCGCAAAACCAACTGCCATGGAAAGTCCCGATTGGAAAACCGTCAAGGAGTACGAGGAGATTACGTTCAAAGTGAGCAACGGTGTAGCACGCATCGCGTTCAATCGTCCGGAAGTGCGAAATGCCTTCACGCCAAAAACGGTCGATGAGTTGTGGGAAGCGCTGATCATGTGCCATGAAAGCCAAGAGATCGGGGCGGTTCTTCTCACAGGAGAAGGTCCATCTTCAAAAGACGGCGGTTGGGCATTCTGTTCGGGTGGAGACCAACGCGTGCGATCAACCACGGGGTACAAAGGCGAGAACGGAATCAACCGATTCAATATCCTAGATGTGCAGCGTCAAATTCGGTTCATGAACAAGGTGGTCATCGCCGTCGTTCCGGGCTGGGCCGTGGGTGGAGGGCACAGCCTACACGTAGTTTGTGATCTTACCTTGGCGAGCAAGGAACACGCTATTTTCAAGCAAACAGATGCGGATGTGGCGAGTTTTGACGGCGGCTTTGGCTCTGCTTATTTGGCGCGACAAGTGGGCCAAAAGCGCGCCCGTGAAATTTTCTTCCTTGGCGCAGAGTATTCCGCACAGGAAGCCTTCGAAATGGGAATGGTGAACAAGGTCGTTCCCCATGCTGAGTTGGAACAGGTGGCCTATGATTGGGCCAAGGAGATCATGACCAAAAGCCCTACGGCCATCAAGATGCTCAAATTTGGTTTCAACCTGATCGATGATGGGCTTGTCGGGCAGCAGCTGTATGCGGGAGAGGCCACACGCCTTGCATACGGCACAGAAGAGGCAAAAGAAGGCCGTGACGCCTTTTTGGAGAAGCGTCCGCGGGACTTTTCAAAATTTCCTAAGTTTCCCTGAGTTTCTCTGAGTTGCCCTGTTTGTACCTGTTTGACTCTGTTTGGGGCTTGACG
This sequence comes from uncultured Flavobacteriales bacterium, assembly GCA_905479395.1. Taxonomy (GTDB): domain Bacteria; phylum Bacteroidota; class Bacteroidia; order Flavobacteriales_D; family Sanyastnellaceae; genus UA16. The sequence goes on from CAJQMI010000050.1 coordinate 2,925, forward strand.
TCAAGCAAAACGTACGTTCCAAATGTGCAGGTAGAGGGCGTGAAACTCACTCTTAACAATCGGGTAACACGATGAGCCTCGTACCGACGAATCAATGGATGACCTTTGGTACTCAAACGAAGAGGCTATGCTCGAACTATACACTACCATTGGTTTCATTCTTGCGGGTTATTCGGTAATCGCAAACGACAGCGTTCAGACGCTCGGGACATGGATTGCTTCCAACCGTGAAAAATTCAAATGGACCACCCTGTGGGCTGCGGCAGCGTCGGTATTGGTTGTGACCCTCGCATATGGATGGTACACGAATGACCACGATTTGTCATTCGGGCGATTGGCCAAGATTCCCTACGTAGAACCTCAATGGTACCATGCTATGGCACCGCTTGCTCTGGTCTTGCTGACCCGCCGCGGAATTCCTGTGTCGACTTCATTCTTGGTGTTGTCTGCATTTGCTTCATCGTTTGTGCTGGAAAAGATGCTCATGAAGAGCATCATGGGCTACGGATTGGCAGCAGTGGTGGCGTACGTTTTGTGGTTGCTCATCGCTCGAGTCGTCAATGAAAAAGACGATGTGAGCCCCAAAGCGAAAAAGTTTTGGCGCGTCTTTCAGTGGTTCTCTACCGGATTTCTTTGGTACACATGGCTATCGCATGATGTGGCAAACATTGCTGTGTTCCTGCCGCGCGACGTAAGTTTCATTCAGCTCATCGTGATCATGGTCTTTTTCGTGATTGGTTTGGGTTACATCTTCTACAAGCAAGGAGGCGCGATCCAACAAATTGTATTGGACAAGCAGAGCACCAAATATGTGCGGTCAGCAACCATGATTGACCTGGTGTATGCCTTCCTTCTCCTCTATTTCAAGCAACTCAACAACATTCCAATGTCCACCACATGGGTATTCGTTGGCTTGCTATGTGGCCGAGAATTGGCCTTGAATACAGGATTGACCAAGAAGGGCAATTTGAAAACGATTTTCCCAATTGTAGCGAAAGACTTTCTCAAGTTGATTGTCGGATTGTTGGTCAGTGTGGCGATCGTTGTAGCGATTCACTATGGCACCGATGGGACGAACAGCGCCGAAGGAAATGCTGACGCAGCTGCTCCAGTCCAGGTCGAAGCGCCGGCTTCGGAAGCAAGCGTTGACGATGCGCCTGCCGAGTCAGCGCCAGCAGATACGGTTCCAGCTGCATCTTCAGCGGAATAAACTTTCTGGAAACGGGATTCATGGTGATTTGAGTCGCTGAAAGTGGTAGATTCGGGCAATCTAATTCCCTTTCTAATGAATCTTTTTCAAACAACTTTTGGGCTACTTGTCGCGGCTACTGCATTGACGTTTTCAGGGTGTAACGCACCTGCTGAAACGAAAGCGGATGTGTCTGCTACTTTTGATGCGAACGCAGCAACCGTTCTTCATTTGTTTTCTGATTTTGAATCAGAAGATGAGCACTTCTTTACGCACTTTGCAGAGGATGCTTTTTGGGGCGGTACCAGTTTGAATGCACCCGATTCAATTCCTCTGGCAACAGTAGCTCCAAAGTACCGGGAGCTCTGGGGAAAGTATGATTACAAGATGTTGGGAGAGCCTAACTTTTTGCCAGGAGTCAACCCAAATTCGAAAGAAACGGACGGTTCTGTTCGCGGTTATTTCAAGTGGAACATCACGAAAATGGCCACAGACAGCACAGAGGCAAAATCCGTCGATGTCAAGCTGTATGAGTCTTTTGACTTCAATGCCAATGGCAAAATTGACTGGACACAGGTTTATGGCAATCTGCAGTTGGCTTACGCTACATTAGAAGACTGAAACACCGCTTTTTTTCAGGCATAAAGTGCGCGCGTCAAACGTCTGCGTGCTATGGGCAATGCGGCTTCGTGAAGCGGAAAAGTGTAACTCATCCTCGCTAGAAAAACAGCTGGATTGGGCCATTCTGGAAACTCTCGGGTCAGCCGCAACTTCATGTGTTCAAACGTCTCGTTCAGGGACTTTTTGACCCGTTCAACAGGGTCCATTTTGATGCGCACATGGGGCTCTCCATTGATGATGATGTTGGACTTTGAAAACCGATAGTTATTGACGGTTTTGAGGCTTTCGTCGTACATAAATAGATAGCCCTCATCCCGATACAACGGTTGCACACCTACGGGCTCCAATTTGAGGTGTTCCTCTACGATTTCGTAAAGGTTGCGTCCGTTGGCCATGGCCTTTTCGATTTGAGGAATCGCAAAGGATAGCAGTTCGTCCAAGTAACTTTGAAGTTCAGGATGAGCAGTGAAGTGCTCATAAATCATCCTGCGGCTGGCGAAGTTGAGTCCTTTGAGCGATCCACGTAGTTTGTGATGCCAGTGTTTTTGCTCGGATTGAAACGATTGCAATTCACGGTGCTGTTCGATCAGGTTTCCCAATCCAGGATAAATTTTAACTTCCCGAAAATCGCGCTCGACTTGCTTGATCCAGGCCAGCAAAATATACCTTTTGTACTCGGCATCGAGGATGCCGCCAGTCAACCAATCGGAGGGGAGTTCGCGTTGCGTCATTCTTTAATTTACGAAAAATAGCAATACAATCAGCCGAGATAGGATGGAGGCCAAGGCATACGTGCACTAAATTTGCGGCATGAAACCATTGAATGATTGGGGCCTTTTGATTTTGCGCATTGGCACGGGCGGATTGATGCTTCCTCACGGATGGTCGAAGTTGAATCGACTGATTGAGGGACTTGGTTCGGCAGAAGGCGTGCAGTTTTACGATTGGCTTGGAATCGGATCGACCGCTTCATTGGCGCTCACTGTGATCGGTGAATTGGTTGCACCATTCATGGTTGTGATTGGTTGGAAATCACGATGGGGAGCAGCGTTAATGGCAATTACCATGGGTGTAGCTGCATTCATGGTGCACTGGGAAGACGCACTTTCGGACAAAGAACACGCGCTTCTGTTTTTCGTGCCGGCAGTCGTTTTGGCATTGATGGGACCCGGCAAGTGGAGCTTGGACCGCAAATAACAAGCGCTCAATATTTTTGGCTGTTACCTTTTGATCAGCCTTTTCGAAACCGGCAGTGCCTCCAAGCCTTCGAGGTTTATAGGAACCAATTGAACGGTGTACATGCCGCTGCTCAGGAATGACACATCAAGGGATGTTTGATTGCTTTGTATTGGCATTGAATGACTGAGTTTGCCTGCCGCATCATAAACCTCCAAAGCCCAGTTGACGGCACCGATTCGCGTCCCCTGAGGCAGTGCCAAATGCAGATTGTCTCCAACGGGATTTGGAAAAAGATTCCACTCAAGTTTCAGAGTTTCCGCATTCTCTTCCACATTGACCACCACCCATTCGTTGCTCAACACGCCGGGACACGCCTCGAAATCTGTCACCAAAACGGAATAATTTCCTGGGTCACTGAGGTTGAAAATTGAATCTGTAGCGTCGATGATCGGCTGGCCATCAGTAAACCATTGATACGTTGCATAGGCTTCTCCTAGGCTGAGTTCACCCGTCTGGAATTCTGCCATCTCGGGAATTTCCAAGGGCCAACAAACAAGCAAGGAATCACTGTTCCATGCACAGCCATATCCGTCCCATGCAGTGACACCGAACCAACCGCTGCTTGCCGGAAACCACAAGTGACTTTCCATGTCCTCCAAGGTGTCAGAAGGGATTCCGTTGGCAGTCCAGACGTATTCTGGAAAGCCAGCGTCTGTGATGAGCAATTCAGGATCATCGGCATTTGTGGTCAACTCCAATCCGAGTCCGGCAGCGTCCCAGCAATGCAGAAGGCTATCGCTTGCAGCGCTGCATCCTTGCGAAGAGGTGCCAATCACCGTGTAGAATCCGTTTTCTATGGGAGCGTATTCGAATGCTGGTCCCGAGAGCATCAAGCTGTCGTTCCACATCCAATTGTACTGACTGAGGGAAGGGTTGGTGCAGGCGAGTGTGTCGCCTGGTAGCCAGAACAACCCTACTTCTGGTGAGGGGTTGACCGAGACGGTTGCGGTATCACTCACGTTGACTGCTTCTTGCAAGGCGATGGTAGCGACGGCATAACTCGGGTTGGCGTTGAGGTCGATGGTTCCTTCGCCATTGGGGGAAAAACTCGTGGATCCCAACGCGTCATCACCTGCGAGAAAATCCTCATCATAAAAAGCAATGGAATAAGGCGGATTGCCCAAGACAATGGACAATCCAGACCACGTTGCTGAGTAGCTTTCTTGTGCGGTGCTTGAGGTGTAAACATTGGACCCGTTTCCATCCGACAACACGAAATAAGGGTCGGGATCTGGGGACCAACCATCGTCCCATCCGCCTCCGCCTGTGGAATTCAAGGTTATTTGAGTCAATATTTGATCAGAAATGATTGTTTGCAACACCACGTTGTAGGTGCCGATTGTATCGAATAGAATGCCGTCAACGGCGGGGCTTTCGGAGGTTGAACCGTTTCCGAAGTCCCATCCATAGGTGGTGATTTGATTTGCGCTTCCGGCGAGGCTAGCGGTGAAGTTGGCAACCAAGGAGTCACATCCATTGGTCGGGGCAAATGCGAACGTTCCGGTTCCTCCAGCGCCTTCCTCAACGACCAAGACATACGCAAATGATTCATTCACCACTTGTTCGATTCCGAAAGCAGAGGCCACGGCTGATATGCTGATGACCATGTCGTAAACCCCAGCCAATACGGGTTCTCCGCAGACAATGGCGCATCCGCTGGTTTGCCCGTTGGAAGGTTCGTAAACAGCATCCGATTCATCCAGCACGACATCGAGCCCCAGCGGCACGCCAACGATGGACGTCACGGTCACTGTGTTCAGGGAGGCGCTCACACCTGATCCAGGATCAACCACATCAGCGGGCATGAAAAACGTGATGGTTTCTTCGTAAAATTCGCCGGTGGTGGCCGCAGGTAGGCTCTCGGGGCAGATGGTGGGAAAACCATCATCTGAAGTGCAGTCAATGGCGGCAACGCAATCGCTGCATTGGCCATGAACCAAAAGCGAAAGTGAAATGGCTGCAAACGTGAAGAAAAATCTGGGGCCCATTTGGAGTGCAAGATTGGTCTGAAGCCTGAAATTAAACAAAAAGATTTCACCGCTGCAGATGTGGCTCTCATTGATGAAAATTTGTGGGCTCTTGTCGCTTGTAGATCGGGCGACAATTGAGCTCCATTTCGCGCTGTTTGAGCTGACCATTTGGCGGTTTATTTACCAATAACGATTGTTTAGTCAACAGTGAATTGAACATCGAAATGTTGATAAGTAAGAGGTGTGTTTCGCCTCTGAATTACCAGTGAAATCAAGGGTTACAGCGCTTTTCAGGAGATGAACCCACAAAGATTTCAACAATTAAAAAATCAATTTCGTCTACAAAAATGGGCGATTCATTTTTAAAATCAAGTGATTTGGCGTAAATTTGATTCCTTAACCTTCGTTACTCATGTCATACTTGATGAACACCCTCGGAAGTTGCTGCGCCCCATTGCGCAAAAGCGTTTTTTCAGCAGCTATCCTTGTTTGCGGCACATTCACCTTTCTCGTTGCAACGCCGAAGACTGCTTTGGCACAAACGACCATAACTGCAGTGGAGAACACCACAGGCACCTCCAGTCTTTGGGGCGCCACGACGTCTTGGATAGGCGGAGTTGTCCCAGTTGCAGGCGATAACGTGGTTATTCCTGTGAACCGTGATGTTGCATTGGATGGAAACGTAGAAGTAAGTTCGCTCCAAATGTCAGGGTATGGATTACTTTGGTTGGGTTCACATACGCTCACCATTACGAATTCCATTGAAAATAACTCTGGAGTATTTCTTTCAGAGACCGGTACTGTGATTTTAAACTCAACAGTTGCAGACCCATCTAACCCGAGTCCGGAGCAAACAGTGAGAGGAACCACTCCCTCTTATTTCTACAACCTTGAGGTGGCGTCTGGTTCGTTTGCAGATTTCGGCGCTGACCCAGGTGTTGGAGCGGGAACGCATTGCTTCGTTGACAACGAATTGAAGCTTGACGGAGGATCGGTAGTGGTGAATCCGCCCACATATGCCTCCAACAGCACGCTCGTCTACAGCGATGACTACACCATCGGAACGGAATGGATTCATTCGGTCACAAGTACGGGTACAAACACAGTTGGTGGCATCAGTTACAACAATGAAAAGGGAATCCCGGGCAATGTGATCGTAGCCACTGGTGCAACATTGGATTTTGGCACTTCAGCTGTGAGTCGCGAATGCACGGGTGATCTCACGGTCAATGGCACGGGTTCTTTGGACATGGGTACGATGTCGAACAACCTCACAGTCAATGGCGATTTTGAAGTGACAGGTTCAGGAGGTTCATTGGACCTAGCCACCGCTACTGGCGACGTCATTGTGAACGGCAGTTGCACCATTGGCGGAGTTGCTAGCCAATCCGTCGCACTGACCATGCCATCTGCGGAGGACATGGGAACGCTCGACGTCAAAGGAAACCTCACTTTGGGCGAAAGCACAGCGAACGCATTGACCATCACAGGCGATGAAGGAAACATTAGCTGTGGTGGTGACTTAGCGATACATAGCACATCAAGTGCATTCGGTATGGTTGAGTTTGACAGTGGCTTAGCGGCTCAGACCTTGAGCGGTCAGGCAATCACTGCAGACTCACTTGTCGTTGATAACGGTTTGAATGACAATGCCGACGATTCAGACGTGACGCTCGGCGTAAACATTGACATCACACCTGGCGGTGTGTTCAATCCGATTGAAGGTTCGGTCCAAATCAACGGAACGTTCACAATGAATTCGGACGCTAACGGCACTGCGCGCATTGCTACCCTAGCTGACGCTGGCGCGACCTCTGACGTCACTGGAAACATCACCTTTGAACGATATGTGCCAGCCGTAACAGATGGAGCCTCTTGGCTTTCTGTTGGCAACTATGTAGTGGGTGCGACACGACAAGATTGGAACGATTCCTTTGGCTCCGACTTTCACCTGGTTTTTCAGTGGGATGAGACGCACACGACAGATGTGACTGATGCAAGCAACGGAGCCAACGCTTGGACCATTATTAGTTCTGACGCAGCAACTTTGGAAGATTCCGACTTTGGATATGCAGTTTATACCAGTGCCAATTCAAACCCGACACTCACGGCGACGGGAACGTACAACACGAATAACATCACTACGGCGTCATTGACAAAGTCAAACAATCCTCAACAGGGAGGTGGATGGCATGTGTTGACAAATCCTTTCCCATGTCCAATTGATGGGGGGCAGTTTATCAGCGAAAACACCAACTTCTCCTCTTACGCTCAGTATGACAATAACAACGATAACTTCTCAACTTATACATCTGGCTCGGCGAGCACCATCGATATTGGACAGTCGTTTTGGGTTCAGGTGAGTGCGGCAGGAGAGGTAGATTTCAATACGACTCAATTGACCCACGGTTCAAACAGCTTCATTCGCGAGGTTGATCCTCAAGAACAATCTTTCTTTGGGCTGGAGGTTGCTCAAGAGGATGGGAAGTTTGGAAAGACCTTTATACAATTCCACGAAGAGAGCACACCCGAGTGGGAGTGGGAAATGGACGCAACGCACCGCCACTCAGGTAAGAGTGCAAACCCAGAGATTTATACCACCCTTGAAAATGGGCACAAGTTGAACATCAACAGCATGGGTTCAATGGAGGACGTTGAGAGCATTGCTCTAGTAATCGAAAGTGGCTCGCAAGGCACTGTATACATTTCTATGGATGAGGAATACGATCTTCCTGATGGAATTTGCGCGGTGTTTGAGGATTTGGAAACAGGCGAGGTGGCTGCGTTGGGTGGTGAGCCTTTGGTGGTAGTCTTGGAATCAAAGACAGCATATGAAAACCGCTTCGTCATTAACTTCATGAGCGCTCCTGTTTTTGAAGCTTCTGCAAGCCATTGCGAAGGGGGAATTCTCCACTTTAACGGAGAAGAGTCAGAACTTTGGGATGTGAGTTGGGAGATAACTGGAGGCGAATTATCGGGCTCGGGATGCGTCACGGGATTAGTGGCTGGCAACTACGAAGTAGAAGCGGTAGACCCATTTTCGCAGTGTGAGGTTCATTCGAATGTAACTGTTTCAGAGGTTTGCATGGGAGACTTTAATTTGAGCGGCGAACGAGACATCACGGATCTTCTTGTTCTGTTGGTGGGCATCCAACCTGTTGATAACTTTGAAGGTTCTTTCCCAGAAACCGATTGCGACTGCGACGGAGCCATGACGACTTTAGACCTGCTAATGTTCTTGCCAGAATTTGGCTCAGGATGTGAGTGATGATAATCGAAACTGTAGATTGAAATGAAAAGCTTGAAATATATTGTATTGTTTGCAGCCTTGCTTGGCTTCACTCAAAATGAATCACTTGCGCAGTGCGGAGGGTCTTACTCTACAGACGGCGATGAAATTCCGTGTGGAGATGATAATTTTCCTTGCTGCGCTGTTTACAATGCCTGCAATGGATCAAGGTATGCATCTGGAGGTTGCCATAACTACGATCCTGATTATTCAGCAACAGGGGGCTGCGATTTGAGCTGTGCTCCAATCGATAATGGTGTCTTATTTTTGCTTTTGGGTGGCGGTCTCTTCGGAGGTTTCATGATCAAAAGACGCAGGGAAACGGAGCTTCTTCCGATTTCTGCGAAGTAGAAACTTCACTCATTGTTCAAACAAATTAGCCTGGCCAAGTGCCGGGCTAATTTGTTGTGCATTGGTTCGTAAGCCGAACCTTTGGAATAATCTGTGGCAGGTCACTCTTTCCTTGAGATTTGAATGGTGGGGACTTCTGAAGGTGAAACGGAGGCAATGCTGAAATAGCAAGCAGTGCATCTTTTAATGTTTTCGCGCAAACAACCACCTGTTCGATGGAGATTGCGTGCATACTATTCGCTCAGGAATCAATCTTTGAAACCTGCATAGCGCTAAGTGGTTCCGCAGACGTGAAGGCTCATCCGAACATCGAGCGAATGGCCGAATCTGCCATCAACACGGATCTCCAAATGCCGCAAGCAACAGCAACACGTCGGCCACGCTCACGCTGCCATCTCCATTGATGTCGGCAACAGAGCAATCGGCGTCACAGCCAAAATCGGAGAGCAATAACAACACATCTCCCACTTCTACCATCTGGTTTCCATTGAGGTCTTCGGGACAGCTCAGTGAATTTCCATCGCAATCGAGACCGACGCTGGGATAATTGCACGTGCCTGCATCCGTGGCGTCAGCGTTGTAATTGCATGCAATGACATCGGTGCAACCAGTGACTTCGTTGCAGTCGGCGATTCCGTCGCCATCGCTGTCGGTCCCAGGGCCGCCGCAAATGCCGCAGGCATCTAGTTCAGCGCAAGATCCGTCATCGATGGTAGCGGAAGGGTCAAAGTTGCATGCCGTGGAATTCGTGCAACCTGCGATGTCTCCATCTGATTCTAAGCAGAACTCGGTCACATCTGAATCTGCGAAGCTTGCTCCAGTGGCGAGCACGGTGCCGTCGGCGTCGGTGAGTTCGTAATTACCTTCACCGTAGACGCAGCAGAGTCCGTCACCGTAGCTATCAAGCACAATGAGTGTGTAACACCCATCTGCTAGGCATTCAGTGCTCGAGTATGTCGTTGCGTTGCTGTTATATGGTCCACCAGACAGCACAATCAATCCTCCTGCATCCTCCACGGACCATGTGGTCTCGGCAGGATAATCGTCAGTGAGGAGTGTGAAGGTGATTTGGGTGCCTCCGCTGATGCACGAGCCGTCGTCCGTCGTTGCTAGTGGGTCATAATTGCAGGCGGTTTCATCCGTGCAACCGGAGCAAGAACTGTCATCGCCACCACAAATTCCGCAGACGTCAAATGATTCACAACTTCCATCATCTTCCAGTGCTTCTATATCGTAATTGCAGGCGCTGGGATCGGTGCAACCGAGGTCACTGTTGTAGCCCGATGGGTAACCATCGAGGCTCAGTGTACCTGTATTTTGGGGGTCGAGGTACTCGCTGACGCCCAAGTCCCAGCTGACGCCGAAGCGCCCATAGTAGTCAAAAGCGCCGTTGTTAACGGAACCTGAGCAAGCAGCTGCGCCACCATAGAGTTGGCCAATGATGCGGTGGTTTTGATCGAACAAAGGCGATCCCGATGATCCCGGTTCTGTTACACCTGCCTCCCAAGCATCGATCCACCACACCTGAGCACCTCCTGTTGAGGAGGTATACGGGCTGTCTTCTTCGAAACAAATTTTCTTTACGTCGCCGGAGGGATGGTGAATGCCTGTGGCATTATCAGGGGTTGCACCGGATGCATCCCATCCGGCGAATTCGACATCCCAGGCAGCAAGCGGTTCGCTGCTCAGTTCAATCAAAGCTACATCCGCTCCGCCATCGGCGACCAACAAGGTTCCTCCTGAAATGCTTGCGTTTGTTGGACCGGTGCTACCTGAGCAACTGGAACTCTCATGATTGAAGTAATACGTCCATGTATTGGGATTTCCGAGGCAATGATTTGCAGTTAGAAAGTAGGGCGTTCCGTCATTGGCAGTGTTGTTGATCAGCGAACCAGTGCACGCTGCAAAGCCACCGTTCACGATCAAAGCAACTGCTTTCTTTTCGGTTTGCCAGTCTGCGCCTTCCGGACAATTGACGTTGATGTTGCATGCACCACTGTTGCCGAACGGTCCTTCGCTGCTGCTCTTTTCAATCAGCGCATCAGCTCGGGTCAAGAGGGATCGGTAACCTTGCACCACCTGACCCACTTCAATTTCGGGCATAATTTCGACGGTTGCCGACTGCTGGTATTCGAGCACAACAGCCTGCCCCTTGAGAATTCCAATTGCGAGACCTTCCCATTCCTTGTGATTTTCGTGGGTGAATGCTCCTAGAAAAGCACTACGATCACCATTCCAGACGAACAATTTCCCTCCTTTTGGCACTTGAAATGTGGACAGATAAAAGCTCCAGCTGGTCGCGTTACTTGCCTTTACTCCCAATCGCCAGACGCGCATTCCACTTTCTTGCGACCAGAGACCATGGGTGTTGGAATTCCAAGCTACAGTGTGCTCGATGCCAAATCGCCAGGGGGCATCCTTGAATGTGGCTGTGGCGTCATCCTCTTGATGCAATGCCTCTAGATCGAGGGGCTCAAATTCTGTCCAATCAATGACAACAGTTGACTCCACACTCCAGTTCAAAGGCTCACCTCCGTGGTTCAACTGAGCGTTGCCTTCAATGGAAATAGCAGAGAGTAGGCTTAAAGCAAAGAAGCCAAACAGTGGTTTTAAGAAATGGGACATAGGCGCTGTAGTTACGAAGATCTTAAGAGCAAATGGTTTGCTATCAAGATATTACAAAAACCAGCTGTCCGGACGATGTTCGGGATTCTTTAGGCCCAGGACTCTTCCCGGCCGAGTTTCCAAAGCATCTTGGTGTGCAAGGCTAAGGCTCCAGCAAACGTGGTCGAGGATCGGTAGGGCAGCCCAAATTCTTCAGCTGTCTTGCGCACGATCGGCGCGAGGTTGCTGAAGTGTATGTGGCAAACCTGAGGGAACAGGTGGTGTTCAATTTGATGGTTCAACCCGCCGCACATCCAAGTGAAAACGCGGGACCGAGTCCCAAAATTCGCAGTGGATTTGAGTTGGTGAGAAAGGCTGTCGTCTTCCATGCTTGCACCTTTCTCGCCTTGAGCAAAAGTCAAGTCTTCCAAAACGTGAGCAGGCTGGAAGATTGAGGCCAAGATGAGACCGGTAACGGCGTGCATGACCATCCAACCTACGAGAATTTTCCAGAAAGGAAGTCCGCTAAAAAGCACAGGCAGCACCATAATGTATCCGAAGTAGAGCAGTTTCGAAATGACCAAGTCACGCGTCAATTGGCCCAACGAATTTCCGGAGGACTGCACGAGTCCTTTCTTTCGGTAACGGCCCAGTGCGATCCAATCTTTTGCGGTCATCCAGAACAATGTCATGATGCTGTAAAAGCCCCACGCATAAATGAATTGAAGCTTGTGGATTTTTTTAAGCGGGCGATTCGGTGTGAAACGCAAAATACCTGGCGTGTCGATGTCTTCATCAAGCCCTTCAATGTTGGTAAACGAATGGTGAAGCACGTTGTGCTGGATTCGCCACAAGGCTGAACTTCCTCCAACCAGATCAAGGACATAGCTTACACTCTTATTGACCCATTTGTGCTTGCTGAAAGCTCCGTGGTTTGCGTCGTGCATCACGTTGAGTCCGATGCCGGCCAATCCAAAGCCCATGACCACTTCAGCCACCCAAAACTGCCAGCCTCCTCCGACGCCTCCGAAGGCAATAAGCGCCCAAGGAGTGAAGAACAAACCGAGCATGACCACCGTCTTGGCATACATGCGCCAGTCTCCTTGCCGTGACAAACCGTTTTCTTTGAAGTAAGCGTCTACCCTTTCTTTCAGGATTTTGCTGAAGTCGGAAGGCTTGCGGTTGAATCGGACGATGGGAAGTTCCATGGGCACAGGTTGTGATTGAGAATGACGGCGAAGATACAACCCACAGACATTCGTGAATCGAAACGTCGTCGGGTTGTAGATTTTTGTATCTTCGCGGTCCGCTCAGGTTACCGGTTTCGGTGCAGAGCGCATGCTAAAGGGCATTTAGCTCAGTTGGTTAGAGCGCTACATTGACATTGTAGAGGTCACTGGTTCGAATCCAGTATTGCCCACCCGGAAGAGAAGCCCTTGTTTCGACAAACGAAGCAAGGGTTTTTTGTTGCCCTCAAGAATCGCGCGTGTGGTTTGGGTTGGCCGTGTCCGAAATACAATTAATTTGCAAATCACAAGGCCGCGCAATGATTCCGGCTCAGGCCTCAAAAGCCTCACTTTACATCTTCGAGTACCATGAACGCCACATTCGCCCTTACGGATTACGTCATCTTTTTTGTTTACGCTGCGCTTATTTTGGGCGTTGGCCTCTGGGTTTCTCGCAACAAGGAGGGCAAAGAAAAAAGTGCTGAGGACTATTTTTTGGCGAGCAAATCGTTGCCGTGGTGGGCAATCGGGGCTTCGTTGATTGCGGCGAACATTTCAGCAGAGCAATTCATTGGGATGTCAGGTTCAGGATTTAGTTTGGGGCTGGCCATTGCTTCCTATGAATGGATGGCGGCCATCACGTTGCTGATCGTCGGAAAATTCTTCTTGCCCATTTTCATCGAGAAAGGACTTTACACGATTCCAGAGTTCGTGGAGAAACGATATTCCACGCAGCTCAAAACAATTTTAGCGGTTTTTTGGATTGCGCTTTACGTGTTTGTAAACCTTGCATCAGTGCTCTACCTCGGGTCATTGGCTTTGGAGACAATCATGGGCATTCCGATGATGTACGGTGTCTTGGGGTTGGCGTTGTTTGCCGTGGCCTATTCGCTGTATGGAGGACTGTCTGCGGTTTCTTGGACCGATGTTATTCAAGTG
>CAJQMI010000051.1 GCA_905479395.1 uncultured Flavobacteriales bacterium
CCTGTGAATGCATCATGAATTTTCTTGCCGTTTTTGTAGGTGGTGGACTCGGAAGTGTGACCCGATATGCATTGGGGTTGGCCATCAAACGCCTCGGTTTCATGGCTCCCATCGGCACGCTGGCTAGTAACGTTCTTGCCTCTGCCCTGCTTCTTGGATTGATCGCCACTTATTCAAACAGTCCCGATGCTTCGATGAAAAGCCACTCATGGCAATTGCTATTAACTGTGGGGTTTTGTGGGGCATTCTCGACCTTTTCAACGTTTGCAGCGGACACCATCGCATTGTTCCAAACGCACGGATTGGCATGGTCACTCGGCAATATCGCTGTGAATGTGGTTTTTTGCGTGGCCACTGGCTGGTGGATTTGGTCTTCGATGCAGCCTGTGCATTGAGACAGCTCGCGGCTTAACTTTGTTTCTTGAACATAAATCTTTGACTGATGAAATTGCGCTTTCTGACCTGTCTATTGGCCCTTACAACCCTGCACGCTGTAGGGCAAATAGGACTACCTCCCGCTACGCAAAATGCAAAAGGGGGACAAGGAGATAAAGGAAAAGCCAACGGCTACTCCTCGCAGCAAATGGAGCAAAAAGCGAGGGAAACATTGGATCGCAAAAATCAAGCAGCTGAAAAAGGCACGTCCAAACCCCCGCAGGCGAGAATACCAACCAAAGATCCGGGTGGAAAAGCAGCGCGCAAAAAAACCACCAATTTGGGAACGCACCCCAAACTCGTCGTGGGCATTACGGTGGATCAAATGCGCATGGATTACCTCTATCGCTATTGGGATGATTTTGGCCCTGGCGGGTTCAAGCGGTTGATCCAGCAGGGCATGGTTTGCGGTGACCATCACTTCGGGTATGCTCCGACATACACAGGTCCAGGACATGCCTCCATCTACACAGGCACAACTCCTAGGCTTCATGGGATCATTGCGAATGATTGGTATGATCGCAAAAACGAAGAATCCGTGTATTGCGCCTTCGACAACGATGCCGAGACCGTTGGCTTGAAAAACCCAGACCTACGGGACGGAAAAATGTCATCGCATCGCCTGAAATCGAGCACCTTGGGTGATGAAATGAAGATTGCGACAGGTATGAATGCAAAAGTCATAGCCGTGAGCATGAAAGATCGAGGCGCCACCCTTCCAGGAGGGCACCTCGCTGACGGGGCATATTGGTTCTATGGCAAAGACAAAGGCCACTTCATTACCAGCAGCAAATACAAGGATGCACTTCCTTCGTGGGTCAAGAAGTTCAATAAAATTGGACATGCCGAGCGGCATCTCTCTTCCGGGTGGAGTACAAAACGAACAGAAGCTGACTTCAACGAGGAATGGCCAGACAACAACCCCTTTGAACAACCTTTTCAAGGAGGAAAGAATGCGACATTCCCTTATGACTTGAAAGCACTCAGCGCTGCAAATGGGGGGTATGACATCCTGAAAAGCACTCCACATGGCAACACCCTGGTCATTGACTTTGCTGTGAAAGCTTTGGAAGCGGAGGAATTGGGGGCAGATGCCATCACCGATCTCTTAGCCATCAGCCTTTCTTCAACCGACTATGTCGGGCATCAATTTGGCACAAATGCCTGGGAGACGATGGAAATTTACCTGCACCTCGATCGGCTTTTGAAACAGCTATTTGCCCAATTGGATTCCAAAGTAGGCACTGGGAATTGGATGTGCTGGCTTACCGCTGACCATGGGGCAGCCACACCACCTTCACTGGCCCAATCAGTGGGGATGCCCGTGGATTACTGGAAACCTGGAAACATGATTGAAGACGTGAAGGCGGATTTGAACGCGTTTTATGGTGAAGGCGATTGGGTGTTGAGTTATTCCAATGATCAATTCTTTTTCAATCGACCACTTATGCGAGAGCGCGGTGTTGATTTGGACGAGGCACAGCGAAGAATTCAATTGCTTTGCCAAGATTACGAAGGAGTCACGATGGCAATCACAGGCCACGACCTCACATCTGGCAATACCGCAGGAGATCCAATTGCTGAGAAAGTTCGCAACGGGTGGTCGGCCAGCGCATCAGGTGATGTCATGATCATCATCCAACCCGGATGGATCAAATACGGTCTAGCCGGGACCACCCACGGATCTCCATTCCCTTACGACACTCACGTGCCGTGCATTTTTTACGGTTGGCATGTCCCCACTGGAATCACGTATGAGCGCACTTACATTCAAGACATTGCGCCCACCGTGGCCGCTTTGATTCACAGCCCAATGCCCAATGCATGCACGGGCAAGCCCATTCAAGCAGTCCTAGCGCAATGAAAAGCGCAATGAATAGCGCGATGAATAAGACCCTGAATAGCACAGATGAGACCGTTGAATCGCCAACCATCCAAATCGCCATTCGGCGGATGTTGGAAGGAACACCAAAAATTGAACTGACCGCTGAGTTCCCATGTGAAGGAGGGTTTGACGTTCAACTTCCTGTGTGGAGACCTGGGCGCTACGAAAAGGGGAATTTTGGTCGCTATGTTTATTCCATGAAAGGTCAATTGGCCGATGGCAATTGGATTGACTTGAAAAAAAGCACCCTGCACCAATGGCATGTTCCCTCGGGCATCAATACAGTGGCATGGACCTTCTTTGCTGATCTTTTCAATGCTGGTTCTACGGGAGCGGCGGCGGACATCCTCTACATCAATCCCGTCAATTGCTTTTTGTATCATCCCGATCATCAAAATTGGGGATACGAAATCGATCTGACGGATATCCCAGCAAACTGGCCGGTTGCGACCGGGTTGCCAACGTCCAACGGTCGCTGGTATGCGAAGGATGTGCAGCAGGCCATGGACAGCCCCATTCTCGCTGCTGAAGCATTGACACATTTGCATTATGAGTCCCATAGCATTCCCTTTCACATCTGGATTTACGGCAAGGATCAACCCCATGCAGAATCATTTCTGAAGGACCACGTTGCGTTTACCGAAAGCCAAGTCGCTCACTTCGGTGACTTCCCCGCACAGCATTACCACTTCATGTACGTGCTTCCCGAGCGCGATGTGCGGCACGGAGTGGAACACGAAGACACCACAGTCATCGCCATCGGCCCATCGGCCAAGAGTCAAACCAAAGAAGGTTATGACGAACTCATAGGAATTGCATCCCATGAATTGTACCACGCATGGAATGTCAAGCGCATCCGTCCTTCAGAATGGACTCCCTATGACTTTTCTCAAGCCTGTCCAAGCCGATTGGGCTACGTAGCAGAAGGAGTGACCACGTACATGGGCGATCTATTTCTGTTCGAAAGCGGAGTTGTTGACTTGAAGGGTTGGTGCCATCTCACGGAACGCTTATTCAATCGCCACGTCAACAATCCCGGACGATTGAATTGCAGTGTGGCAGATTCAAGCTACGACACCTGGTTAGACGGCTATGAGCCAGGTGTGCCTGGACGCAAAGGATCGATTTACGTGGAAGGTGCTGTTTTGGCCTTCTTGTGCGATGTCAGAATCATGCAACTCACGGGCGGTGAAGCTTCCTTGCAAACCGCCATGCGCATGCTGTGGGAGCAATTTGGTATGGAACGCGTTGGATTGACCGAATCGGATTATTGGTCGGTTCTGAATGAGGTCGCCGGAGCTACAGACGCGCTGGATGATTTGCGCGCGAATTATGCCGAAGGGACAGCTGACAGCTGGGAAGACTTGGTCGCTGCCATGGAATGGCAAGGACTTGAGCTCACAAAAACATTGCAAGACGGTCGATGGCACGTATCGGTTGTCAGCGCTTGATTCAGTTAGATTCGATGCTTCCTTGAAGCGCGAAGGCCACCAGATTGGCTCCCATTTGAAGTGCCAATTGACGCACTTCTTCAGGGTCTCGGTGGACCTGCCAATCCTCCCAACCGTCGCCAAGATCTGATTCAAAGTCATAAAAGACGACCAATCGACCGTTCAAAAACAAGCCAAAACCGCGAGGTGGTAAATCATCGTGCTCATGGACTTTGGGCAATCCTGAGTCAAAGGCATAAATGGAA
>CAJQMI010000052.1 GCA_905479395.1 uncultured Flavobacteriales bacterium
ACGATAGCATGGGATTGGACAGTGGCACACCGTTCTATGTCAAGGCTCAGACCATCGTAGCGAATGCTCAAAACTCCGGCCCGTCTGGATGGAAAGCGAGCCAAGGCCAGCAAAATCGATATTGGCTGGTTGAAAACATGCTTTCACAAACTTTCCGTCCTGTACGCAATTGCCTCTACTATTATCACCGGATGGGATTGGACCAACTTTTCGATGATGTTGAACGCGGGAGGCTCGCCATGGCCGACGCTTTGATTGAGATGCGACAAACCCATCGCATTCGACCCTCTTCCTATAACCTCCAACTGTTTTTTCTTGCGAAATCAGATGAAATCTTGAAGGTTTTTGGTCCTGCACCCGAAGCTGAAAAAGCGCGGCTTTTGCCCGTCCTAAAGCAGATGGACCCGGGCAATATTTCTAAATACGACAGCATTTTTAGCTGATTCAACACAAAGCATGCTCAAGCGCCTCCACATTCAAAATTATGCCCTCATCGAGGATTTAGAAATCCTCTGGCAAGACGGCATGACAGCGATGACAGGAGAAACAGGCTCGGGTAAATCAATTGTTCTGGGAGCTATGGGGCTCGTTCTCGGTCACCGAACAGATGCCTCAGCCGTTCGGCAAGGGACTCAAAAATGCACCATTGAAGCCACCTTCAATTCGAGCAAAAGCTCCAACGCTTGGTTGCTAGAGAATGCGCATGATGTTTGGCCTGAAATCATCCTTAGGCGTGAATTGAATGCAGAGGGCAGGTCACGAGCCTTCATCAACGATAGCCCCGTTACAGCGAGCGAAATGCGCGTGTTGGGAGAAAAACTGGTCGACTTACACGGTCAAGACAACACCAGGCTCCTGCTCACTCGTGAATATCAATTGCATTGGATTGACGAGCGCTCTGACCACAACGACCTACTCAAATCTTATCGCGAAGCTTATTCAGATTACGAAGAAGCAAAGTCAACGTTGCGCGCGCTCGAATTGGAAAAAGCCAAACCACAAACGGACTTAGACTACCTGCGCTATCAGCTCAAAGAACTGGAAGACCTCCAAATTGGAAGCTACGATTGGACCGCACTCGATACCGAAAGAAACACACTCGAACACAGCGCTGAGTTGCGACATGATTTGCAGTCAGCATGGTCTACTTTAACAGATGACAGTCATGGGAATTCGGTCATAGACAGACTGCAAGAGGCCCATAAACGTGTCGCTTCAACAGCACAGCGAGCATCGCAATACGCAGCACTGCAACTCCGTATAGATACGCTTGCGATTGAATTGAAGGACATCGTAAATGAACTCGAGCAACAAGCCGAATCTGTCGAAGAAAATCCACAGCGACTTCATGTGCTGAATGGAAAGTTCGATGATTTGCAGAAAGTGCTGCACAAGCACAGTGTTGAAGATGTGCAGGCATTGATCGAGCTCCAGAATGAGTTGACCCTTCGCCTGGATCGAGCTTCGTCAATCCAAGAAGCATACGAAAACGCCTTGTCCGACAAAGAGCTGAAGCAAAAATCAATGTTGCTCAAGGGAACCACGCTGATGGACAGCCGCGAGTCCACTGCAAAAGAATTGGCGGTTCACATTCAAGCGATGCTCCAAACCATGAGCATGCCAAATGCGCGATTGGAATTTGATTTCAAGCCAGGTGAACAGCCCGATGAGTGGGGAATTGAATCCCTGGAAATGCGCTTCTCAAGCAATCAAGGTGTCGATCCACTGCCTTTGCAAAAAATTGCATCAGGTGGTGAAAAGAGTAGGCTCATGCTCGCGTTCAAGGCCGTTGGACACGATGCAGTGAGCATCCCTACGATTATTTTAGACGAAATAGACACAGGCGTTAGTGGGAATGTCGCGAGTAAAATGGCACAGATGATGAAACGTATGGCGAGCCATCAACAAGTCATTTCAGTCACACACCTGCCCCAGGTTGCCGCCATTGCCACCCAGCATTTCCAAGTTAAAAAAGAAATGTCGAATGGATCTACGCGGACTATCGTACAAAATCTAGAGCAGGATGTTCGCATCATGGAAATCGCCTCAATGCTCAGTGGTGCAGAAGTGAGTGCTGCTGCCAAAGAAAATGCTGCTGCACTGATCTCAGACCATCAGACAGAGTCCTGAGATCCCAGCCTGCAAATTAGAACCGCCAGTCTAGGCTTATAGATGGCAAGAATGGCAATTGATCAACCCGGTCACCTGTGATGCGGTTCACATAGAATACATTGTCTCGGCTGTAAACATTCGTTGCACCAGCCGAACACTCCAATGTTTGATTATCCCACTCAAACTCACGGCGGATGCTCAGATCCAATCGATGGTACGCAGGCAAACGCCCTTCATTGAGGCCTGCGAATTGAATGCCTAAATCGTTGCTGTTGGCTACCACGTAATCTGTTGCTATGCCATCGACCACGTTGGGTGGCTGATAGAAGCCTTGTGTTTGGGTAAATGGCAGCCCAGAACCTAAATTCCAGCGAGCACTCACTTCCCAAGCCTTCTTCTGGCCAAGACCTTGTGAAACGACCAAATTCACGTTGTGGCGACGGTCAAAAACAGGATCATACCATCGGAATCCGTCCCATCGATCCACATTTCCATATCCATAAACAAGCCACATGTAGGTGGACCGCTCTTCGTACTTCAATACCACATCAGCTCCGTAAGCGATGCCTGTTTCAACGATAAAGTCTTTCCTCAACACCTCAGGAACATCGGCGTTGTCTGCATTGTCCTCAAATAACTTATTTCGATTCGCATTGGTCAACTGAGTAAAGTTCTTCAGGTAACCTTCTACGTTGAGGTTAAAACGCTCAGTAAGATCGAATTCGAAACCAGAAATTACGTGCTGAGCAGTCTGCAAAGAGTGGTTCACATCTTGAACATCCCCAGAAGGAGTGAGCAAGGTGCGCTGAAGGTTTTCCGGTCCAGACAAGAAACCGTAAAACAAATTCACAACGTCCCGGTCCGAATTGGAACTGATCACATTTTGCGAATAAAATCCTGCAGCAAGTTTCAGTCGAAGGCGCTCATTGGCCTTGTATTTGAGTCCGATTCGTGGCTCCGGACGGAAGCGGGCAATGGAACTGTAGTATTGCATGCGCATGCTAGGATTGATGATCCAATCACCATTCACTATTCGGTAATCTACGTAACCCGCAAACTCCGTTGTGTTCTCCTTTTGACCAACTTGAACGCCAATGGAATTGAACGTTTGGAAATCGGTCTCCATGCCGACAACCTCCAAGCCATACTCTACTGCATTCTCTCCCAAAATGTATTTAAAATCCAGACCAAAGTTGAAGCCATTGACACTGCTGAAGCGATCTTCCAATTCGTCTTCTTTCAGCCGAATCTCATAATTGCTCGCTGCAAAGTGTCCGTTCATAAGGATTGCAGAACCCGAGGGAACAACGGTGAAGTTTCCGCCTGCACCGACATTGGACCAGCGCAAGTCTGAAAGTGCTTGGTAATTGACGCGATCGCTAAAGTTGAACCCAAACAGACTGAGCTTGGAGCCATTCCCACTTCCAAATGAAACTTTTCCGTACGCATCTGTGAAGTTGAATGGAAGCCCTGTGCCGTCATCATTGACATAGTCGTAAAGCACCTTTGATGTCTGCTCCAAATAACTGTGCTTCAACGACAGGATATAGGAAATGCCTCCTCCGGTAGGCCCGAGCTTCTTCAAGGGTCCCTCCAAGGTTAATTTCGCTCCAAATGGGCTCACCCCTACCCGGCCCTGAACCTTCTTTTTATTTCCATCTCGGGTCTTGATGTCCATGATGGAGGATATTCGACCTCCAAACTTGGCGCTGAATCCACCTGTGTAGACATCTGCATTCGCAATCACGTCCGAGTCAAAAACACTGAACAAACCAATGCTGTGGAATGCATTGTAAATGATCATGCCGTCCAAGAGCACTTTGTTTTGGATGGGTGAGCCTCCGCGAATGTACAATTGCCCACCTTGGTCCCCTGTACTGATGAAGCCTGGCAAGACCTGCAAGGCCTGAACCAAATCTGGTGATCCACCAAAACTCGGGATTTTCTTGAGGTCTGAAGGACGAATGGTCTCAATGGACATGTTCACTTTGGTGGTCTGTTCCTGCCGATCTGCATTGACCTCAGCACTGCCCAACTGAATCACTTTGCTTTCAAGAAAAAAGTTGCGCGTTAAAATTTTACCGTCGCGCAACTCAACCTCTTCTGAGATCCCTTCAAATTCCATGCTCGACACCACCAAGGTGTATTGGCCTTCTGGAATACGGGTCAAGCTATAAAACCCCTCAATGTCTGTCATCACACCATAGGCTGATCCTTCGAGCGAAACGCTGGCAAACATCACTGGCTCCCCTGAGTCCATGCTCCTGATAAATCCCTTCACGGTGGATTGGGAAAAAATGAGAAGCGGACACACCATCATAATCGCGAGCAGCAGCCCGACGCGACATTTTCTTTCTTGCATGGACGCGAATTTACCACATTCAAGACAACTCATAAGCCAACATTTTCTTGATTCGATGTTCCAGCTGCTCCGAACTCAATTTCTCCCGCAATCGATCAACCACCAATGGAAAGGAAAAAGGCGTCGGATGTACCGGAAACGTTGGGCGCATGTCTCGCTTTTGAAGGCGATCAAACACCGACTTTAGGCGCGTCCATTCCATTTGTTGATCAATGAGTTCCTCGAAGGCTTGCCGGAACAACAAGTTTTCAGAATCAAATTCACGGAACACTTCAAAAATCAATCCGGAATGAGACTGCAAATGCTTCACGCCTTGATGCTTGCCAGGAAAACCTTGAAAAGCTAAACCTGCTATAACGGCTATGTCTCTGAATCTCCTTCGGGCCATTTCAGACGCATTCACACCGGACTGAATATCATCCATCAAACCAATGGAAGACAACAAATTAAGGTCATTCACCTCTTCAAACTTTAAAGGTTCATCAGAGAGCAATTCAAAGCCGTAATCGTTGCAGGATATCGAGATAGACAGTGGACGGATTTGGCTCCATCGATACGCCATAAGCATGCCCAGCGCCTGGTGCACACCGCGGCCTTCAAATGGGTACAAGCAAAGGTGATGACCGTCGTTCGTCTGAAACTGTTCAACCAATACTTCCTTGTTCGAAGGCAAAGAACTCATTTGTTGTTGCAGTTCCAATAGTGGAGAAACCCGCGCCATTTCAGCTGATCGAATGTGTCCCTTTCCGAAAGCATCCAACTCATCTCGCAATGCATGCCCCAATTCCGATGAGAGCGACAAACGTCCGCCCAAATACACTGGAACGCGACCTTTGGGCTTTTTGCTTCTCCTCACCTGCACAACCGATTCCTTGATCCTGATAAACTCGAGGCTTATGCCAGCAAACCAAAAGCAATCTCCCGGCTCCATGCTCGCCACAAAATACTCTTCAACGTGGCCAATGAATCCTCCGCCCTTCCACTTTACCTTGATCATTTGATCCGAAACAATGGTGCCAATGCTCATGCGATGCCTGCGCGCCTGACGGCCATCCCGCAGGACATAAAGACCCGTGTCAGCATCAACCGTCACACGTTTGTATTCTTCGTAAGCCGCTAGCGATTCTCCACCATCACAAATGAATTGGATGCACCATGCGAATTCATCTTGATTCAGCGTTGAAAATGCATGGGTCGTCAGGGTCATTTGAGCAATTTCTTTGGCATCAAAGCCATCTCCGACCGCCAGTGTGCACAGGAATTGAACCAACACATCAAATGAACGTATCAAAGGTTCACGATGCTCAATGCGCCCCTTTTCCATGGAATCCCTGAGCGCAGCAGCCTCGATGAGTTCCAGTCCGTGTGTCGGCAAAAAGAAAATCTTACTCAAGGCATTAGGAGAATGCCCCGATCGCCCGGCACGCTGAGTGAATCGAGCGACACCTTTCGGGCCTCCAATTTGAACGACGGCATCAACAGGCCGAAAATCAACACCCAAATCCAAAGAGCTCGTGCACACGACTGCTCGCAGTTCGCCATCATGCAAAGCCGTTTCCACCCAGTCACGCAAATCCTTTGCTATTGAACTGTGATGGAGAGCGAGGACACCGGCCAATTCCGGAGCAGCTTCAAGAAGTTTATGGTACCAAATTTCAGATTGAGCGCGTGTATTGGTGAAGATGAGCGTGCTGCCATGATCGCGAACGACGTCAACCACTTGTTCCACCAACTTAAGTCCCAAATGACCAGCCCAAGGAAGCCGTTCCATGTGCGCTGGCATCAAAGATTGAACTTGGATCCTCTTCTTCCAATCGGCTCGGATTAACATTCCTTGGTGCAGCGGACCGAGCAATGCCTCCATTGCTTCTTGAGGATTCCCGAGGGTGGCTGAAATCCCCCAAACCTTGAGAGATGGATTCTGCAATCGAAGCCACGCACTTGCCAATTCAATTTGCACACCACGTTTGGTGCCCATCAATTCATGCCATTCATCCACCACCAGGCACTCCAACGCCTTGAATCGGTCCTTGCTTCCCTTCATAGCGATCAAAACATGAAGCGATTCTGGCGTCGTGATCAAAACTTGCGGCAAACGCCTGCGCTGTTTCGATTTTTCAGAAGCAGAAGTATCGCCAGTGCGTATGCCTACTTCCCAGTCCAAATCGAAGCCTTGGCACATCCTTTCTGCGCTCTGCTTAATTTCCTTAGTCAATGCACGAATCGGGGCAATCCATATCATGCGCACACCTGATTTTTTCGATATTTCATTCTTGTGCAAAGCAGCGTGAGCAAGGGTTTCTGCCATTGCGGCATACGTCTTGCCAGAGCCCGTTGGGGCAATGATCAATCCCTGACCTGACGTCGATTGTGCTTCCCAAACCTCCCGTTGAAAAGCATGCGCTTCCCACCCTTTTGAAGCGAACCAAGCATCGATAATGGGCAAAGAGAGACGACTCATCACTGTGAAAAAGACAGTTTTAAACTGCTGTTCGTTGGCCTCAATTGACTGCTCATTATCTTCGGCATGTTATTTGGAAAGAAAACCGCATGAAAGTTCTACAATTCACCCTGCTGTTTGGTTTAATCTTGGCACAGCCTTTTTCATCGTTGGCTCAGCGATATACAGACGAAGAGGAAGAAGCTCCGCTAATCCCACAAGAGGATTTTGACGAGCTCTTGATGTGGATGGTGGACGAGAAATTTGAAAAAGTGCTCTACAAGGCCATCCGCTACACAGAGGATGACGAAACCAAAAAGGAGCCTGTGCCCTACGTTTTCATGTCAATGGCCTACTTCAAAATCTCTGAATCAGGCAACCCCGAATTTGCAGAGAAATATTCCAACGCACTCAAAAGTGCTCTGAAGTATGCCTCTAAATTTGTCAAGAAGGACAAAGAGAGCGAATACATCGCAGAGTATACCGACTACTTCAATGATTTGCGCCGTTCCACCATGAATCAAGCCGAAGTTTATGTGGATGATGAGAAATTCACAAAAGCCAAGTCGTATTACAAATACCTCTGGACATTGGATCAAGAAGACCCCGGTGCCTGGTTAATGTATGGCAGTGTGCTCTGGAAGAGCAAGGCAAAGCGAGACGCCGAAGAGTCATGGGCGACTGCATCTCAAATTCTTGAGGAATTTGAAGGAAGAGGACTTGAAGAAGTTCAGGTCGATTTGCTCAAATTCAGCGTGATATACACCGCCGAAATGCTTGCTGCTGAGGGCAACAGAACAGATGCGCGCAAGTGGATTGAACGCATTGATGGCGTCCTAGGAAGTGACCGAGAAGTCCAAGCAGTGCTGCGGTCCATCGGTGGCTGATGATTGTTTCTAAGAGCTAGAATCAACCAATCGGCGATAGACATCAATGAGGCTGTTTTGCTCGCGTTCCCAATTCAATTCTGATTGAGCAAGTGCCAAGCCCCCAGCTACCTGATGCTTGAATGAGGGTGTTTCTCGCTCCATTGTGGTCAGCGCCTTGAGCCAATCTTCAGGAGCGTCTCCTTTGACAACGCGACCAATTCCGTAGTGTTCAAGAAGCGAAACGCAATCAGGCAATTCATTGACCAGAACGGGAACGCCGGCTTGAATGCATTCAAACAACTTATTTGGGAGGCAGTAGAGGTAACTCAAACAGATTGGGCGAACAGAAACGAGTCCCACATCAGCGTCCCGGGTGTACCACAACACCTCTTCGTATGGTACCGCAGGCTGATAGTGGACATTGGTGTTTGAATTTGCGCACTCTTTGATGGAATCTTCGAGCAAGCCATAACCCATGAACACCAAATGAATGCGGCTTCCTATCAGTTGGTCTGCCATTCCTAACAATTCTTCAATGCCGCGATTGATGGTAAACGCGCCTTGGTACAATGCCACAAAATCATCTGATCTGAGACCCAATGAATCGCGCAACTTTCCCAAATCTGGCGTGTTTGCTTCTCCTTTTGAGCTCAGTTGATGGGGCACATTTCGAACCAATTGAACCTTCGCCAATCCATGCGTCCCGTAGCGCTCTTTATAGGCAGCACCAATGGATGGGCTCACCACGATAACCTCCTCGGAAAAACGGATGAAGTTTCGTTCCAGCCAGCGCACTCCTCTCAGGTATTCCGTGGACTTCCCGTTTCGCTCTCCTTCAAATTCATGGCAATCGTAAATCAATTTTAGGCGAGGTCGCAGACACTTGGCTAGCAAGCCAATCGCAAAAGCTTCGGCATCATTGCAGTGCCAAGCATCGTACCGTCGGTATCCAAATGCGATTTTTAATGCCAATTCAGCAAGTTTCAACGCTCCCCCAAAAAAACGCGTTGGCATGTTCAATGAAACCCGATGGACAGCGAAGCCTGCTTTGTGGGTTTCTTGCTTGGGCAACCCGGGTTTATGCAAAGCAATCACCGTGACATCATGGCCGACATCAGAAAGGGTGTCCGCAATTTTAAGCACCCGATTGTCGCGGGTAAAATCGTTCAAGACGACGTTCGCGATCCTCATCCTTTTTTCAATGGTCGATCTCCAGCCGCATACATGCGCTCAATGATGTCCACCACCTTCAATCCCTCAAGGGCATTGGTTGTGATTTGGCCATCCCCGATCAAAGTAGCTTCAATGTTCTCGAAGATATACCCGTGATTGGCTGCAGATCCTTTGTAGTGGCCGTAATCGTTGGCCGGATTTGACGGCGGTAGCTCTGGCATGACATAGTCAGAGACCTCGCAGTACTCCACCTCATTCATGTATTGCCCACCAACCTTGATCGTTCCCTTTTCTGCTATAATGGTGACGGAAGACTCAAAATTTTGATTCGCGACTGACGTCGAAAAGTTAAATGTTCCAAGTGCATCATGTTTCACAAATTCAAACGAAATCAAACCTGAATCTTCAAAATCTGTGTTGTCTTGGTGGTTGAAATCGACGAATCGACTCTGAATGTGATGGATATCTCCGAAAACCCAGTACATCAGATCAATGAAGTGACTGAATTGCGTGAAAAGTGTCCCTCCATCCAAATCCAGTTTGCCCTTCCAAGGAATTTTACCATAATAGCGGTCGTCACGGTTCCAATAACATTGGACCTGCACCATGTGAATCTTGCCCAAAACTCCTGAACTCACCATTTCTTTGAGCCAAATCGAAGGAGGCGAATATCGATTTTGCATGACACAGAACACTTGTTTCCCACGAGACAATGCGCAATGCAATACATCTTCACCATCCTGGCGATTCAAGGCCATGGGCTTTTCAATGACCACATGGCAGTCGGATTCAAGCGCTAAAATTGCCTGTGCAGCGTGAAATCCGTTTGGTGTGCAAACGCAAATGACATCCAAATTAGGATGAGAGTCCAGCATGTCTTCGAGTGAAGCATAATAGATGGCAGCATCCTCGACACCGCATGCGTCTTTGGTTCGAATGTCAGCAAATGCCACCAGTTCAAAAGCCGGATTGCGGCGGATCATCTCCATATGTCGCTTCCCAATATGCCCCGCGCCAACAACACCAAATTTCAATTCACCCATGGCGCGAAATTACGACAATCGCACCTTAACGA
Source organism: uncultured Flavobacteriales bacterium (assembly GCA_905479395.1). Classification (GTDB taxonomy): domain Bacteria; phylum Bacteroidota; class Bacteroidia; order Flavobacteriales_D; family Sanyastnellaceae; genus UA16. The sequence continues at coordinate 10,032 of CAJQMI010000052.1, forward strand.
CGCGAACTTGGCTGGAACAAGCGACACCCGATAAGAACCTCAAAAAAGATTGGAGACCGCTCGCTTTTATAATACTCCATGCCAATCGATAAAGGCCCAATTGGCAATTCCTTCCATGCTCGAACGCCAGCCATCCAAAATGAAGGTGAATCTGGAACGAGTCGAGGTCCCTTATCGCCGTCCACAATGCCCTTCCTCGCTTTGAACACGTGAACTTCGGATCGCAAATGCACACCATAATGCATCTCCAAGTCTACAATGGCACCTACCGCGCCATAATTGTAACCTCGGAAATTCTCCAAAAACATGGCACTTGCGCCCAGCATCGGCGCATAAGATGTTGCTTGAGCAAGTGACCCACGGTAAGTGGTTTGCAATTTCTCGTTGGAAAAACGAGCCTCTGTGTTCAATCCGATTGTGAGCTTATTCGTAACCGGAAGGTAGCTTTCGACTTTCGCGAAACCTCGGAAAAATGACCGCTCACGTTCCAATGAATCCCGTGTACCTGGTTCATCTCGCGGAGTATAATCTGAAGAGTAAGTTCCTGTAAAGAAATGCCCCCCCAATTCAAGCCGGCTACCTCGCGTAGCAAATTGTTTCTTATTCAGGCTTTTGTATGACCACATCCCGCCCAAGACTAGGCCTGAAAATCGATCTTGATTGACCGCTTCTTCGGACGAAAACAGCCAGTCTGAATATGTATTGTCTTCCGTTTGCATTTCCAAAAGCGACAGACAAAAATCACTACGAAGACCAGAAGCAATCCTCACTTTCCCTCCCCACTCCCTTTCCGATGACGTAAAAAAGGTTGGTCGAATTTCCTGCAAAAAACCAACGAGATCTCGGGTGTAATTCCATCGCCGAAGATTAACAACAGGCTCCAGCACCACGCGTGGTACATCAAATA
>CAJQMI010000053.1 GCA_905479395.1 uncultured Flavobacteriales bacterium
CGTCAGGCGTCATGCTTTCACTCAAAACAACCGATGAGCCATAAACAAGGTCTGTGCGAACCTCGTCAGCTGCAGAACAAGCGCATTGCGATTTTGCATCGATGGGACGAAGTTTCACATTGTCCAGGTAGTAATAAGCCTGATTCTTAATGACACCTATAATGCCTGTTGGCTTCTTCATCTTTTCATCTTCGACATCGCTATCTTGATGAAACCCTCCGATGATCAGGTACTCCTCTTGACCGGTGCCGATGAACGTGCCGCAAACAGTCTCCCAACCATCTTGAAGGGACATGACTTTGTCCGACTTGTGTAAAACGCTCGCTTTGCGGTTCAAAACACCTGTGTTTCCCTGCTCAATTTTGCGATCGCTGAGATAAGCCCCAACGCCATTTACAGCATACCGTGACAAATCACTCAAGCTGATGTCAAAAGAAACACAATAGAGTTGGTTCTTTTCAAGTTCCGAATCCAACGCGACTTCAAAGTAGGTGCGAGACAACTTGGGGTCCTTGCTAAAAGCACGAAACCCAGCATAACAGACCCCGTCATTTGCTTCCTGTGAGCCATATATGTTGTTTGGAATATTGACTTTTTCAGACTTCATACCCTCGGCATAGAGATCCAATGGAGCTTCAGTGGCAGAGAACCAATTTTCAGTAAACTCCTCCAGCTGCCCTTGACTCTTCAATTTTCGCAAATCTGAATTTTCAAAACTGCCGTTGGGCACATAATTGTCTTCCTGTGCACCAACATTCAACACTGCAACGCAAGCCGCAACTGCGAGCACATATTTGGAAACGATTGTCTTCATGACATAAGGGGGGTTTTCAATTCTTTTGGGTTCTAGCCAGTATCTGCAGACACTGTGCCAAATTACAATGCAGCCAAGTTAATGCCGTGTGCCCTGTTGCCAAAATTTCATGTGCGAAACCATGCATTTTTCTTCGCAACTTGCTGCATTCTGCGGCAGGGAATCCAATATTCAGTGCAAAACCTTGAACATGGTTTCTTTTAGCAGCATCGAATCCGACACCGTGGCGTTGCCCTGACCTTTGGCCTTCCTGTCCGCTTCTCGCAGGTATCCAAACACCCTACCAACTTTTTCAAGTGAATAATTCCGAGCCGCCTCACCGTATTGTTTCACGGCGAATGGAGCGCAACGAAGTGATTTCGCTGCCGCTGAAGCGGAGCGGTCCTTCAAGCCATGATAAGCGTATACCTTGCTGAAAAAACTGCCCAAAACTGGCATCACCATCGCCACAGGATGGTCTTTTGGATTCGCAGCGAAATAATCCACAATGCGATTGGCCCGCGCCAAATCTTTGGCCCCAATAGCTCGCTGCAACTCAAAAACATTGAAGTCTTTGCTGATGCCAATGTGTTGCTCAATATGATCAGGCTGAATTTCAGCTCCGTCCGGCAAGACAATTCGGAGCTTTTCCAGCTCATTCATCACTTTCCGCAAATCATTGCCCAGATATTCAGCAAGGATTTGGGCGGCGTGACCCCCAATGCGCATTCCCTTTTCCTGAACTTGATTTGAAATCCATTCAGCCAACTTGTAGTCCCTTACTTTCTCACTCAAGAACAACAAGCCCGCCTTGCTAATGGCTTTGACAGCCTTGAGCCGCCCATCCGCTTTTTTATTTTTGAAGCAGAACACCAGAATTGTGCTAGAAACGGGTGCCTTCGCATATGCTTCAAGTTTCACCATATCATTCGCTCGCTTCCAAGCGGGCCAATCTTGTGCTTCACGCATCATCACCAACTGCCGTTCTGCCATCATAGGAAACCGACGCGCCGCTTCCAACAATTGGTCAACTGTCGTGTCTCTTCCGTAGACGATGGTCTGATTGAAGTCCCGCATGGACTCTTCTACGACGACGTCTTCCAAGGCCTTTGCTATTTCATCAATGAAGAACGGCTCCTCACCGTGCAACAAATAAACAGGACGCAATGATCCCGATTGAACGTCACGAATGATTTGGCGATGCGGCATGGCACGAAGATAATGGAAGCGAATCGCGGCCGAAAACACGGCAACAGGTATTTTTGGACTTATGCCGAAGCAAACACATCAAGCCTGGGTTCAAATTGGAAACCAGCGGCTTCCTCAGCTCAAGCTTCCGCCCTTTCCCGTGACGTGGCGATCGGGGGGCGATCGGAATGAGATCAAATGTTTGAGCCGACAAAAATTTGTAGCCCTCGAACCAGAGGAGTGGGTGCGACAACACTGGCTGCAGCATCTGTCAAATGATTTGCACTACCCACTTGGCCTGACTTCTGTTGAACACCCTCTGAACCTCAATGGCATGAAGAGAAGGGCTGACATCGTTTGCCATGATCACCACGGAAAACCGCTGCTTATGGTGGAATGCAAACGGCATGATGTGCCGCTGAGCAAAGCTGTACTCGATCAAATATTGCGTTACCACCTGGCTTTAAAAACACCAATTATTGCCATTTCCAACGGCATAAATCATCAAGCATTCTCGTACCACGCCACTGGATTCCAAGTGTTAGAATCACTGCCGTTTTGCACTTCTAATACGAGTATTTAAAGGATTCCCGGCACTTCCAGTCGCAGGACAAACGGCATTGGCTTATTTTCGCACCCAAGAATCGCCTGAATACCATCTGAATGATCATTCAAGAAATCATCGCCATCGCCGGCAAACCGGGACTATTTCGCATTGTTGTGACGAATCGCAACAACCTAATCGTAGAATCTATGCTCGACAAAAAACGTTTGAGCATCCCCGGAACCAGCCGAATTAGCAGCCTAGCTGACATCACCATGTTCACCACAGGTGAAGACCTGCTGCTGATGGAAGTGCTCAATCGTTTGAACGAGCACAAGAGCAGTGATGATATGCCCAAGGTGAAAGGAGACGCCGTTGCGACCAAAGCGTTCGTTGATGAAGTTATCCCTGAATTGGATCACGAGCGCGTCTACAATTCCGACTTGAAAAAATTGGTGCAGTGGTTTAGCATTTTGAAGAAGAACGACTGCTTCCCACTCGAAAGTCAAAAAGACGAAGAAGATTCGTCTCCAGATGGCGTTTCAGAAGAAACAGCCACAGAAGAAAAGGAACCAAAGGCCAAAGCGAAGAAGGCACCGGCCAAAAAAGCTGCAGCAAAAAAAGCCCCGGCAAAAAAAGCAGCGAAAAAGGCTACAGCCCCAAAGTCCGCTGCGAAAAAGAGCACGGTGAAAAAATCACCCGCAAGCAAGGCGAAAAAATAACCCCCTCTCTTTCATGAAGCACATTGCTGTCATCGGAGCAGGAACCATGGGCAATGGCATTGCGCATGTTTTTGCTCAATCCGGATTCGAAGTCACCCTCATCGACGTCCAAGAGGCCGCATTGGCGCGTGCCTTGAAAACAATTGAGAAGAACCTCGACCGGCTGATCAAAAAAGAGAAGATTTCAGAAGCGGAAAAATCAGCCACGCTCAATCGAATCGCGACCTCTACAGAACTGGCTGCTGGCGTAGCACAGGCTGAACTTGTGGTGGAAGCAGCCACCGAACGCACGGATTTAAAACTGCAAATTTTTCAGCAAATTGATGCCGCTGCACCAGAGCATTGCATCCTGGCCTCAAACACCTCTTCCATCTCCATCACCAAAATCGCTGCCGCAACCAAACGGCCCGATCAAGTGATTGGCATGCACTTTATGAATCCTGTCCCCATCATGAAGTTGGTGGAAGTCATCCGTGGTTTCTCCACCAGTGACAAGACATGTGCAGCTGTCATGGAGCTTTCGCAACAATTGGGAAAAATCCCCGTGGAGGTCAATGACTACCCTGGATTTGTTGCAAATCGCATTTTGATGCCCATGATCAATGAGGCCATTATCACACTGCATGAAGGCGTAGCAAAGGTGGAAGCCATTGACACGGTGATGAAACTAGGCATGGCGCACCCCATGGGTCCATTGCAATTGGCTGATTTCATTGGTTTGGATGTGTGCCTCAGCATTTTGGAAGTGCTGCATACTGGCTTGGGAAACCCCAAATACGCGCCCTGTCCATTGCTCGTAAACATGGTCACAGCCGGACACCTTGGAGCCAAAAGTGGCCAAGGCTTTTATGTGCACACACCGGGAAGCAAGGATTGGGTAGTTTCGCCATCATTCACCTAATTGACCGATATTGAGGACATGAAAGCCTCGCGGAACCAACTTCACGAAGTTATTTTTGAAGCGGACACTCCTGCTGGAAAGGCGTTCGACGTCGCCCTGCTTTGGCTGATTGTCTTGAGCGTAGTGACCGTGATTGCGGAATCGGTGCCTGAATGGGGAGCGACCTATCGTGCTCAATTTGAGCTGATCGAATGGGGATTTACAGCACTTTTCACCGTAGAATATCTCCTTCGTTTAGCGGTGGTCAAAAAACCGTGGCGCTACGCCAGAAGCTTTTTTGGTTTGGTGGATCTGTTGGCCATCCTTCCCACATTCATTGGTCTCATCATACCGGGATCCAGCAGCTTGCGCATCATTCGAATCCTCAGGGTTCTGCGCGTATTTCGTGTGCTCAAATTGGTCGGGTTCATTGCAGAAGCTCGTCAACTTCAAACGGCACTGCGAGCGAGCCGAAGGCGCATCATTGTATTTCTCAGCGCTGTGATGGCTCTGGTAACCATACTGGGAACGCTCATGTACCTCGTGGAAGATGATCAAGCTGGGTTTTCGAGCATTCCACGCAGCATCTACTGGGCCATTGTCACGGTGACAACGGTAGGGTACGGTGACATCGCCCCTCAAACCATTGCCGGCCAAATCATCGCATCAGTCATGATGATCATCGGCTATGCAATCATCGCCGTTCCCTCAGGGCTGGTAGGAGTTGAAATGATTCGTGGCAACAAGCTTAAAGCTGAAAACTCCACAAGTATCTCCACTCAGGCTTGCCCCAGTTGTGGCAAAGACGGACACGATTTAGATGCGCTGCATTGCAAATATTGCGGACATCGCATGTAATTCCGTTTGCTATTATTTTGTGATTCACTAAATTGGCCAAGTGAGCCAGCCTCATTCTGAGACTTTGCGCACGCCGAATCAAACGACCACAACATGCAGCAGCCTACTCGCCTATTTGATTTCCCACGGTATCAACTTCAGAACAACCCGCTTGAGTTGATGATGTCCATGCCGAACGGCGGCAACCGAATCAATTACTCAACAGAAACCTTCATCGAAGCCGTTGACCGCGTTGGACGTGGCCTCATTGCGATGGGACTTGAGGTTGGTGAAAAAGTGGCTCTCATATCACACAACAACCGTTGTGAGTGGAACATCATGGATCACGGAATCATGTCGGTAGGCGGCATCAACGTGCCGATTTATCCGACCATGACCGAGGCGGACTACGAATACATCCTGAACCACAGCGAGAGTAAATATTGCGCAGTCAGCAATCAAGATTTGTACGATAAGGTGATGTCTATCAAAGACAAAGTCCCAACATTGCAGGGAGTTTTCGTTTTTGAGCGTGCCTCCAATGGAACCCATTGGTCAGAAATCACAGAAGCTGGTGGCGACGCGCAGCAGGCAGAATTGGACAATCGCATGAACAGCGTAAAGCCAGAGGATCTCGCTACAATTATTTACACTTCCGGGACCACCGGGACACCCAAGGGTGTGATGCTGAGCCATCAAAACATCGTTCAAAATATCCTTCACAGCATCCCACGAATCCCACCTGTTTTACTCAATCAAGAGTACCGCGTGTTGAGCTTTCTTCCTGTTTGTCACATCTTCGAACGCATGTTGCACTACCTGTACATGTACATAGGTGCCAACATCTATTTTGCGGAAAGCTTGGAGACGATCAAGGAAGACTTGGGGCACGCACAACCAACGGTTTTCACTGCTGTACCTCGCTTACTGGAAAAATTCTACGATGGAATCGTTCAGAAAGGACGCGCAGCAGGTGGCGTAAAAGCAGCCATTTTCAATTGGGCACTAGGCTTAGCACTCGAATGGGAACCAGACGGTCAGAATGGTGGTTTTTACGAATGGAAATTGGGCATTGCCCGCAAGCTGGTGTTCAGCAAAGTCAAAACAGCGCTCGGATTGGACAACATTCGCGCAGTTGCTTGCGGATCTGCGGCTTTGGCGCCTCGTTTGGCCCGATTCTTCAACGCCGCGGGCATTCCTGTTTATGAGGGATATGGATTGACGGAAACCAGTCCTGTCGTTACTGTAAACTCAGATGTTGAGCCGGGATTGATGCGCATCGGATACGTTGGAAAACTCATTGAGGGTGTTGATGTGAAGTTTGCCAATGATGGAGAAATCATGGTCAAAGGACACAACATCATGATGGGATACTTCAAAGAGCCTGAAAAGACCGCTGAAGTGATGACTGATGATTGGTTTCACACAGGAGACATCGGTGTGTTCGACAATGGATTCCTCAAAATCACGGATCGAAAAAAGGAAATGTTCAAGACTTCAGGCGGCAAGTATGTTGCGCCTCAACTCTTAGAAAATGCTTTGAAAGCTTCCCTGTTTATTGAGCAAGTGATGGTCGTGGGTGATGGTCAAAAGTTCCCTGGCGCCATCGTGGTTCCAAACGCTGAAGCTGTGGAAGAATGGTGCAAGCGCAAAAATCATCCTTTCCCTGGAATGGAAGGCATTCGAAACGACAAACGCATCGCGGATCGCATCCAAAAAGATGTCGACAGCCTCATGGAACCATTTGCGAAGTGGGAAAAAATCAAAGCCATTCGAATTCTCCCCCAGATGTTCAGCATCGAAAATGGTGAATTGACGCCCACGCTCAAACTGAAGCGCAAGCCTATCAAAGCTCATTATCAGGACGAAATTGACGCGCTTTACGCGTAAATAATTCTAGCAGCAGCTGACCACAAATGGAAGAATTCCTCATCAACTTAGATTTTGGACTGTTCAAGGTTCTGAATAGCCATTGGCCAGGAGGAAATCAAATAATGTGGGCAATCTCTGGAACTTGGTGGTGGTTGCCGCTTTACATTTTATTGCTTTGGGAAATTTGGAAAGCTTCCAACAAGGAATGGGACCGCATGCTCGTGCGAGTCATGTTGCTTGCCCTGTGTATTTCCGGAACCGACATCATTTCCGCCCGTGTAATCAAACCCAGCGTTCAGCGGTTTAGGCCCTCACATTCCATCGAATTGAAAGGTGATGTAAACCTTGTGATTCCTCCGGGACAAACGGAGCCATACATAGGTGGCCGCTTCGGATTCGTGAGCTCACATGCAGCAAACTGCACAGGCGTTGCTGTCTTCGTTGGCTTAGTGCTAGGCGGTGGTTCGTGGCTTTGGGCACTTTTGGGATGGGCCTTGTTGGTTGGTTATAGCAGAATTTACCTCGGCGTTCATTTTCCCCTTGACATCCTTGGAGGCAGCGTACTTGGAGGATTCATGGGCTATTTGCTTTGGCGTGTCCAAAATAAATTGGTCGGAAACCCTGTGAATGCATCATGAATTTTCTTGCCGTTTTTGTAGGTGGTGGACTCGGGAGTGTGACCCGATATGCATTGGGGCTGGCCATCAAACGCCTCGGCTTCATGGCTCCCATCGGCACGCTGGCTAGTAACGTTCTTGCCTCTGCCCTGCTTCTTGGATTGATCGCCACTTATTCAAACAGTCCCGATGCTTCGATGAAAAGCCACTCATGGCAATTGCTATTA
>CAJQMI010000054.1 GCA_905479395.1 uncultured Flavobacteriales bacterium
TGACGCTCGAAATGGAGTTGGGTATGAGCGAATCAGAAGCGAGTGGGGTGAACTTTCGTGGTTCGGATCAGGGCACACAATTGAAGTCTTCTTCTGATGACTCTCCTTCATGGAATGGGACGAATACGAGCGGTTTTTCCGGTTTAGCTGGAGGGGTTCGCTATGCCGACGGGAGCTTCTACCTCTTAACATCACACGTTTATTTCTGGTCTGCTTCTCCGAATGGAGAAAATGCTTGGTACAGGAACCTCTACACTTACAATTCAGAAGTAGGTTGGGATTACTTTGACCATCGGGGTGGTTTTTCCGTTCGTTGCGTTCAGGATTAAAAGTGTGGGCTATCTCAAAGACACCGAAGAATGAAAAAGCTACTGATCATATTGTTTGCTGTTGCGTTGGGGTTGAACCTCAGTGCGCAGACTGTTTCTCCAACGTACGATCCCGATGTGGATGGTGACAATAACATCGGAGTCAACGACCTGTTGGCCTTGTTGGGTTTGTTTGCTGAAAACGACGAGGATGATGACGGCATTTGGGACTCACAGGACGACTGTATTGGGGCCTATGACGAATGTGGGGTTTGTAACGGACCAGGACCAACAGTCTCTGTAATTGAGTCCATTACCGTCCTTTACGATTCTGTTTACGCTGAGCAAATCGATGAGTGGTGGGTCTATGAGGTTGGAGCGGATACGGTCTTCAATTACTTCTGTGTCACGCAGCTAGATGATACCAATATTCACGAGGCTGTGGACCTTTGGCTTTCTGATGAGTCTGAAGCGCTTGCGCTCTATGGTCCCATCTCCGTTTGGGATGTGTCAGGTGTGACGAATGTGTCCAGCCTGTTTTATGAGGCCTCCAACTTCAATGGAGACATCTCTGCTTGGGATGTTTCTGGTGTGACGAATATGTACGCTATGTTCGACCTAGCCTCTTCTTTCAACGGCGATATTTCCGGTTGGGATGTTTCTAGCGTTGAGAATATGAAATCGATGTTCAACTTAGCTTCTTCTTTCAACGGCGATATTTCCAGTTGGGATGTTTCGAGTGTGATAGATATGTCCGTGATGTTTGCTCAAGCCTCCAGTTTCAATGCCGATTTAACTGATTGGGACGTTTCAAGTGTGACCAATATGGGCTGGATGTTTTATAAAGCTTCTATTTTCAATGGTGATATCTCAGCTTGGGATGTCTCGAGTGTTTCGCTAATGAACGTGATGTTCGATCAGGCCTTAAACTTCAATGGTGACCTTTCATCTTGGGATGTGTCTAGCGTGACGGATATGAAATCGATGTTCAACGATGCTTCTTCTTTCAACGGCGATATTACCAGTTGGGACGTTTCGAGTGTGACGGATATGTCTAGAATGTTTCGCAATTCTGATAGTTTTAATGGAGACCTCTCGGCTTGGGATGTCTCAAGCGTTTGGAATGTTGGTGAGATGTTTCAGTTTAATTCAAGCTTCAATGGTGACATCTCCTCTTGGGACGTTTCGAATGTGACAAATATGTCCAGCCTGTTTTATGGTGCTAACAGTTTCGATGGAGACCTCTCGGCTTGGGATGTCTCAAGCGTGTCGTCAATGAGATTTATGTTTTGCTATGCCGATAGTTTCAATGGGAATCTTTCATCTTGGGACGTTGCGAACGTTGCGGATATGTCTTGGCTGTTTTTCAGTGCTGATATTTTCAATAGCGATATCTCAGACTGGAATGTTTCGGGCGCGACTCAAATGACCGAAATGTTTGACGATACACCTCTTTCAGATGAGAATAAATGCGCCATTCACCTTTCTTTCTCGGCAAATACGAATTGGCCTTATGAATGGGCTGATTTTTGTCCTTTTGCTATTTTCAATTCTTGCGGAGACGATATCGGATATAGTGGATACGATTACGAGACTGTGCAGATTGGGGAGCAGTGCTGGTTTGCTGAGAACCTGCGCAATGAGCATTACGCCAACGGTGACTTGATACCTGGGGATTTGACTGAAAGTGAGTGGTCGATTACTTCCGAAGGCGCTCAAGCCATTTACAACAACGACGAGTCCAACCTTGCTGATTACGGCCGCCTGTACAACTGGTACGCGGTGGATGACTCACGTGGATTGTGTCCAAGCGGTTGGCACGTCCCGACTGATGGCGAGTTTATGACGCTTGAGATGGAATTGGGGATGAGCGAATCGGAGGCGAGCGGGACAGGCTGGCGAGGCACGGACCAAGGCACGCAGATGAAGTCCTCGCCTTCAGACGATCCCTCCTGGGACGGCACTAACACAAGCGGTTTTTCAGGTTTGGCTGTAGGATGGCGGTCGCATTCTGGTCTCTACGGCTATGAGGGCACCGCTGAAGATTTTTGGTCGGCTTCGGCATTCGGAGCTGGAGGTTGGTATCGCGTGCTTGGCAACGCTAATGGAGTCGATCGGAACAGCTACTTCCAGCGGGGCGGTTTTTCAGTTCGTTGCGTTCGGGATTAAAAGCGGGGGCTTGTGGGGTCTTGACCCTTTGGTTCTTTGTCCATTTCCTCAAACCGCTTTAAGGCCTTCACAACCGCATTCAATCGTTCGTGGCACACACTTAATTATTCGATCGTTTTAATGTCGTTGATGGGCCTAGTTTGAGGCCATTATTGAACGCTACAATGATGAATTGATGATGCGTATATTCAAGTAATATTAAACTATAACAGGCTTTTCTATCCGTTTAGCCCTTGCTTGCTTTGCATCGGTTACTTTCCGATGCAGAAATTGCTGAAGATGTGGTCCAATATGTCTTCTGGGTCAATGGCGCCGGTAATGGTTCCGAGGTGATGAAGGGCTTGGCGAACGTCGCTGGCCACCAAATCTCCGGGAACTTCATTTTTGAGTCCGATACGGGTTTCTTCAAGCGCTGCCTTTGTGGCAACCAGTCCCTCATAGTGCCGCAAGTTTGTGACCACGATGGAGTCGTTGTCGTACTGGCCTCGGGCGCGTTCTAGAAGCCAAGTTTTAATCTCGGAAATTCCTTGGCGTTCTTGGGCACTGATTTGAAAAGAAGGGATGTTCTCAAAGGTCACGTCAGGAGCAGAAGTCACATCCGTTTTGTTCCAGATCAGCGCCGTCACTGTCTCAGCGTCCAGGTTCAATTCGGTGATTTGTTCTTCCGGATTGACCTCGCCGTCGCACGTAGCATCCATGAGATAGAGCACGACAGCAGCAGATTTTGCTTTGTCCAAAGCCCGGCGTATGCCTTCGGATTCAATGGCGTCTTCTGTTTCTCGAATGCCCGCAGTATCAATGAATCGAAACTTGATGCCTTCCATTACACACGTGTCTTCAACCGTGTCGCGGGTCGTTCCCGGCGTTGCGCTTACGATGGCCCGGTCATCTCCAAGGAGAGCGTTGAGCAACGTGGATTTCCCACGGTTCGGAGCGCCTAGAATGGCAACGGGAACGCCTTCCCGGATGGCATTTCCATGCCGGAAGGAGTCCGCAAGGCGGCCTACTCTTTCAAGCAATTGGCCCAACAAGGTGTCAAATTTTTCTCGGTCTGCGAATTCCACGTCCTCTTCGGCAAAATCCAATTCGAGTTCGAGGAGCCCGGCGAAACCAATGAGCTCTTCACGCAGTGCGTTGATTTCCCTCGCAAACTCGCCTCTCAACTGTTTCATCGCGAGACGATGCGCTCCTTCATGATCAGAAGCGATGAGGTCGCCTACCGCTTCTGCTTGGGTGAGGTCGAGCTTTCCATTCAGGAATGCCCGTGAGGTGAATTCACCAGGACCCGCGTGTCGGCAGCCTGCGTCAATGAGCCAGCGGACGGCTTCGCTCTGGACGAAAGGAGAACCGTGCACACCAAACTCGACCGTGTCTTCACCAGTGAATGTGCCGGGAGCTCTAAAAACAGTGGCCAAACATTCATCGAGTACTTCGCCATCCCGAACCATCCGCCCAAACACGGCTTGGTGCGATGCAGTTGATCTCAGGTCTTTCGAAAACAGGCTGCTTGCCAAGGAGATCGCTTCTGGTCCAGAGACCCGAATTACAGCAATTCCACCCATTCCAGCAGGTGTGGAGAGGGCACAAATTGTTTTTCCGTCAATTGCTCCAAGAATTCCTCGGTTCATGGCGCGAAATTCGACTAAATTCGCGCCGCGAACAACACCCAATTGAATCATGAGCGTACTCGTTAACAAAGACTCTAAAATTATTGTCCAAGGTTTTACAGGAGGAGAGGGGACTTTCCATGCTGGACAAATGATCGATTACGGAACACAAGTCGTAGGTGGGGTGACACCTGGTAAGGGTGGTCAAGAGCATTTAGGAAAGCCCGTTTTCAATTCAGTGAGCGCGGCAGTTGATGCCACAGAGGCAGACACAAGCATTATTTTTGTGCCGCCTGCTTTCGCTGCAGATGCCATCATGGAGGCTGCCGATGCAGGCATCAAAGTGATTGTTGCCATCACCGAAGGCATTCCAGTCTCTGACATGACAAAGGTGAAAGCGTACGTTGATCAACGCGATTGCACGCTGATTGGACCGAATTGTCCCGGAATCATTACAGCTGGAGAAGCCAAAGTGGGCATTATGCCCGGCTTTATTTTCAATCCAGGACGCATCGGCATTGTATCCAAATCGGGGACATTGACTTACGAAGCAGTTGATCAAGTGACCAAGGCAGGCATGGGGCAATCCACTGCAATTGGCATTGGAGGTGATCCGATTATTGGCACAACCACTCTTGAAGCAGTTAAGCTGCTCATGGAAGATGAAGACACCGATGGTGTTATCATGATTGGAGAGATTGGTGGCGATTTGGAAATCAAGGCAGCCCGATGGATTCAGGAACACGGTACCAAGCCCGTGGTTGGTTTTATCGCAGGCGTTACAGCTCCGGCTGGACGCACAATGGGACACGCTGGTGCCATTGTTAGTGGCGAAGAGGAAAGCGCAGAAGCCAAGAAACGCGTTTTACGCGAATGCGGTGTTCACGTGGTAGACAGCCCCGCTGACATTGGAAGCAAGATGGCTGAATTGCTCAAGGCCTGAGTTGATTCTCTTCTTCTTCTTCTTCTAGACTTCTCTCCCAACAGGATGTTTGCTTGCTTGCTGCCACAATCCGGCAGTTAAGTCCGGGATGTCCATGCGTTGTGACCCTGCGGAAACCGATGCTTCAGACAAAGCACCGACGAGAGACCAAAGCGCCCCATCGTAGACATTCATGTCCAGTGGTTCTCCTTGATTCAAGCACCGAATCAAACGATACATCATGACGAAGTCCATCCCTCCATGCCCTTGCGGATGTTCTTCGGTCAACTTTTGGAGTCGACTCCAAAGGGGATGTTCGTATTGATCACGGTACTCGGCTTCCATTTCGTCTGAGAGCCAACGGTGTCCGTCCCAAGAGGCACCATGGTCGATGTAAAGGCGTGATGGATAACCGTAATGAGAAGCCTTCGAGCCAATCACTTTATCGAGTCGGTTGTAAGGTCGACCGCTGTGAACGTCGAACTGAAGCATGATGGACCGGCCTTTTGCTGTGCCAATGAGGGTTGTGTTCACGTCTCCGCACATCACTTGCTTGGACATTGCTTGCAATTCAGGATCGTCGGTTGCGGCCAGCGCTTCAGAGAGAGCGGCTTCTTTGGAGCTCATCGAGGTTAAGTGGGTCAACGTGTCGCCCCGCAGGATGTCAAAGTACATGCAGACCGGGCCAAGCCCATGGGTGGTATAGAGATTGCCATTGCGATGCAAATGGTGTTTTAGTCGCCACCGGTCTTCATAGTAAGTTGGGTCAATCATCAGTTGGCGCAGGTCGTGCAGGTAGGCGCACTCCGCATGGGTGACCGTGCCAAAGACTCCTTCTTCAATCATATTCAAGAGCCAGAGTTCCTCGCGGTTGTAACAACAATTTTCCAACATGATGCAATGGCGCTGGGTTGCTTCAGCGGTTTTCACCAGTGCAATTGAATCTTCTGGCGTGTAAGCGATGGGAACCTCGGATGCCGCATGCAGGCCGCTCTCCATTGCTTTTAGCGCCATTTTGGTGTGCAATTCCCAAGGTGTACAAATCAATGCTAGATCAGCCACATCGGGAGACATTGCAACTTCCCAAGCATTTTCATTTCCTGTAAAGGCAACAGGTGTGCTTGATTGAAAAGTCTTGATTTTTTCCTTGGCTGTTTCAATTTTCTTGGGGTTCACATCACTGATTGCGGTGATTTCGGCATGCCCTTGCTCGACCAACCAATTGAGCATTTCGATCAAGCTCTGCCCTCGGTTTCCGAGCCCAAACAAAGCGATTCGAACTTTTGGAATGGGAGCCGCCTTCAAGTGAAATACGCTGCCGTTGAGCCCTGCGTCCTTGATTTTTTGTTGCATCTCGGCGTCAAGCTCTTCGGGGTGAGCTTTGCTATTGCTTGAAGAAAAAGAGCTGAACAATCCACCCATTCCGAGTAGTCCGCTCATTCGAAGGAAATCCAATCTGCGCATGTGCACAAGATATGGAACCTCTTGGCTTTATGCTTTAAGCGAGTAAACTCCCGGTTTGCGGGGTTCCAACACGAGGGAAGCAAGTCGCTTTGCATCTGCGGGCCGATTGAGGATGTCAATGTCTGTGCTGTCAATCCAAAGAATGCGTGAGCCACGAGCATATCGATAATGCCGTTGATAGTGGTAAGCGATTTTATCGAGGTAGTCTTGCGGCATATCCTGCTCGTATGACCGTCCCCGTGTTTCAATTTGTTGCCTGATTTTTTCGGGGTTTGGATCGAGAATAGCCACGACTTCTGGCTGAGCTACCTGCGCATCCATGAGCTTGAACATGGTCCGGAATAGCTTGAATTCATCCGCGGGTAAATTGGCTTTGGCAAATATCATGCTCTTGACAAAGGCATAATCCGAAACCAAAACCTGCCGGAATAAATTGCGTGCTCCGAGTCTTTCGCGCAGCTGACGGTAGCGATCGCTCACGAATGCCAGTTCCACGCTCAGCGCGAAACGCTCTGGATCATCGTAGAACTTTTCCAAAAAGGGGTTTTCTTGAAACTGTTCTAACATCAAGTCGCAATCCAAATGGCCAGCAAGCCACTTGGCAAAAGTGGTTTTTCCTGCTCCGATATTGCCTTCAATGGCGATGTATGCGTAAGGTGACTTCATGATTCAGGAGCGTCAAGGTACGAGCGGACAGGTGTTTCATCCGGACAGGAATCCAATAAATCTCGGACGCTTTTGCCCCATGGCTGCAGAATGAAATCAGGGCAGAGTTCGCTCAGGGGCTCCATTACAAATCTGCGGGAAATCATCCGGGGGTGCGGCAATTCGAGGCGGTCAGATGAGTGCATATGATTTCCGAGAAACAATAAATCCAAATCAATGATGCGCGATTGGTAGGTTTGGGTGGCTGTAAAAGTGCGTTTTCGTCCAAGTGCATGTTCGATGTCCAGCAATTCTTCCAGCAAGGTTTCGGGGTTTGGGGCCGCTGACCATTCGAATAGAAGGACCTGGTTCAAAAAGGCCGGAGTTCCCTCTGGCATTCCCCAGGCTTCTGTCTCAAAAATGGCCGACTCCCGCATGGTTGCATTCCACCGCTGTTCGATCAATTCTCTCGCTTGCTTTAACAGGTCTGAACGTTGGCCCTGATTGCTTCCTATACCAATTGCTCCTGTGGTCTTCACGAGTGTTAATTTACGTTGCAAAGATGCTACAAAGCATTGGTCTGTTACGTTTTGTTCCCTCGAATCGTACCTTTCGGCACTAACTCGTTTCATTCATGTCATTTTTCAAAAACGTTGCGTCATCATTTGTAGGCGCATCACTTGCTTTCATCATCACAGGCACCGTCCTATCGTTCATTTTCGTCGGCGTCTTTGTAGGTGCCATTTTCTCTGAACTTGGAGACCTTGAGGAAACGGATGTTGAACCGGTGAGCAAGACCAATACGGTCATTCGAATGGATTTTGATGGCCCGATTACTGAGCGATCAACTCAGGATGCAGACTTTTCGCTCAGTGGATTTGAAGCAAGTTCAACCATGGGACTGCGGGATATTATTCAAGGCTTGGAAAAAGCGGCAGAGGATGAAGATGTTGAGGGCATTTATATGAATTTGGAGGGTGCTGCGGCAGCTCCTTCCACGATGCTTGATCTACGAAATGCCATTGGTCGTTTCCAGGAATCAGGCAAATGGATCATTGGTTGGGGGGAAATGGCAACAATGGGAGGGATGTACTTGACGTCATCGGCCGATGAGCTTTACCTCCACCCCAATGGATATGCTGATTTCTCAGGCATGCGACTGCAAACGACCTATTTCACAGGGATGTTGGACAAGATTGGCGTTGGCATGACTGTCCTTCGTGGACCTGACAACGAATTCAAAAGTGCGGTTGAACCGTTTACGCGAAAGAGCATGAGCGCTGCGAATCGAAAGCAAATGACGGCATTGATGGAGGGCATATGGAGCCAGACCAGTGGGGCCATTGCAGAAGGCCGAGGAGTGGATGAGTCGTCTCTGGACGAAATTGCAGAAAACATTGCATTGCGCACCGCCGAGGATGCTGTTGAATGGGAGCTGTTCGATGGTTTGCTTTACGAAGACGAGTTGAAAGAACGCATCAAAGAACGCCTGGACGGAGAGGAACCAATCTATGTGGATTTCTCGGAGTATCTGAACCCCGGGGGAATGGAGGGCCTCGAGCTGAAATTGGAAGGAGATTTCTTCGAGTCTCTGTTCAGCAGTGATTACGGTGAGAAAGAAGAGTCCAAGGAACTCGGTGCCCCTTTGGCGGTCATTTATGCAGTTGGTGGCATTGACATGGGAGAGGGAGACGATCAGACAATCGGTTCTGCCACACTCTCTGAAGCTTTGCGCCAAGCTCGACTCGCTCCCGATGTGGAGGCAGTTGTGCTTCGTGTGAGCAGCCCTGGCGGATCGGCGTTGGCAAGTGACATCATTTGGCGTGAAACTGAGTTGTTGAAAGAGGCGGGCAAAACGCTGGTGGTGAGCATGGGAGATTATGCAGCTTCAGGAGGGTACTACATCTCTGCAGGTGCAGATCGAATTTTTGCCAACCCGACGACGATTACAGGATCCATTGGTGTTTTTGGCATGCTCCCCTATGCAGAGGAATTGCTCAAAGACAAAATGGGACTTGCGTTTGATGATGTCAGAACACACTCACATGCTGGAATTGGGTTGGATGCGGAGTTGGACGTGGTGCAGCGCGAAGCGATGAATGCTTCAATCACCAATATTTACAATGATTTCGTGGGAATCGTAGCGGACGGAAGGGGCATGTCCTTTGAGGATGTTGATGCGATTGCACGTGGCCGTGTTTGGACCGGAGAAGATGCGTTGGAAGTGGGGTTGGTCGACGAGTTAGGAGACCTGGATGCAGCCATCGCTCACGCAGCGGAGCTTGCCGGACTCGATTCATTGGACGAAGACGAAATCGTATTCTTGCCCGAGGCTGTTGATCCTTTTGAGCAGTTTGTCAAGGATTTGGCAGGTGCGGAGATGCTCGGTGAGGCACTGATCAACGCAGGAATCCCAGCCAATCAATGGAGGCAGTGGCTTTCTGTAAAACGCATGGTCAACTCAAAGGATCGGATTCAAGCGCGCTTGCCTTATTTCATTGAAATCCAATGAAGGGGGGCGGAAGGTTACGAGAACGCTGTTTCGCGATTGCAATTTTCGGAACGTTGCTCTTGCCCCTGCTAATGGCTTCATGCCACCGCAATCATGCGGATGAGATTTCAGATGAGACGCCAGATGACATTGAAATGCAAGCTGGAGGAAGCGCGGATGCGACAGACCCCTTTGAACTCTTAGAAGCAAAAATAGAAGGAGATTCATTGCTGCTCTCTGTGAGATATGGAGGAGGCTGTAGTGAGCATGTGTTTGATTTGGAGGCGGGCCCCATGCTGAAGAGTTTGCCTCCTAAGCAAATCATCTTCATTGCCCACGATGCCAACGGAGACAATTGCCGAGCCTTGATCCAGCGAACGATTGCTTTCGATTTATCTGCGTACCGCGGAAGCCCACGTGGAGTAACTGTTATTGTCGTGGATGGAAAGGAATTGATTTACGAATACCGTTGAATCAGCGCTGAATTTGTCCCTTCATGCAGCTAGACCTCATCATTCTCCTCTTGAGTTTTATCCTAGCAGTGGCGGCATGGATTGGTCATGAGGTGATGCTGGCGCGCAGTCTGGTAAAGATTGCCGCTCATGTCGAGCAGACCAAGAGTCAAGCAATGGGATTGTCAGACCCTGAATCAAATCCTCGTACAAGTGTTTTGGTGTGTGTGCGAGATGGTCAAGATTGCATCGGCAACCTTCTTGAAGCACTGAAACACCAAGAATTCATTGGAGATTGGGAAGTCGTTGTCATCGATGATGATTCTTCTGATGACACATGGCGAATGCTGGAGGATTTTCAGCAAAATGAAAACGCACCTTTTGACCTGAAAATTTTTCAACTCAGGAATACGCGACCTGGCAAAAAAGAGGCGCTGCAAAGTGCAATCGATCATGCAAAGGGGAGAACGTTGGTCCTTACGGATGCAGACTGTTTGCCTTCTGATTTTTCGTGGTTGAAGCGAATGGTAGTGCCCTTGGAAGCTGGGAAAGATTTGGTTTTGGGTGTAAGCTTGCCTCGTTTAGGTCGTGCGAAGGGTGTCTTGGGCGCATTGCAGGTTTGGGATGCGTTGCGCATCG
>CAJQMI010000055.1 GCA_905479395.1 uncultured Flavobacteriales bacterium
ACATTCCATCTGGAAGCAGCCAATTTGCAAGTGTCGAATGGTGCCAATGCCTACCTCAATAACGGACTTGGAAACTTGATCATTGGGATGAACGGCGAAGAAGAGTATGTCGATTCTATTGGCCGCGGAGGTTCTCACAACCTTGTGATCGGCGAAGGTCATGCCTATTCGAATAGCCATGGCATACTTCACGGCTTCAATGCTACCTTAACTGACCGCTACGCTGCCGTCATTGGCGGATCTAATAATCGTGTGGATGGTGCTTATGGCGTGGCCATTGCTGGTACGAATAATGTTGTTTTGGATGACGCTCATTTTGCCGCCGCGATAGGCGGACAAGGCAATTCTCTAAATGCCGATTACGCTGCAGCGATTGCGGGTTCAGCCAATGAAATAAATGGGCGCTGGTCTGCGGGGGTATCTGGTATTCAGAACAAACTGATTGGGACATATACTCTAGCGGCCGGAGGCCGCGGAGGTGAGATTTCTGGTTCAGAGTCGGTAATCGTTGGCAGTAGCGGAAGTTCACTTGAAGGTCATCAAGCTGTGATTGTCGGTGGAGAGGGACACCTTCTCGGCTCGGACTCCACTGACGCACGTTTTTCAGTGATTTTGGGAGGTCGGTTTGCCAACCTGAATTCAGGCTATTGTGGGGTCATTTCTGGCGGTATTAACAATATGCTCACCACTGACTCGCTTTGGCAAGGAGCACAGGCCCGGTCCATTTTTGGAGGGAAGGACAATGACAATCGAGGTTACTATGGTGCTACTGTTGTGGGAGGAAATGGCAATGAAATATTTCAAAGGCCGGGGGAGCAAGGAGGTGCAGACTTGTCAATTGGCGTGAATGCCTTCATCGGAACCATACAGATGGACAATACGCAGAACATCCGGGTCACAGGTGAACTTGAAGAAGAGTGATCAGTCCTTCACTCGATTGAAGCGAAGCATCCTGAGCATCCACTTGGGAAGGGCTTTGCCTGCTGCGCGTTTTCGTGTATCGAGGTACCAATTCATTTTTTGACTGATTGGGATCTTATGGGTTTCCACGAATTCAATCCATGTGCTGTCGGGATCTTCTACGTAGGTGAATTGCCCACTTGCTTCGCCCATGTCAAATGAGGAGGCGCTGTTGACTGTAAAAGGAAAACCAGCTTCTTCCAATTCTTTCCCCAAAGCTTCCATGTTGCGGATGTCCCAACAGATGTGGATGTAACCGAGATCGCCCCAGTAGCGGTTTTCAAATAGGTTGCGCGGCTTTCGGTCCAGCGCTTGAACCAGTTCAATTTCACCTCCACCCAATAGTTGACTGAACGGTCCGGATGTTGGTTTGGTGCGGCGCAACACCACGCGCCGGTAGGACTCTTCGCCTCCTGGAATGTCATGCCATCCTGGTAGCTTGCCTGATTCGTCCAAAGCGATGAGGTCATAGCCAAGGACGCCGCTGTACAAAACGAGCGCTTTGTCAATGTCTGAAACGCCGATAACGGCTCCTCCGACGCCTCCACCATAGGGAGCGGGTCCAAACCATTCGTCACTCTCCACCATTTCAAAAACGTATCCATGAGGATCGTTGAGGTAGTAGTGCTTGCGACCATCAGCACGGACATGGACAGGGCTGATGGGTTTAATCCCACGACGCAGGTGCTCTTCGTGCATAAAGTCGGCATCCTTGCATTTGATCTTGCACATGAAAATACCCGTGTCTCCCAGTCGCCCTTCGAAAGCAGCGGGCTGGGGTTCCCGACTGGTGAACTGCCATATTTCCATGCCCGCACCACCGCCCATGTGCAATGCCAATATAGCACGGCGCGCATGCACTTCATCGCCTGTGTAACGAGTCATCAATGCGGCCTCGGCTGCTTCTTCGAACATGCGCACGTCAATGCCAAAGGCTTTTCGGTACCATTTCCAAGCTTTGTGTACATCTGGAACGCCAATCCCAATTTGTTGTATGCCACTAATTAATTTGCTCACGAAGTCAGATTTGGGGTAGTGATGCCAAAGATGCAGAAAACATGCGGATTGCATTATACATAGGGAGCAATTTGCTTGCTTCTCGCTTTACCTTCGTTTCCAAGTGTGCTGAAACAGCACGTCAAATAGTGCCATGAAAAAAATACTCTGGAGTGTTGTTTTATTGCTCTTACTGGGAATAGCTTTTGCATTTTCCTACGCTGGGATAAACGCTCCTGACTACAGCTTTGAATTGCATTCTGATGCCGTTAGCGCTCCGGTTGAAATTATTTTCGACGACATGGCTGTCCCGCACATTTATGCCGAGACTGAAACGGATGCCATGCACGCATTGGGATTTGTGCATGCTTCTGAACGATTGTGGCAAATGGATTTGCTAAGACGGGCTGGTGCCGGGGAATTGTCGGAGCTGTTTGGGGAAGATATGATTGAGAATGATCAGTATCTTCGATCCTTGGGCATGCGGGAAGCAGCAGTGCGGACGTCGGCAGCTTTTGAAAGGGAAGCACCAGACAATATCCAGAAGGCCATGGCTGCGTACATCGCAGGAATCAACGCATTCATAGCAACAGATAACCGACCTTTTGAATACCAATTGCTCGGAGAAAATCCTCGCCCCTTCACTACACGTGACGTTTATTGTTCGACGGGTTTCATGGCATATTCCTTTGCCATTCAATTGAAGACTGAGCCAGTTTTGGACTGGATCAAGCACAACCTTGATTCGATGTATTGGAAGGATTTGGCATTGGGACAGGAGGGGTTTAGACAAATCCCCAATGAAGGAGATGCTGCCCATGTGCAATTAGACGCGTCTGGATTGGCTTCTCGAGTGCATCGGTTGGATGAACTGCGACCTGTGCCCCAGTGGTTGGGCTCAAATGCATGGGTCATTGGTGAGGACCGCACGGCCTCTGGGAAGGTCTTGTTTTGCAATGATGCACACATGGCTTACGCTGCTCCATCGGTATGGTATGAGGCGCATCTCGTGACGCCAGAGATGGAATATTATGGCAATCACCTCGGTGGGCTTCCCTTTCCCGCCATTGGCCATACCCGCGATCACGCTTGGGGCATTACGATGTTTGTGAATGATGACATTGACTTGTACCGTGAAACCATAGATGGCAATCGTTACCTCCACGAGGGCGAATGGTTGCCCCTTGAGTCCTCAACGGAAACCATACATGTAGCAGGTGGTGAGCCGGTACGTTTTGAAGTGCGTAAAACACATCATGGGCCGCTCATCGAGGAAGATGTGGCCATGTGGTGGACATTCACGCAATATCCAGACAATCGCATGCATGAAGCCTTTTATGGTTTTTCACGTGCGTCAGATATGAGTGAATTTCGAGATGCAGCCGCCTTGGTTCATGCTCCCGGACTCAATTTGATGTATGGCGATGCGGAAGGCAACATCGCTTGGTGGGCAAGTGCAAAGCTTCCCATTCGTCCGGAGCATGTTGATACCAAGACACTGATCGATGGCCGCCATGCAGCCAATGATCCAGCAGGCTGGTATCCCTTCGATCAAAATCCTCAATCGGTGAATCCAGACTGTGGATTTGTGTACTCTGCCAATAACGCGCCGGAGCCTCGCGAAGGCATGCGCTATCCCGGTCATTACTACTCAGGAAACACGCGAGCAGCTGGAATCGTTGAAGCGCTTTCAACCTCGAAAACCAATTGGACGGTTGCGGATGCACAGGCCATTCAGCTCGATCATCATTCACGGGTTTATCCTCAAAATGCAAAGCGGATGGTCGAATTGGCAGAACAGGCTGGCGAGACGGTAGAATCGTTTTTGCAGGACTGGGACGGCAGTCATCTGGGGCATGAGTTAGCACCAACACTATACTATCGTTGGATGTACCGCACGATTGAAGGCGCAATGGCTGATGAGTTCGAGCAAAACGCCACAGACGGCACAGCGGGCGATAAATTTGAAGCCTTTCATCGCACGCTCGTAAGTGAAAACTCGTTCCCCCGCTTGTTAGCTGATTCCGACTCTCCTTGGTGGGATGATGTGCGAACAGAGGCGCAAGAGGATGCGCCTGGTGTCGTGGCGGCGGCTTTGGTTGCTGCGCGCCAGGATTTGAAGAATACGTTGGGATCAGATCAATCTGAATGGCGTTATGACCGCCTTCATACCGTCACGCATCGCCATGCGATGGGCACTGTTCCAGTGATTGGGGATTGGTTGAGCGTGGGTGGAATTCCGCTTCCGGCAGCAAAGGATGCCTTGAATAAATACGAGTTTAAGCTGAAAAAAGAAGTGAATTATGAGGTGTTCTCTGGCCCTTCAATGCGCATCTCCATTGATTTTTCGGATGTAGGTGGATCTGAAAGCATTTTGCCCACAGGACAATCTGGGAACCCGTTCAGTGCTTTCTATTCGAATCAATCAGAGCTGTATCATTCAGGGAAATTTAGGAAGCAGCGAATGGTCCGGGAAGACATCGAAGCGCATCAAACCGCTGCGGCTTATTTTAAGCCTAAATAACTTTTTAATCTAGATTAAATATTTATTTTTGTCTCTATGAAAAAAATGGAGGCGCAGCGAAGCATCATGCCACTTAGAATGTTGGTTTTGGTGCTTTTGTCGCTTTTTCTAGTTGCTGATGCTGCCTCAGGGCAATGCGGTATTTCGGTGAGCTCACAAGGAAGTGCCATACCGAATGCATCACTCTCTTCAAACGGTGTGCCCTTCGGCGCGACGGATGCAACGGGCTATTGGTCGGGCCAAATTTTCCAAGTGGCAGGCGCTCAAAATAGCATTGAAATTAGCGCGCTTGGTTTCCAATCTTGGGAAGGAGGATTGGAATGTGATGCCGATCAAAGGCACGTGATAAAACTCAAAGAAAATACCTACGCACTGGGCGGTGCAACGGTTGTAGGCAGCCTTTCGGCAATGAAATTGAAAGAAAGCCCCATTCGCACTCAGGTGTTGGCAGGGAACGCGTTGCGTGACATCCCAGCAGATGATGCTGCGGAAGCACTTGATTTCAGCAATGGATTGCGGGAAACCATTGCCTGTGGCGTGTGCGGAACCAATGACATTCATATCAATGGTCTAGAGGGCGTTTATACCTTGATTTTATTGGATGGGGTTCCTTTGCTGGGAGGACTGGCGTCGGCGTATGCTTTGGACGGGATTCCGCTGAGCATGATTCAGCAGGTCGAGGTCATCCAAGGACCGGCGAGCGCCCGTTTTGGAAGTCAAGCGGTGGGCGGCGTTATCAATGTGGTGCTGGCCCCTCTGCGACCCGGATCGTCTTCGGGTAGTTTGGGGTTGGATAGCCATCAACGGTTCATGCTTTCGGCCGCAACGGGTTGGGGGACTGAGGACGCTCCCTGGCAAGTCGGATTGGATGCGCATCGCATGATCAACCGCTTGGATGAAAACTTCGATGGCATGACTGATGCGCCCACAATTGAGCGGGTAGTTGGCACGCTACGTCACCAGTGGAGTGCCGAAAAGAGGCACTGGCGCACTACGTTGCGTGGCTATGCTGAAAAACGCTTTGGTGGTGCCATGGACTTTGAAGAATCAGACCGCGGGACTGACAACGAGTATGGTGAGCGGATTGATTTGCTGCGGGGTGAATGGCTGTTGGGCGGATCACCTCGTCTCGGGAGGGGGATGACTTTTCAAGGTGGGTTGTCATTTCACGATCAGAGATCCACTTATGGTCGCACCGTTTTCAACGCTCGAGAATTCACCGCCAACGCTGAAGCATTTCACAGCGGCTGGAGTTGGAAGGAAAATCGGACAATTACCGGAGGCATGAGTCTGATGTGGGACAATTACAGCGATGAAACACCCGCGGAATCAGACATGAATGTTTTGGTCCCTGCTCTTTACGTCGAGCACACGGGGGCTAATTCTAGCGCTGATGCGCAACACAAAACCTTTTCGTGGATTCATGGTCTACGAATTGAAAAGCCATTCAATGCGCGCGTTGTGGTCGCACCGCGCATCAACTTCAAGTGGTCGCCTTCCCAGGCTGTTGATGTCCGACTCAATGCCGGTCGCGGCTACCGCAGGGTTCATTTGTTTACCGAAGAACATGCAGCGCTAGATGGGTCTCGAACCGTGCTGCAGCCGGATCAAGGGTTGCAACCAGAGTCAAGCTGGAACGCCAACTTTAGTGGGAGTTGGAGCACGGGCGATGACACGTTTGCGGCAACTGTTTCAGCGCATGTGTTTTCGACGCTATTCACCGATCGGATTTATGCTGATTTCGACAGCCTGCCCAATGCAATCGTCTACAGGAACATTGACGGTGTGGGCTGGAATCGAGGGGGAGGTGCTGATGTGGTGCTGAGAGGATCCAGTGGTTGGTCGTGTACATTGGGCGCAACTGCTCTTCGTTCTCAGTTGCTGGAGCAGTCCGACAACCCTTGGTCCATGGAGGCATGGAAAGGGGCAGAAGACATTGAGTTTGCACCCAATATCACTGCAAATTTTGGCGGCGGGTACCGCTGGGAAAACGTGGGTGTTAATTTTTCAGGGCAGCATGTGGGGACAATGCGCCTGCCATACTACAGCGATTCCGAACCCGATCGCAGCGAATCGTTTCAGTTGATCCATTGCAGTGTTTTTAAATCTTGGCCAGTAAGGGGTGTCAAGCATTCAGGTGGTACAAATACAGTGACTTTTGGCATCAAAAACCTGACGAATTCTGTGCAGTCGCGCCCAATCATTGCTTCAGAAGAACCTTTCAGTGATGATTTCGATGCTTCTCGCATATACGCGCCTATCGAACAACGCCGCTTCTTTGTCAAATTGGCTTGGACGAGGTGAGGCCTTGCGGGCGAATCGTATGAAAATCTCGCCAAAGGATTGAAACGTTTCGCTCAGCTTTTGCGTAAACTGCGAAATGCTATTTAACAGCGTTATTTTCCTGGTATTCTTTGCCGTCTGTTTCATGCTCTTTTGGTTCGGAATGTCCAAAAAGAAAGGAGTACGGAACGTGTTTCTCCTGCTATCAAGTTATTTTTTTTATGCTTGGTGGGATTGGCGCTTCCTCGGCCTTATCGTTTTCAGTTCTGTGGTTGACTTTGCAATTGGAAGGGCCATTTTTCAATCCAGCCAGGAGTCCAAGCGAAAGGCCCTTCTTGCTGCGAGCTTGATTGTGAACCTGGGGCTTTTAGGAGTCTTCAAGTACTACAATTTCTTCATCGATTCTCTTGATGCAGTATTGGTTCCCTTGGGTGCCAGCGTCGCTTCGGCACATCTTGAAATTGTACTTCCCGTTGGAATTAGTTTTTACACATTCCAAACGCTGTCTTACTCATTGGATATTTACAGGAGGAAACTCGAGCCAACGAGTGATCCAGTTCAGTTTTTTGCATTTGTGACGTTCTTTCCACAGTTGGTCGCTGGACCCATCGAACGTGCTAAGGATTTGTTGCCGCAGTTCGATCGTGATGAACTGCACTTTGATGTAGCAATGGTGCGCTCTGGATTTTTGCTCGCGATTTGGGGCATGTTTAAGAAAGTCGTTATTGCAGACCGATTGGCCCTTGTTGTGGATGCTGCATTTGATCAGCCCGATGGCATTGGCGGTGCAGCGGCTGCTTGGGCATTGATATGTTTTACGGGGCAATTGTACCTCGATTTTTCGGCCTATTCTGACATTGCTATAGGCATCAGTCGAATGCTCGGGTTTAAGCTAAGTACAAATTTCAAAAGGCCTTATTTTGCATCGAGCTTTAGTGACTTTTGGAACCGATGGCACATTTCCCTAAGCTCTTGGTTTCGAGATTATCTCTACATACCCTTGGGCGGAAATAGGGTCAGCAAGCGCCGCATGACGGTGAATGTTATGATTGTCTTTCTCGTGAGTGGTTTGTGGCACGGAGCTTCTTGGAACTTTGTGATTTGGGGGGCTTTGAATGGAATCTTTATCATTGGTTTGGATCCCTTGCTTGTTCGGGTTTTTAAGAAAGGGAAACGAGCTGGACGATGGGCATCTGCTTTGCTTGTGACTGGCAGCTGGGCTTTGTCCCTGGCATTCTTCAGGGCACAATCTTTTGCGGATGCAGGATTGGTATTGAATCAAATATTTACCTGGGCTCCCGTTGAAACGGCAGTGGAACCCATGTCTGATGAGCATCACCAATTGACGGTGGTGCTGTTACTCTTTTTGATTTTGATCGAGGGCATTGTTGAACGATGGGGGAAGGCCGCAGATTGGCTTTCGGTTGCGCCGCGACCTTTTCGTTGGGTCGTTTATGTCGCACTGGCATGGGGGATTATTCTATTGGGCGTGCATGGTCTGCAGGTTGAAGACAAACAATTCATTTATTTCCAATTTTAATTGAACCAGTATGAAGGATCCATTTAAATTCTTGCTTCGAGGACTGGGGGTGTTTTCTGTGGTTATCAGCGGAATTCTCTTCAGCGATTCAAAAGGTTGGTTTGATGCTCCTGTGGATTCTAATCCGCATATTTTGAAGCGGTGGTCATCCATAAAAAACATGCACGAAAAAAACCAAGAGATTGATGTGCTTGTCTTGGGCAATAGCCATGCTTACACGGGTATAAACCCAAAGCATTTAAGCGCGCAGCTGGGCATGACTTCGTTTGTCTTGGCAAATAACTCTTCGATTTGGACAGATAGTTATTGGACCCTTAGAGAAGCCTTGTTGTGGTGTGATCCGCAAGTCGTGATCATCGAATCGTATGGTCTGAACAAACAAGCTTGTTACGGTGCTAAGCCGGCACATTTGGTGAATCAAATTCGCGCTTTTGAAGGTCGCGAAGATTTCAAGACAAAGCTCGCATCAACCCCTAGCCTTTTCACTGTGGAAGACATGGGAAAGGCTTGGAGTCAGACGATTCGGAACCATCATTACTTGTGGGAAGACCGGGAGCAGATTGAAGCAAATATGAAACGAGGAACTCCCATGCCACGACCAGAAGTCAATGATCTGTATTTGGGGCGCTTCGTTCGTTTTACTAGCGGTTTAACGGCTGAATCCTTAGCTGCTTATGATTCGATTGTGTCTCCAGTTCAAGGAGCGTTGGAAGTGATTAGCCCATCCAATCGGCAGGCTGCTGGCTGGATAGCCGATTTGTGTGAAGAACGGGGAATCAAGCTCATGGTTGTGACGTTGCCGATGTATGAAAAACATGTGGCTGATGCCAATATTTGGGCAGGATACATAGAAGAGGTGGTCCAGGAAGAGATGGATGGAGCTCCTTGGTTGAATCTGCAACTTGACACGAACTACACACAAAAACCGGATTTTTTTGAAAACACCCTGAAAGCAAACCAACACATGACCCGTCAAGGGTCAATACGTGCATCGAATTCCATTTCCCAAGTGATTTTGAAGAAGTGGGGTGATGAATTGGAATTTCGACGAAATGAAAGTGATTGGATAGAATTGTTTCATGAAGCAGAAGGGTTCTATGCCTACAATTGTCCTGCAAGTGATACGGAATCTCCTTCCAATATCCATGTCATTGGCAGGAATTTTGACGTGGGTCAATTGAATGTATTGGATGCTTCCGTTTATGCGGATGATGAGTCAGGCGAGAAAGCGAAATTTCTGCAATTTAGACTCAACGTTGCCTCTAGTGGACAACGCATACTTTCTGGAGCGCCGCTTCGGGCTCAATTCCGTTTTCGAGTTGGGGATGATGCGGAGCAGCGCGGTGTGGTTGACATCAGCAAAGTGCCACAGCTGTCAACCGATAGCGTATATGTCTTCCGAAAATTGATCCGGCAGGAGGTGCGTTTGTTGCAGTTGGAGTCTCTTGCCATTTGAATGCTTCATGGCTTCATCCAAATGCGGGTCCCTAAAAATCACTGATAAACGCGCACGTAGTCCACAGCCATGTACTGCGGAAAAGTTGTCGTAGCATTTGGATAGCCTGGCCACTGGCCCCCAACGGCAACGTTCAAAATGAAGAAGAAAGGATTGTCGAAAGGATAGTTTTGATTGCCGCTGACATTATTGTCGACACTGAAAAAGGGCTGGTCGTCCAAGAGCCAGGTAATTCCTTCTTCATCCCATTCAATGGAAAAAACGTGAAATTCATCCGCAAACGTTTGACCGTTGGAGAGGTATCGACTCCCTCCGGTGTGCTGATGTTGAGCATAACTGTTTCCGTAATGGACGGTACCATGGATGTTGCTCGGATTAGAGCCAATGAGTTCCATGATATCAATTTCACCACAGGCTGGCCAACCGGTGCTCGGAAAGTTTCCGCCCAGCATCCAAATAGCGGGCCAGATTCCTTGGCCGAAGGGCAAAACAGCTCGCACATCGATTCGGCCAAACTGGAATTCTTGCAATCCGATGGACTTGAGTCTCGCAGAAGTGTATTGCGCCCCATTTTCCTTGGCGACAATCATGAGATTGCCAAAGGCGACATACGAATTTTCATTGCTCGATGTGTAGTTCTGCAATTCCTGATTGCCCCATCCCGAAGCTCCCAAATCGTATGTCCAATTCTGCGGATCGATTTGCTCTCCCTCAAATTCATCTGACCAGACCAATTCGCGACCGGGGTAGCTGTTTGCAGCATCATAACCGCTTGCAGTGACTTGAATCGCAGTATCGTCGTTTCGGATGGTACCGATGGCTTCTTGAAGGCCTCCCGCAATCACTGCGTTTGTTGATCCGGTCAGCACTACGCGAAATTGTTCGTCTTCTTCTTTGAATTCATCAACCACTATTTCTACTTCTATGGTCCCAGAAGCCGTGCCTGCCGGGAAGACCAAGGAGCCCGCTGTGGCAATGAAATCCTCGCCAACTGCTGCCGTAAGTGGCTTGACTTCGTAAGTGACAGTCACTTCACGATTGGTTGACACATCCATGACGAGAGGAAATTCGAAAATGGCATTGGCTTCATTTTCAAATGCGCTAACATCGATTGGAAATTGAATGGAAGGCACTGCTCCTCTGGGTTCATCTTTTTGACAGGCAAAAAGAGTAAGAGCTGTTAAAAGGACAAAGAAAGCAGTAGGTTGATGCATGATTCCGAATCTCGACTCACAAAACTACAAATTTGATTCCATTGCAGGAAGTTTTTATGCCCTTGGATGAACCGATTTCAGGGGATATTTGCTCTTCTCGTTGGATAGTGTATTTTTGACATCGAAAGTTGGAAGCATGCTTAAAAAATTATCCCTCATTGCCTTTACATTAATCCTCGCAGCCCAAGCCTTTGGACAACATCGCCTGTCTACGCTTGGCTCGGCTATCGTAAACGAATCTCAGGACACCGTGATACTTCGGGGGATGGGCCTAGGAGGTTGGATGGTTCAGGAAGGTTACATGCTTCAAACTTCGGCTTACGCCAATCCCCAATGGGAGATTAGACAGAAAATAACAGAAACCATTGGGGAGGATGCCACGGTCGAATTCTACGATGCCTGGCTCCAGAATCACGTACAAAAAAGCGACATCGACTCCATGAAGTCCTGGGGATTCAACTCCGTTCGTTTGCCAATGCACTACAACTTGTTCACGTTGCCGATCGAAGAAGAACCCGTCCCAGGCGAGAACACGTGGCTTGAGATTGGATTCGAATTGACCGATAGCCTCGTC
>CAJQMI010000056.1 GCA_905479395.1 uncultured Flavobacteriales bacterium
CAATTGGGTGCAGAGGTGGCAATTGGCGAAAACCATGTGGCAATCACAGGGGTAAACGGTCAACCAAAGTCCAGGGAAGGAATATTGACCCCCATGGAATCAGGGTTAGGATCTCGTCTGTTTGCGCCCATTGCAGGTTTGGCTCCTCCCCCCATTCAAATGTCCGCTGAAGGCAATTTGAAAGGGCGTCCCATGCACGAAATCATTGATGCCGTTGAATCGTTGGGTGGAAAAATAGAAGGCACAAATGGCTCCTTCCCACTTGCATTCAATGCCTCCATCTCGGGCGGAAAAGTAAATATCGACGGCTCCTTGAGCTCTCAGTTTCTCACGGGCTTACTGATGGCGCTTCCTTGTGCTCCGAATGACTCTCACATCGTGGTTCGCAACCTCGTGAGCAAACCTTATGTCGTGTTAACACTCGAAATCCTCGAAGATTTCGGGATCGAAATTGACTCCAACCAACAACTGACCGAGTTCTCCATCCGCGGTGGGCAAAGCTACGAGCAGATCGAAGCAGCCATTGACGGCGATTGGTCGAGTGCAGCCGCTCTGGCTGTCGCCGGCATGTTGTGCGCTGAACAAAGCTTGGAAATCGATGGACTAAATAGCCAATACACGCAAGCCGATGAAGCGATTCGCGGAGCACTGCTCTTTGCAGGCGGAGCCTTGTCAGGAACTGAGACGGGCATTCAAGTCGCCAAAAGGCCGGTACGCGCCTTCTCCGTAGATCTCACGGACTCGCCTGATTTGTTTCCAGTTCTCTGTGCACTCGCATCGTTCGGTAAAAAACCGAGCAAACTCAAAGGCGTCCATCGCTTGACTCACAAGGAGTCGGATCGCGCTCAAGTGCTCCAAGAGGAGTGGGCAAAATTCAATGTGGTTGTCGAACTTGATAAATCCAGCGACACCATGACCGTGCACCCTTGCAAGGGTGCGTGCGACAAAGCCATAACCATCGATCCACATGGAGATCACCGCATCGCGATGGCAGCTGCTTTGATGGGACTTCGTGGTAAAGACCCCGTCATCATCCAAGGTGCTGAGTGCGTTGCCAAAAGCTATCCCGAGTTCTTTGATGACCTCGAAGTTTTGGGCGCAAAGCTGAGCATGAAGCGGAACTGATTCGATTCAATAAGACATAAAAAAGCCCCTCAAAACGAGGGGCTTTTTTCATAAACACATGTGAGTATTTAAAGTTATTCGCCGCTGCGTGATACAGAAAACGCAAACGATTGAATGACAACATCTTCACCTACCGTTTCAATAACGAGATACACATCCTCATTCTCATTGTCCATTTTATAAGTTGAAGCCATATTGAAGTGAACTGGAACATTGAATGCTGCATTCGCACCGGACTGACCATAAACAACTTCAGTTGCACAGCTCAAAACTCTCGGATTTTCCCAAGTGATTTGTGTTCCAGGATCGTAGTTCATCAAGCTCAGAGTAACCATGGCGTCGCTTGTGTTTGGATTTGTAACCTGCAGCGTCACAGTTGACTCATACATGCCGGCTTCTTTGAGATTAAACGCCTGAGTGGTGCCGCTTGCACCTCCAGATGCCAGAACTGAAATAGGCTCATTGTTGCTTATACCATCAACATCGAGTGCCGCCACTGCGTCAGACATGTCCACCACAAAACCGAGATACAAAGGAGATGAAGTAGGAATTATTTTCACTTCTTGTTCCCCTCCTCCAACAGTGATCGTTTGAGAATATGTATCGTCCTTCTTCGTGACGATATAAGTCTCGTTGTAAGGAGCCTGATTGGCCAATGAATCTAGTTGGAAGTAGGTCACGAATTCGTCGTCATCCGTTGCTTTCGGACCTTTGACGTCGCCCGTGAAAGTGGTTGTCGTGGCGTCAACTGTAATCGTAGTCGCGTCAACATCCAACGTGGTTGCATCTAAATCGACTGTCTGACCTGCGCCATTCAGTGCCATCGTACCTCCAGTAGAAGTGACCGTAACGCCACCTGCGCCCTCAAGGGTCAACGCACCAGCTGTAGTCGTAAAGTTTGAGGCGGATCCAGCGTCCAAGGAAATTGCACCTGATGCTTGAAAATCCGCTGTTGTGCCATCCATGTCCAGATTAGCATCTAAATCTAGGTTACCCGAAGCATCGACATCAAAATTGGTCATATCGAGCGCTCCCGCAATCATGGTATTGCCATTGGCTTCATTTACCATAAACTGCGTAGTAGTACCTATTGTATTATCCAGAACGATCAAATTGTTGTGAATTGATGTCTCAGCGTAAGAAGCGAAGTTATCGCCATTTATGGTTACATCATTATTCAAAGTAGTCGCTCCGGAAACATCAAAATCGTCGCTTACAACCAGTGAATTGTAAAATTTAGATGAACCATCTTTCAGCATGACAAATGCATTGCTTCGCTGTGTGTCGTCCATACCGTTTGCAATGACGAAGAGAGGATCGGTCGCAATCCAACCGCTTCTTGAATCCAGTTCCATATTAGCATCAACTGTTACAGCAAACCCTGAAGTATCCGCATATTGTCCAAACATGGCAAGGTTTGAGAATCGCGCTGGAGAATTGTTTGCAAAATTCACCACATTAAAACCCGATACTTTTGATTCGTTACCAAAAGCAAATGAGTTAGACGGCCAGTGCCCATCGATTACAGAGCCGTTTCCAAAAGTGAATGTGTTGAAAGCATATTGTCCTGCATCTGCCTCAATTTTCGATGTGTTGCCAAACGCAAAGCTATTCGTGGATCCATTCAAAATCTCAGTGCTCTTTCCAAAAGCAATGTTGTTGAAAGATTGTGCGTCAGATTGTGAGTCCACAAAAGAGGATGATCCAAAAGCAAAGTTATTGGTTCCATTTGCTCGAGAAAGATGGCCAAAAGTCATGGCGTTAAACGAAAGACCACGTTCACCAATTTTTGATCCAAAACCAAATGCAATTGATCCTGTTGTGCCATTACTCCCGTCGCTTACTGTGTCGACTACAGAAGTCGCCGCCATTGCAATGTTATAGGAGCCTGCATTAACTCTACCCAACGTGAATGCAATGTTCTGCGAGCCTGCGACCTGAGAATTAACTCCAAGAGCCAGAGTTCCCCAACTATCATCACCAGACAATCCAGCGTCTGCTCCGTAACCAATCGCAATGTTGGAATAGGGACTATTCACTGACGCATTGTCTCCTAGGGCTACAGAACCTTCTCCTGAAGCAGTTGCGGACTTTCCCACGGCAACAGCATTCATCCCGGCGGTTGCTCCGTTTCCGATGGCGATAGCACTGTAGCTAGAAGCTTCAGAACGCGCACCAATCGCAATGGCGGAAACATCGCTAGCAACAGCTTCTTCTCCTATGGCCATTGAACCGACTCCACTCGCAACAGCAGTTGGGAATAAGGCAAAGCTCGAATCAACGCGCAAGAAAGTTGTTGTAGTGGTGCCCGCAAGATCAGCGTTCGTGCCGTACAAGCTGTCGCTCAATGTTGTGACACCTGTGACACCAAACGTACCTCCAACGGTCTCGTTTCCATTGACCTGGAGCACACCGTCAACGTGAACTGAATCAATACCAGCGTCGTGTGAAAGCACTCCGGCGGTGTTGTTCCAGTAAAGAACATTGATGATTGAGTCTCCTCGTGCGAAGATGCTATCAAGCTCTGTATCGTTAGATGAAATAGCATTCTCAAGTGAATCTTGAGTTGTGTTCAAAGTAGCGATATCTGTATCATTGGCTTGAATAGCACTCTCAATTGAATCTTGAGTTGTGTTCAAAGTAGCGATATCAGTATCGTTAGCTGTAACGGCCGTTGCCAATGAATCGGCGCGACCATTCAAAGCAATGATGTCCTGATCGTTAGCTGCAACAGCCGTTGCCAATGAATCGTCACGTGTGTCAGATTGACCCTTAGTGATCAGATCGCTATCCGCAGCAGCATTCGCCGCAGAAGCAGTGCCTGTAACAGCCAGTGTTCCACCGACAGTTGCATTTCCATCAACGTTCAAAGTAGCATCGAAATCGGCATTGCCAGCAACAACCAAACTGTCACTCGCGTGAAGTTCGCCGGTGATCGTGGTCTCGCCCGTTACATCCAACGTTCCGTTCAAATCCGAATTGCCAACAACAACCAAACTGTCACTCGCGTGAAGTTCGCCGGTGATCGTGG
>CAJQMI010000057.1 GCA_905479395.1 uncultured Flavobacteriales bacterium
CCAAACCCAACGCTTCGACGCGATGTTGGGCAGTTCAATAAGTTTTTCCGCGATGTCTTTGGCTTCGCTCAAGCTGGGAACAGGAACGGAAGACGGCTCCCACACTTGTGCGTCGGCAAACCAAGCCGGCTCAGAATATTCACGGTCATAAACCGGAGCACCTCCTCCCAAAACCAACGTGTCCGCTGGCACCTCCGCAATCAAGTCCCCTCCTTTAAAATAGCGCAATTGATTCCCTTCCGTAACCACGCCAATGCTCACAGCATGCAAATCCCATTTCTCAAAAATGCCTTCGACCAAAGCCTCTTGGCCTTGAGCGACGACGACCAACATGCGCTCTTGTGACTCACTCAACAAGATTTCAAAAGGCTGCATATCGTCTTGGCGCAAAGGCACATGGTCCAGATGAATATCCATGCCCACTTCCCCCGCCGCGGACATCTCTGAGGTGGAGCACGTAATGCCCGCAGCTCCCATATCCTGCATGCCTCGGACGGCATCCGTCGCAGCTAATTCCAACGTCGCTTCAAGCAGCAATTTCTCCTGAAATGGGTCACCTACCTGAACGGAAGGCAAATCATTCGCACTATCTGCCGTGATGTCTTTCGAGGCAAAAGAGGCTCCTTGAATCCCATCTTTGCCGGTTGCTGACCCCACAATGTAGACCGCATTCCCAACACCAGAGGCTGTAGCGCTGATGATCTTGTCGGTCTCCAAGATGCCAACTGACATTGCATTGACGAGTGGATTGACCTGATAGCACGGGTCAAAAAACACCTCGCCACCGACGACTGGAACACCAAAACTATTGCCATAATCACCGATGCCTTTCACCACTCCTTCCAACAACCATTTCGTCCGAGGGTGACTCAGATCACCGAATCTCAGGCTGTTGAGCTGTGCGATCGGTCGCGCGCCCATGGTGAAAATATCTCGATTGATCCCTCCGACTCCAGTCGCTGCACCCTGATATGGCTCAAGCGCCGAAGGATGATTGTGCGATTCAATTTTAAAAGCACATCCTAGCCCGTCTCCAATGTCGACAATCCCTGCGTTTTCCTCCCCTGCCTTGACCAGCATATGCTCCCCTTCTTTCGGAAGGGTTTTGAGGTACTTAATGGAATTCTTATACGAACAGTGCTCACTCCACATCACGGAGTAAATGCACATTTCCGTGAAATTGGGAACGCGACCGAGGATCTCTTGAATCTTATCAAATTCATCAGGCGTCAGTCCCATTTCTTGGGCTTGTTCCAAAGTAGCTGGAGCAGTGGAAGCGTTCATAGCGTGGTTTTCATTAAGGCTGTAAAATTACATCCGCAACCATTTTTTTTCACAGATTAAGCCACCCGATTTACCACCATTTGTTCACGACTTTTCTTAAAGGTGTGGATGAAGAAAAGCCATCGAAGCGCATGTTGTAATTTGCAGCATCATGCGCGCAGTCATTCAAAGGGTGTCCGAAGCCTCCGTCTCTGTATCCGGCGTGGTTTGCGGACAAATCAATCAGGGGTTAATGATCCTCATCGGTGTCGAAGAGTCCGACGACCACGAAGATGTGAGTTGGCTCACCCAAAAAATCGCAGGCCTACGAATATTCACCGATGCAGAGGGTAAAATGAATGAATCCGTTCAAGACATCAAAGGAGAGGTGCTCGTCGTCAGTCAATTCACCCTGCATGCCTCTACCAAAAAAGGAACTCGCCCGAGCTTCATTCGTGCCGCACGACCTGAGCATGCCATTCCTCTTTACGAAACATTTGTAGCCGCAATGAGCGAAAGACTGGGCTCGCCCGTCGCAACAGGAGAGTTCGGTGCCGACATGCAAGTGAGACTCACCAATGATGGCCCTGTCACCATTTGGATTGACACCAAAAACAAATCATGAACAACGAAACTCCGAGCTTGCAAGACCTTCAAGAAGAGGTGGACCAATGGATCACCACCACGGGTGTCCGTTACTTCAACGAACTTACCAACCTCGCGATCCTCACAGAGGAAGTCGGGGAATTGGCACGGATCATGGCGCGACGGTACGGTGAACAGAGCGAAAAAGATTCCGATCGCGGTGCTGACCTTGGCGATGAGATGGCCGATGTACTGTGGGTGCTGATTGCGCTCGCAAATCAAACGGGCATTGACCTATCCGAGTCTTTTCGCAAGAACATGGACAAGAAAAACGCACGCGACTCAAAGCGTCACATCAACAATCCAAAATTGAAATGATCGTCAGAACACTTCCTGCAATTGCTTTGCTCATTCTATCTAACCTCATCCTTGGTCAGGCAGCGCAAGCGCAAAGCAATGGGTCCAAAAATTTACTGTCTCCTACGGATGTCACCCAGCGAATGAACGTCAAAAAGCAGGTGCAAAATGCTCGGGAAAATTCATGGACAGCGGGACTTCCATTGCGCAATGTTGGACCTACCGTGATGAGCGGAAGAGTAGCCGATGTCGCACTGGCAGCCGAAGACGGGAGTGCTTTTTTCGTGGCATATGCATCTGGCGGGCTTTGGTTCACTGAAAATCATGGCACGAGCTTTGAGCCTCTGTTTGATGACGCCCTGAGCATTACGCTTGGCGCTGTGGCCTATCATACCGCCTCCAAACGCATTTGGCTAGGAACAGGTGAAGTCAACTCCTCACGCAGCTCCTATGCCGGCACAGGTGTCTATGCCAGCGACGATCTTGGGGAAACATGGAAACACCTCGGATTGCCTGAGACACAACACATTGGTCGAATTGTTTTGGACCCTGAAAACGCAGCCGTTGCATACGTTGCGGCTCTTGGACCGCTCTATTCAAAGAACGAATCAGGAGGTGTCTACCGCACCATGAATGGTGGAGAAGACTGGGAGAAAACCCTCGATGTTCAAGGAATGCATGGAGCGGCCGGAGCAGTGGACCTCATCATGGACCCCAACAATGCACAACACTTGTTCGCAGCAACGTGGGATCGAACTCGCCGCGCTTGGGATTTTCAAGGAAATGGCACCGGAAGCGCCGTTTGGGAGTCCATGGATGGGGGAACAACCTGGCGAGATTTATCTGCTATGAATGGGTTTCCTAAGTCTGAGTTCACAGGACGAATTGGCTTGAGTTGGCATGCCGATTCAATGGAGCTTTTTGCATTGGTCGACAATCAAACGCCACAGGCTGCAGAAAATGCCGATGCAAAAGGGTACAAGGCTGATACTTTCATTGGAATGAGCGCCAAAAACTTCAGCAAATTAGACACCGTGTTGCTCGAGGATTTTCTCGCTGAGAACAACTTTCCTTTGGACATCACGGCTGCTCAAGTCTTCGAACGCGTTCAAAATGATGAACTGCAGCCTCAGGCCTTGCACGACTTTCTCACCGACGGAAACAAGGCCTTGTTCGAAGCAGAAATTGTCGGTGCCGAAGTGTACCGCATCAGCCCATCAACTGATGCTGCTTGGGAGCGCACACATACAGAACCACTCGATAATGTATGCTACACGTATGGTTATTATTTTGGACTGATTGAAGTCGATGCCACCGACCCCGACCACCTCTGGATTGCAGGCGTTCCGCTGCTCGAATCAAATGACGGCGGCAATAACTGGCAATCGATCGGAGCCGCAAATGTCCATGTCGACCACCACTTCCTGTGGTCCAACCCCTTGAATCCAGAGCACCTTATCAACGGAAATGACGGAGGCATAAACATCTCTTGGGACGGAGGCGCGCATTGGATAAAATGCAACAGTCCTGCAGTTGGCCAATTCTACGCCATTGAAGTAGACAACGCCACGCCCTACAACATCTATGGCGGACTCCAAGACAATGGCAGTTGGGTGGGCTCCTCCCGTTATCAGGCATCACCCGGATGGCAGCAAAGCGGTCAGTACAATTGGAAAATGATAGGAGGAGGTGACGGAATGCAAATCGAAGTGGATCCTCGAGATCCCGCAGTCGTTTTTTCTGGCTCTCAATTCGGATGGTACAGCCGACAAGATCGCAACACCCAAGAATACACAAGCCTTCACCCCCAGCATCAACTGGGAGAAACGCCATTGCGATGGAATTGGCAAACGCCCATCTGGCTCAGCCGCCACCAACCAGACATCCTCTACATGGCCTCCAACCGCGTGCATCGGTCATTTGACCAAGGCCGTGAATGGGAAACATTGAGCCGCGACTTGACAAGGGGTGGCATTCCAGGAAAT
>CAJQMI010000058.1 GCA_905479395.1 uncultured Flavobacteriales bacterium
TTCTACCTCGCAGCAGGCGCTGATGTGCCTGTAATACCCATGCATGTGCACGGGACACGCAAAGTGCTTCCCAAGGGTGGGTGGTTGTTGAGACCGAATCCTGTTCACGTGCGATTCGGGAGTCCAATACACCCTGAAAGTGCATCAACCGCTGATATCACGGAATTGTCCAAAGCCGCTTTCGAAAGTGTCTCAGCCATGCGTAAGTGGCATCAGGAGAACGTTGCCTCTCCCGATTGACCAACAGTCAGGACCACGGTGATATCTCATAGGCCGCTTCTAAACCTTCTTTGATGGCTCTTTGGGCGTCGAGCTTGCTAGCGCTCAAGGCTCCACCAATGCTTATGACAGACTTACCTTTTGCTCTTAGGCCGTCAAGCAGAGGAGCATAGCTGGTTTGCCCTGCACACACGACGACCGTGTCAAATGCAATGCGGTGCTCAATTCCCGATTCTTTGAACGTGAGGTGGCCCTGTTCAAAAGACTGGTATTCAACACATTTGCGCGTTATGACGCCTTTGTTTTTTAGCTGAAGACGATGGATCCAGCCCGTCGTCTTCCCTAGTTTACCTCCTACCTTTCCTTCAGAGCGCTGAAATATTTCTACGTGGTGGTTGGATTGCCCGGGCATTGGTTCTTTCAATCCGCCTCTTTCAGCGAGTGTTTCATCGATTCCCCACTCTTCCAGGAATTGGGACGTTTCATCATGGGTCAAGAATTCTGCAACATCAAAACCGATGCCACCAGCTCCAATAATTGCGACTCGTTTTCCAACGGCAACGTTTCCTTTTAAGACATCTATGTAGCTCACAACTTCTTTCGAATCTGATCCTGGAATGGTCCATTTTCGTGGCTTTACGCCTGTAGCGAGAATGATCTGGTCATAATCCGTCAAAGACGCAATTTCAGCGCGGGTGTTCAGTTTGACTTGAACACCCAACTGCTTGAGCTTGAAATCAAAGTACCTCAATGTTTCATTGAACTCATCTTTCCCTGGAATGCTTTTTGCCATATTGAATTGTCCGCCAATCTCAGCATTTGATTCAAATAGGGTCACAGAGTGTCCAAGACGCGCAGCTTCAATTGTAGCGCTCAGTCCTGCTGGTCCGGAACCAACGACTGCCACACGCTTGATGACATTTGCTTTTGCCTGTCTTGGCCACTTATCCTCATGGCTTGCACGAGGATTTACCAAGCAAGTGGCAATTTTGTTTTTGAAGATATGATCGAGGCAAGCTTGGTTGCATCCAATGCAGGTGTTCACAGCATTGGAATTGACCTTGGATTTATTGACAATTTCAGGATCTGCAAGGAATGGCCGTGCCATAGATACCATGTCAGCACATCCGGATGCTAGCGCTTCTTCACAAGCTTCGATGGTGTTGAACCGATTGGTTGTGATCAATGGGATTTGAACAGATCCCATGAGTTTTTGAGTGACAAAAGCAAATCCTCCTCGAGGCACCAAGGTTGCGATGGTAGGGATGCGGGCTTCATGCCATCCAATTCCGGTGTTGATGGCGTCAACTCCATGATTTTCAAGAGACTTTGCCAATATCTCGATTTCGCTCCAGCTGCTCCCATCGTTCACCAGATCGAGCATGCTCAGACGAAAAATGATAGCGAAGTCTTTGCCAACTTTCTCTCGTATGCTTTGGATGATTTCGAGTGCAAATCGCATTCGATTTTCAAAACTACCGCCATATGTATCGGTCCGTTTATTGGTGGCGGTCACCAAAAACTGATTGATAAGATACCCCTCGGACCCCATGATTTCGATGCCGTCGTACCCCGCTTCTTTGGCGAGAACAGCACATTCGGAATACTGTCGCACGGTCTTCCTCACTCCCCTTGTGGACAAGCTTCTTGGACTGAATCGATTGATTGCTGCCTTTATATTCGATGGTCCAACATTGAATGGATGATAACTGTACCGACCACCGTGAAGGATTTGCAAGCAGATTTTCCCTCCTTCTTTGTGGACAGCATCGGTAATGAGGCTGTGATCTTTGACTTGCCTTCGCGATGTAAGCCTGGCTCCTCCCGGTTTCAGAGCACCCCTGCGGTTCGGCGAAATGCCGCCAGTTACGATAAGCCCCGCTCCTCCCTTGGCGCGTTCAGCGTAAAACTTCGCCAGAGCTTTGAATCCATCGTTTGCTTCTTCTAGCCCAGTGTGCATGCTTCCCATCAAGATGCGATTGGAGAGCTTCAATGGTCCCAGTGTTATCGGTTTATAAACGAGCATTGAAGTGGCAGGCTCTGATGTTGACATTGTAAATCGTTATTGTTCAATCAAAATCACGGTAATCGTCTACAAGGTTATTACGCCAAGTGTTTTTACTCATGTAGTTGTAGGTAAATCGTCTTCCGTCTTTGTCTTTTTGTTCCCGCTTTTTGGGTTTGATGTCTGCAATCTGACTGAGGAACACCTTGTCAGAAGAAGAGCAATTGAGCGTGGGTTTGGAGTATTTGAGAAAGTACCAATTCTCCTCGTCTCCATGCAAGTAAACCGTGAATGAGTCTTTTGAACGGCTTCTGCTCAGGATGAGCTTGGCAGGTATCTTCTGGAAAACAGGAGAATCGCCTAGAGAGGCGACGGTAAACTCACTTGTGGAAATGAATTCCTCCAAATCGGGATCCCATTTCATTTCCAGTCCAGTCAGCACGATTGTATTGCGCATAGATTTGGGAATGTTCCTCAATTCTCCTGTCATTGCTAAGTCATTGAGAAGTTTTTGACTCGCCTTGTCCCCGAGCCATTCTTGCAATGCCTGTTCGTAATTTGTTTCAAGAATATTGACTGGTTCTGCGGGTTCCCACGAGGGAATTTGAAGCGCCATTCTGTCGAAAAGGTCTTGGTCTAGCGCAACATCCATTCGATACGAACCTTTAAAGATGTACTGACCACGTGAGTTGATTTCAAAACTCCCTACAAACGACTGCTCAACCAATTGGAAGTCAAGAGGCAATTCGAAGCGCCCGGAACCTTTTAAGTCACATGTAGAGGGCCGAATGTCAATTTTGGTTCCATTTGAATTGGGACTTTCAAGTTTTTCAAGGGTTGAAAAGACATAGCGTTCATCGACGTACCGGAGTTGTCCCGCCCCTTTGAGCATATTGAGGTCAGATTCGTCACCCTGTGGGTCAAGGAATGATGCGTACACAGAAAATGGCGGCCTGGAAGATGCCATAAGGCCATACGCAAGGATGTCTCCGTCTATGTCCCGAGGTGGGTCTGATATGGGAATAGCGATGGATTTCGGATTGACTTTGCTTTCGAATGCAATCCAGCTGCGCTGCATCTTAGAGCATTCTTTTGTCATCTTCACGCCTCCTGCAAAGAACAAATAGGGCTCGGAAGACACCATCTTTACGTCTCCCGCAAAAGCAAAAGCTGGTCCAAGAAGAAAACCATCTCGGGCAATGAGGGAGCCCTTGCCTGTAGTTCTGAGGCTGTCATCTACCTGAATGTATTCAAAAAGTATGCGGCTGACTTTGCCATCGACGGATGTGTAATTGTAAAAGCCAGCCCCTTCGAAGTCAAACCTGCCATTGATGTTTAGAAACGCGGAGTCAATAAAATGGTGTTTGGTCGTGGCATTGGATACGATTTGAGCATGGACGAGTTCATCCATTTTGGCGTCTGCCCGAATGGTCAAAAACCCACTGTCAGGCAATATTCGCGAGTCGGCGACTGCGAGCGAAAGAACTCCTTTGCACAGCAATAAATCTTCACCAATTCGATAGGTTGCGCTGGAGCTTAGGAAATGCAGTGAATCTTGATCTGGATGAGCTGAAATGAAATTGGAGATGGTGCGGTCGTCACTGAAATCGAGCGGCAGATCCTTTTGCATTCGATTAGATAACAGATCAATTTCGTCCTCATCCATGTACCATCTGAATCGATCCATGAAACAGATGTATTGCTGAATAGGCAATTCGATTTTCGTTTCACCAGAATTGGGCGTGAACACTCCAAGTCGATCTTCAAAGTCTAGATCACACTGAACGTCATCGGTTTGGAATGCTGCTATTTTAGAGCGATTTCCGTCAAGCGTAAAAGAAGCTGATGGCGATGTCGCATTTCGCATTTTAAAATCAAAGGATTCAGATGAAAGCGACGCTTCTTTCAAGGCGAGCGTCCCCATTCCTGAAAACCCTTGTTTCGTGACAGTCGCAATGCCGTTTAACCGCGCTTCTTGATCGTAAAAGTCGAAGGCGCTTTGGACGGTCTTTAAATCCAATTGCTCTTTGGACGGACGAAAGACAAACGCACCGTTAATTCCGTCCATTCCTGCCGTATTGCGCCGATCACTTGGCGTGTTTGTGATGACCTGAGCGCTGCCAATGATTGAATCAGGAAGCATTGTGAGCGATGTGCTCTCGATGTGAGCTGTTAAAAAGTCAATTGACCCTTTTCCTTGCAATCCTTTTCCATCGAGTATGAGATCGTTGGTAAAAGTTGCCACCTCAGAATACACTCCCATTCCCTCAGCTCCTGAATTTGTCGTGATTCCAAGAAAATAGTCATCCATGACCTTAATTGGAAGTTTCAAATCTTTGAGAATGCCCGCAGAAACGAGGGTTCCGTCAAGTTGGAAGTCAGCTTTTGTAAGATTGTCTAACTTTTCCAATTGAAAAGGCTCCACGGCATAATAGAATTGATCACGCTGGTAGGCCCCTTCGAA
Source organism: uncultured Flavobacteriales bacterium (assembly GCA_905479395.1). GTDB lineage: Bacteria > Bacteroidota > Bacteroidia > Flavobacteriales_D > Sanyastnellaceae > UA16. Next base: position 4,689 of record CAJQMI010000058.1, read on the forward strand.
TAAGTCAAATTGATCGTAGTAAACGAAACTCGTTTTGGTGCTTTCAAAAACAGGATATTCTGGGTGAAATTCGCTTCTTCTTCCGGAGCGATTTGTGGGATAATCGATGGCTAAGGTTCCTGATACGCCTTCAATTCTATTGTTGATCCAATGCTTGCGAAGAAATCCCTGTCCATTCAATTCGTCTTCATTGTAGACGCTTAAGCGAACGGACTCAATGGCGTTAAAGTCAATCGTGAAATCGGAGTAGTCAAAAGAAAGTTGATCTCCTGCCATTTCAATGTTCCCGGCTTTTATCCTCCCGTCAAACACGAAATCCCGATCTTTTTTCACCACGATTTCTCCGTTGGTAGGATAGAGAATTACGTCTTTTGCGGTGCTCAAGCGGATGACATCAATGCCGTTGATTTGCAGGTGTCCATTGAGAAGGCTCCATTCGGCGTTGACGCCATTTACAGGGCTTGAATTGAAGCGAATGACGTCGTAATCTTTTCTGCCTGTTTTGCAAAGGATGTGTTCTCGTAATTTCGGTGTGGTCTTGCAATAAAGCGTTTCGGGATTGATCTCGACATAACCAAGGTTAGCAAGTTCCATAAGCATTACGCGGGCTTGAACTTCGCTCAATCGGATGTGCCTCGCGAAATCTTCTGTCATGAAACGTGTTCTGCCAACCGATTTGGTGAACCGATAAACTTCAACAACGGGGTTGACAGGATCAATGCCTTGAATGGCGTCGAAGGAACTTTGCTCAAAATAGTTGGCACTTGAAAACTGTGCGATTTCTTGTCCTGCGTCAAGGGCTGAGCCGATCTGAACGCGAGTGGAATTCACATCCCATAATATCCCAGGCACATCCCAGTCTAAAGCGTGGTAAGTGTCAATGAACGGTTGTTGTCCAAGGCCCTCCTCCTGCCTGTAAGCCGCAATTTGATTGCGTTTTTTGTTGTACCTGCACTGGACATCCGGATGGCTCAATGTGTCCCCGTCGTAGTGCACCATGAGTTGGGCATGTGAACAAGACCAACCTGAGGCAGAAAAAAGGAATTGATTGCCATGAAACTCCATGAATGTGGTGTCTGCCTGAAGCATTTTGATCTGAGCCAATTGCTCATTATTTCTTATGCCGAGAATCTTCGAGCCTTTGAATTGAACCCCTCCAATGTATGTGGTCTGCTCAAAGACGTCTTCCAATGTTACTTGCTCATCGGCACAACGAAATCGAGGGTATGTTTTCGCTTCAGAGTTTTTAACCGATTCAAGTTTGGCCACAAATGAACCCATCAATGGCGTCTTGAACAATTCTGAATGCATTATGCAGCTGGGCACACGCATCAAGTCGTCCTTCAAGTCAATGGACGTTGAAGGCAATCGAGCATAGTTTTGATCAGGCGCAAATGATGTTCCTTCCCAGGTAATGGTTGATGGTCCAATGGCACAATCTTCATCTCGAAGATCCCATTCGCCAGAGGTGTTTAGGAGAGTGAAGTGATCCGATTGATTGCGCGCTGATAAATTGGTGCTTTGGAATGTGAGTGTTGGAACATCCCCGAGCCAAGCCAACTCCCATTTCGCTGAATCCAATTCCCATCGATAATTGCCCGATGCAAAAAGGATGTTATTTGCAATGAGCCCTGGAGATAGCGCCAAAAATTTATTGGTGATTTTGCGCTTTTTACGCTTGGACCACATTGGATCCAAAAAGGAGTGGTATTCCTGCCATCTCCATTGCTTTTCGGGGTCAGAGAGCGCTAAAACTGCTTGCAGGTAGTTGCGAATTCCTTCACTGGGGGATATTCGGTTGTTTTCCATAATGGTGACAACTGAGTCCACCGTGGCAATCCAACGCTCGGAATCTGGCACAATACAAAGTGTTGGAATCAGTGTTTTCTTAATCCACCGGCTGTCTTCTTTGGAGACCTTTTCCATGGTGGCTGAAAGCCGTGACTCGAGTGCGTCGCATGGCTCTGATTGGGCGATTGCTCCTCCTGCGAATGCCAGACAGAATGTCATCATTATAATGACGAAGGACAACGAAAATGGACGGGTAGGAAAAAGGAGGTTTACAGGCAGTCGCATGGCTCGAAAATTACAACGAACCTCAGCTGCGATTGGTATTCAGGATGCATTGTTTACCAACATCAAACACGACCAACCTTCTCGCTCAAAGGATTCGGTTCGTTCAAGTCCATTGGCATGCGCTTCCTTCTCGAGCAAAGGGATATCAACTGGAAAAAATCCACTCAGCACCAATGTGCCTTTGTCAGCGAGAAACTTTGTGTATTCAGCCATATCCCTCAGCAGGATGTTGCGGTTGATATTGGCGAGAATCGTATCGAACGTGCATTGCACGTCTGACAATGATGCCGCATCACCATGAATCACCTCAATCTTACCAACGAGATCATTGCGCTGAATGTTTTCGAGGGTGTTTTGATAAGACCATTCGTCGTTGTCAATGGCAATCACGCGACGTGCCCCAAGTTTCGAAGCGGCAATGGCAAGTGCACCGGTGCCGCATCCCATGTCTAAAACTGTTTGGTTTACTGGGTTCAGACCATGAACAGCATTCATCATTTGCCATGTCGTGGGATGATGCCCTGTCCCAAATGACATTTCAGGTTGAATGATAATGTCCAGTCCTGTGGAAGGTGGGGCATGAAAAGGCGCGCGCATCATGATTTTTCCATCCACATCTATCGGGGCGTAATTGGATTCCCATTTGGCATTCCAATTTTCCGATTCCATCCATTTTTCTTCAACACGAATCTCCGCAATAGCCCGCAGAGCAATCAGCGAAGACGTGTATTCGGATTCGACCAATTCATCTTCCTTGGCGTAAGCGACGAGAACATCTCCATCTTCTTCAAACATATCGAATCCACAAGCACTCAGATAAGCGACGGCAACTTCTCTTGCCGGTAAAACGGGCAAGCAAAGCATCGAAACTTGGAAGTACTTTGATTCTTTCATGTTGCGATTGATTAGGACGCTTCAGAAGCAGTTATGAGCGAAAGAAAGGATTCCGCGTCCAAGGCTGCGCCGCCAATAAGACCACCGTTGACATCTGGTTGGCCGAATATCTCTGCAGCATTGGATGGCTTGCATGATCCGCCGTATAAGATGCGTGTTGAGCCTGCAACTTCAGGGCTGTACCAATTGGTAAGTTGCTTCCGGATGAAGTGATGCATTTCTTGCGCTTGGTCTGCTGTGGCAGTTACGCCAGTGCCGATGGCCCAAACAGGCTCATATGCAATGGTAATGCGCTGCATTTGTTCAATTGAGATCTCCAGAAGCGCATCTTTCAACTGCTTTGCAATCAATTCAAAATGACCGTGGGTCTCCCGAACTTCAAGAGGCTCTCCGCAACAAAGTAAAACATGAAGGTTGGCCGCAACAGCTTGTTCGACTTTTTCCCTGACCACATCAAAGTTTTCTCCGAATCGATCCCGACGTTCTGAATGGCCAATGATGACCGTGTTTATCCCGCAAGAACGCAACATTTCAGCTGTGAATTCACCCGTATGCGCACCGCTTGGATTTGCGCTGCACTGTTGAGCACTCAATTGAATTTGCGAAGTATGGTCGAGTTTAGATGCGTAATGGGCTAGAAACGGTGCGGGCGGAGCGACAATGACTTCGGTTTTTTGCAATCTTGGCAATCCTTTGTTGATGGCGTCCATCAACTCAGCCCCTTCTTTCATTAATTTATTGCTCTTCCAATTCCCAGCGACGATGTTCCTCATGACCTTTGTTCTAATTAAAGCGCGAAGTTCGCAATTCGAATTGTTTAAATGAACAGAAGTGATGATTGATTCAAGTAAAGCTCCATTGGATGAGAAGCGACTGCTCAAGTTGCTCAGTCAATTCTGGGGATATGAATCATTTAGACCTCAGCAAATAAAGCCTGTTTATGCATTCTCCTCTGGGAAAGACACCTTGGCAGTTCTCCCTACAGGAGGCGGGAAATCACTTTGTTATCAAATCGCAGGCTGCTACCGCGGCGGCATTTGTTTGGTTATTTCGCCCCTAATAGCTCTCATGCAAGATCAGGTGGACGATTTAAAATCCCGAGGTCACAAGGCTATTTCACTCGCAGGAAACCTTCGCTATGACGAAATTGAGCGCTTGTTGGACAATGCAGAACGTTTGCCAAGCTGCTTTTTGTATTGCTCGCCTGAGCGATTAAATCATCCCTTGTTACAAGCCCGAATCAACCGACTCAACATCCAAACAATTGTCTTGGATGAAGCACATTGCATTTCGCAATGGGGACACGACTTCCGGCCTGAATACCGCAATGTTTCGGTTTTACGCTCAGCTTGCCCAAGAGCCGTTTGGGGCGCGTTTACAGCAACAGCTACAGATGCCGTTATCAAAGACATTCAAGTGCAGCTTGGGTTGAAGGAACCACAAGTTTTCACGTTTCCCATGAAGCGCAGCAATTTGATTTATTCTGTGCTGAGATCAAATGATGCAGAAGCTGAATTGCTCTCAGCATTGAAGTCGTCGGTTGGTTGCGGCTTGGTGTATGTCACAAGTCGTTCGAGTGCTGAACTTTGGGCAAATCGGATGTCACAATCTGGCATCCGCGCTGCCGCCTACCATGCTGGAATGTTGCCCGCTGAGCGCCTGAGAATCCAAGAGGCTTGGATGAGCGGTGAGTGCCGAGTTTTGGCGTGCACGAGCGCATTTGGCATGGGCATCGACAAGCAAGACGTGAGGTTTGTGTTTCATGCAGCGCCTCCGCAAGACTTGGAAAGCTACGTTCAAGAGGCTGGGCGTGCTGGTCGTGACGGAAAACCGAGTGCTTGCGTTCTTTTTGTCAATCGAGATTCCATGGCATATGTGGAGCGACAAATCAATGCAAAAGCGCCTCAATTGGGCTTGATTCAGCAAGTCTACCAGGGGCTGGCCAATCAAGGTGTTGTATCCGTCGGTTCATTGCCGGAAAATCAAACGCTATTCGATTCAGAGGCTTGGCTAGAAAGAAACGAAATTGGTTATTTCGAGTGGCGATCGAGCATGGATTACTTGCAGCGCGCAGGATATGTTCAATGCCAAAAGGATCGCAGCGATGAGCAAGTTGAAGCATGCATCAAGGCAGTCATTCCGAAGGCTATGCAAGAAAAAGGATCTTTTGACACAGTCAACTCCTTGGCTGTGTTCCAATTCATAAAGGTGGAGTCGAATAAACAAAAGATGGAATGTCCGATCATCTCAATTCGAGAAATAGCTGCTTCAACAGGACTCTCAATTTATCAGTGCAAAGGCGCTTTGCTGAGGCTTGGGAATTGGGGCGTAATCGGCCATCGATTTATTCCGCCGAAATATCGAATTTCATGGCTGCGCCCGCGCGAAGAGTCAAATAATGTTATCATCCCTGACTCACTTGGGATCGATTGGGTTCAATCGATCAAAGAGAAGTGGGAGTCATTCGCTCATTATGCCGAATCAAAGGATTGCCGGCAATTGATATTTCAAAGTTACTTTTCGAAAGCTTCTTCAGAACCTTGCGGGAATTGTGATAATTGCAAGAAGTCTGACGAGACTTGGGCACGGCAGAAATGGTTGGCTCCTATCCCAAGTTCAGGCATAGAAGTGAATCAATTGTTGCAGCGCGTTCCGATTCGATACAAGTCAGTTTTGCTTCACTTCCTGAACGAATGGGCTGATTCCAATGAGATTGAGGTTGTTGACCGGACCATCTTTCGTCACTAAAGAAATGCGTGGATATTTATCCATGGAGTAAAAGTATCTTCGCATCCATGTCAGAAGTAAAATCAGTTATTCTGAAGCCAAAGAAAGAGGTCAGCATTCTAAGAAGGCATCCTTGGGTGTTCAGTGGCGCTATCCGATCGATTGAAGGTGCTGTGCAATCGGGAGATTTGGTTGCTGTGCACGCCAATAAAGGGCGGGTATTGGGCTTTGGTCACTACTCTCCTGGAGCGTCCATAGCTGTGCGCATGCTCACCTTCGATGAAACAGCTGTCGACCAAGTTTGGTGGGATTCCAAAATCCTTGACGCTGTAAAAATGCGCAAAGAATTGGGTTTGCTTGGAGGGTCCGATAATTCCATCTGTAGGCTGGTTCATGCCGAAGGAGATGGAATGTCTGGTCTAATCATCGATTATTACGACAGAGTCGCAGTGATCCAGACGCATTCTGTTGGAATGAGGCATTCCCTTGAGGCCATCAAAAGTGCCCTTATCGCAGCTCTTGGTTCAGATTTGATTGGTATTTACAATAAGTCCGCAAAGCTTCTGCGAAAGTTAAAGCTGGAGACTGAAGATGGTTGGATTCACGGTGAAGCACCAAAAAACTGGAGCCCCAAAGAGTACGGAGCTGCTTTTGAAGTCGACATCTTGCTTGGCCAGAAGACTGGTTTTTTCATTGATCAACGTGAAAACCGGGACTTGTTGAGAAGGCACTCCAGAGGTAAAAAAGTCCTCAATGTGTTCAGTTACACAGGTGGTTTCTCAGTCACAGCATTGCTTGGTGGGGCACTGAAAGTTGATAGCCTCGACAGTTCTTCGCGTGCGTTGGAACTGGCCCATTCCAATGCGGAAGCAAATGGATTTGATTCGACAACTCACGGCTGCATTGAAGCTGATGCGATGGAGTATCTGAAGGCAGGTGTGGCCGGGTACGATGTTGTCGTTTTAGACCCACCAGCCTTTGCCAAAAGCGTTTCTGCACGTCACAAAGCAGTTCAAGGCTATAAACGCATCAATTCTCGCGCACTTGAATCAATGAAGCCTGGGAGCCTGCTCTTTACTTTTTCGTGCTCTCAAGCTGTTGATGACCGCTTGTTCACGCACACCATCATATCTGCTGCCATCCAGGCCCGCAGAGATGTGCAGATTTTACACCGACTTCATCAGCCACCCGACCACCCAGTAAGTGCTTTTCACCCTGAAGGAGCGTACCTCAAAGGGTTGGTGATTCGAGTCAATTGATTGACGTTGACTCAGTCGAATCAAGGGTCCAAGCGATCAATGCTCCACTGGGTTGCAGAAGAGTCATCACGCAGGTACTTCCACCGGTTGTGCAACCGGCTCGGGCGTCCTTGCCAGAATTCTATGGATTCGATTTTGATGTCGTATCCACCCCAAAAATCAGGTCTTGGAATGACATCTGTCTCTTTAAACTGAGCAACCGTTGATTTGACGCGCTCTTCAATCAGCGGAGAAACGTTTGCAGCGCTTTGCATAGACGTCCATGCCCCTTCCTGGCTGCCGCGAGGTCTTGATGCAAAATAGCTATCACTAATCTCAGAGGAGCACTTTACAGCGGCTCCTTCAATGCGAATCTGTCGCTCCCATTCTTTCCAAAAGAAATTCACAGAAACGTTTGGGTTTTCTTCAATATCTCTGCCTTTCTGCGAGCGATAATTGGTGAAAAAGCGAATCCCCATTTCTGAGATTGATCGCAATAAAACAATCCGTGAACTTGGGCTTCCTGACTTGTTTGCTGTCGACAGGCACATGGCATTGTAATCGCTTGCATCTGTTGACGCAGCGTCAGCCATCCAGCCTTCGAGCAGCTCCATTGGATCTCTTGGCAAGTCCGATCGGAGCAACTCTTGCTTCAGGTAGTCTTTTCGAACTTTTCTAATGTTTGTGTCCATGATTCATAGTGAGATGCGGCCCTCATGTGTAACCTTTTACACGGGAGTAGAGTAAAGGAACAAAATTACTTCAAGATGAGAAACCTTATTGTGAGTTACCGAAAGTTGCCGCAGCAGATTATGAGCACATTGCAAATGAAATATCCTGATGGTTTTGACCATGATACATTTGAATTTGAGTTGCCAGGCAAGCAGATTATCTGCAGGGCTCTTCGACTGACTGTTGACGAAGTGAACTATCTCATAAAAATCGACCAGAGACCGAAGCAAACAGATCTCCTTTTGGACGAAGATTGGTGATCCGTCTCCGCTCCCATTGATCAGGGCCTAAGTTCATAATCATTGTTAGCATCGATTGCTCTTTCCCAAATGATTGAGCCATCTGCCGCTTTCACTTGCATTCGCAACGTCCGCTCTTTTCTCGGTCCTGTTATTTCCACAATTCCATAATTGTGGTCTCCGACCATTGTTCCAGCTTCTCTGAGTCTATTTGGCTCATCTGAGTGATCATAGCTTCCGCTCGTAAGTGGACTTATTGTTAGGTCATAGATCCAATTGCCGTTTTCCAACTGCATTTTGGAGAGCTCGCTGTTGTGGCGATCTCCTGTTAAAAAGACAACACCTTTAATATTGAGGCGATTGAGTTCGCTGAAGAGCCAATCACGTTCTTCAGGAAATTGAGCGAAATTTTCATATATCGCTGCATCGCTGACCATTTGACCGCCGACAGCGACCAACTTAAAGGGTGCTCGGCTGTTTTTCAGGTTGTTCAACAGCCACTCCATTTGCACCTTTCCGAGCATTTTTCGACTCTCCCCTCCCATCTTATGGTTGACGCGGTGTGTCCTGTTATCCAGCAAAAACACATCTGCATCTCCGAACGAAAAAGTCGTGGCATTCAATTCAGGAGCTCCATCGATGACACCTTCAGGGTTGGCCCAAAAAGAATCAAAGGCCTTTTTCGCCCAATCTTTGTGCACGTATGATCCATCACAGTCATTCGGACCAAAGTCGTGGTCATCCCAAATTGCATAGTGAGCACCTTGAGCCAGTAAGGTTTGAAGCTGCTTGGTTTTTCGAGTGTGGTTGTAGCGGTGGACGTATCCACTAAAGCTGTCGAAGTCGACCTCTCTTAGATAGATGTTGTCACCCAGCCATAACATGGCATCGAAGTCATCATTCGCAATAGTCTCGAAGATACTGTATCCGCTTCCGTATGGTTTGCCAGGACGATCGTAAGAAGTTTCGTTGATGTAAGTGCAGCTGCCAAGAGCAAAACGCACCGCAGGTGGGTCCGTTCTGTATTGCCAGAGAGGTTGTGTCGTGAATTGCAAGGTGTCGGAAAGCGACTGATTTCCAGATCGTACGTGATAGGAATACCTCGTTCCAGGTTCAAGGTTGCCTGCTCTGCAGAGCCAATTTCCTAGAACCTCCAGTTCCTTAAGAGGAAAAACACCCACTTGGATCAGTGCAGAATCCAGAACTTCAATTTCTGCGAGAGTTCCATCCGATTTCTCTAATTGGATCCAAATGGCGGCACTGCGCATTGTGATGTTTCCAACGAAAGGTGTTCCGGTCAAATTCGGTAGAGGATGCGTAGCACACCCCAAGGTGAGAATGCCTGTTAAAACTAGTGTTTGTGCTAGGTGGTTCGTTGTAAACTGCATGAAGCGAAAGTACTCCACTTCAGGCGGTGTTTCGAATTGTTGAACATAAAAAAAGGGACTCCACTGGAGTCCCTTTTCAAATACTGTGGTGTTGCAATTAGTGTGCAACAACGATGTTTTGAGCATCGCTGAAGCTCGCATGCTTTACAGCAACGGTGTAGTTACCAGCAGCCAAGTCGTGCTTGACAATGATGCGGTTACCTCCGATGATGTTTTCCTGTGCAACCTCTTGAGAGATGATTGACTTACCAGACATGTCTGTTACCTCGAGAACGATGTTCTCTCCGCCCAAGTTCAACTCACGGTCAAACTTTACGCTGAACGTGCTTTCGAATACTGGGTTAGGGAAGATGTTCCACTCTGTCGTGTTGTCAATGTTAGACAATCCGTGAGAAGGACCATTGTTTTCGCCGTAGCAAGAACCGTCGTCGTAAGATGCGTCAGAGTTGAAGTTTGCCGCATTTGCGTTAGTGCAACCGAAAACTTCTGCGTC
>CAJQMI010000059.1 GCA_905479395.1 uncultured Flavobacteriales bacterium
ACCGCGGACGTTTTGGTAAAAAATCTGCAAGTCGGCAAGCAAATCATTCAAGCCCTTGGTGAGCTCCTGAGTGGTTTGCGGATTTAAGCCAATGGGCATGTTGCTTTCCATGGTCGGTTGTTTTTCGGTTCAATAAGCACGAGCAAACACCACACGCTGGGAACTGTCCGCTCCTGTTCGAACGCACTTGCCCGTCTCTTCATTGCCCTCAAGTGGTATGCAACGGATGGTGGCTTTTGTTTCTTTTTTGATCAGGTCTTCCGTTTCTGAAGTGCCATCCCAATGGGCTTCCACAAAACCACCAGCCTCCAATGCGGCCAAGAATTCCTCCCATGTATCGACACTGGTCGTTGTCGACGTCCGACGTTCTTCAGCGCGGTCAAACAGAGACGTTTGGATCTCCTCTAACAATCCTTTCACATGGCTCTGAATGCCGTCCATTGGAACAATCTCTTTGCTTCGGGTATCGCGACGCGCCACTTCTATCGTTCCACCGGCGAGATCACGAGGCCCCATGGCCAATCGCACTGGAACACCTTTCAGTTCGTATTCCGCAAACTTCCAACCAGAACGCTTGCTGTCATCGTCATCCAATTTCACGCGGAAGCCAGCAGCCTTTAGCTGATCGGCAACACCTTGCAACGCACCAACAATCTCAGCCATCTGCTCTTCGCCTTTGTAAATTGGCACCAGCACCACCTCAATGGGTGCCAGCTTCGGAGGCAATACCAATCCTGCATCGTCCGAATGCGTCATGATCAACGCCCCCATCAATCGCGTCGAAACGCCCCATGAAGTGGCCCATACCAATTCTTGACCACCTTCGCGCGTTGCAAACTTCACATCAAATGCTTTGGCGAAGTTCTGTCCCAAAAAGTGTGATGTACCCGCCTGGAGTGCTTTTCCATCTTGCATCATCGCTTCGATGCAATACGTATCCACTGCACCCGCAAAACGTTCGTTGGCCGACTTGACTCCTTTCAATACAGGCATCGCCATCCAGCCCTCGGCAAAGTCAGCATAAACTTCCAGCATTTTACGTGCTTCTTCCACGGCCTGATCTGACGTTTCGTGCGCTGTGTGCCCCTCTTGCCAGAGGAATTCAGTTGTGCGCAAAAACAAGCGCGTCCGCATCTCCCAGCGCACCACGTTGGCCCACTGGTTCACCAACAAAGGCAAATCTCGGTAGCTCTGAATCCAATCCTTGTAGGTGTTCCAGATGATTGTCTCCGAAGTAGGACGTACAATCAACTCCTCCTCCAATTTGGCATCTGGATCCACCACGATTCCACTTCCGTCCTCGGCATTTTTGAGTCGATAGTGGGTCACCACTGCGCACTCTTTGGCAAATCCCTCGACGTGAGCAGCCTCCTTTGACAAATAACTTTTTGGGATGAATAAGGGGAAATACGCATTCACGTGGCCCGTATCCTTGAACATTTGGTCCAAAACATCTTTCATGCGCTCCCAAATGGCAAAGCCATAAGGCTTGATGACCATACAGCCTTTGACGTCACTGTGTTGTGCGAGATCGGCCTGCACGACCAATTCATTGTACCACTTGCTATAATCCGATTCGCGGGAAGTCAATTTTGTTGCCATGGCAATTTCTCAGGTAGTTTGGTATGATTTGTGTAACAGTTGGTGCGTGGACCTCGTGCGTCACAAAAGTACCCAATTTCGTACCTTTCTCAGGATAAATGACATTCCCCATGGCTAGACTGACTTTCTCCCCACTTTTTCGCGGCGCAATGCCGTACCGCGGAATCTTGAGTTTCGCAGTAGCAGCTGTTCTTCTCGCAGGCTGCGCAGGCCTTCCTGATTTTACCGCTCTCGAAGATGACGAAATGTATTTGGGACGTGGCGAAGAATTTGTGACTGATAGCAAATACTTGGCTTTTGCCCTTGAACAAGCAGGATCACAGGATGTGATGGAGGACGATTACTACGACGCTGACCGAAGCGGATATGGACAAGGTTATGTGGGTGGTTATGGCATGCCCGGCTACCAACCAAGCTACAACAATCCATACCGCCCATTCTCCAACGGCCTCGGACTTCAGTCTTATTTCAATCCGATGAACGGCATGGGCATGGGATACGGTATGGGTTACGGTGGATTGAATGGCATGAACAATGGATTTGGCTACAATTCAATGGGCTACAATCCTTATGGATTCAACGGTTGGAACAACGGTTATAATCCATACGGATATAACAATCCCTACGGCAACAATGGATGGAACAATGGTTGGAACAATGGCTGGAACAATGGCTACTCCGGATGGGGCAACAATGGAAACGCTGGGCCATATTTTGGCAGTATAAACGGAGAAGGCTCTGGAGTGACAAGTTTCACGCGCACGCCCATCATGAGCTACACCAACAATGGCAGCAACTACGATGATGCAGGAGTCCTCGTCCGTCCCAAAGCAGAGCGAGATGAAAGCAGCAACAGCGTACAACCCACCGTTGTGACTCCCGAACGCGGCACACGTAAAAATCGCTGGATGCAAGCATCGCAGAAAACGGAAACGCGCTCAACACGAAACACCAATAACGACAGCGGCAATTCCAATTGGAATTCCAGAAGCAGATCAAGTAGATCCAATGGAGGAAACGGAAGCAACAATTCATTCAGTGTTCCAACCAGCACGCCTCGCTCCAATTCAACTCGCTCCAATTCAACTCGCTCCTCGGGCAGCTCGCCAAGAGGCTCTTCCAATGGCAATTCCCGTTCTAGCCGAGGAGGAGGCAAATGATGAAGCAACAATCATTCATGATTTTAGGCTTGCTAACCGCATGCCTGAGTGCTTGGTCGACGCAGCTGCACGGACAAAATGAAACAGATGTCTTTCGTTACAGCTTTACCGAATCACTCGGATCGACCAGGACGATGGGAATGGGAGGTGCTTTTGGAGCACTCGGAGCAGATTTAGCTTGCCTGACCGGAAATCCGGCTGGCATTGGGCTGTATCGACGAGGGGACGCGAGTCTTACCACAGGCTTCGCTTCCCAGAAAACCAGGCTAAATGTATCGGGACAATTTGGAGATGCAAACCAAATAAGCGGATCCACCACCAACTTGGGCATTGCCCTCACTTACCCTTCTGTAAACCCAGACTGGCCAGTGAGCACATTGGCAATCAGCGTATCCCGCAGGGCCAATTTTAATGAAAAAATTGAAATTGAAGATGCGCTATTGGGCAATTCACTGCTCGACGTTTTCCTCGGCCAAGCCCAAGGATCGTTGCCAGGCGACTTGTACACAACAGGTCCCTTCACATCCAACCTGGCCTGGGAAACTTTCCTGCTCGATCCCAACCCCAATGGCAACCCCACATCCTACGTTTCTGCCATTCCTTCTGGTGGAGCATATGCCACTAAAAAAATTGAGCGGAGCGGCAAACTCAATGAGACGAACATCGCCTTTGGCTCCAATTACCAAGAACGACTCTGCCTTGGAATCAGCCTCGGAATTGTAAATGCAACATTTGACGAAACGGCCATTCATGGCGAGCGACCACAGATTGATACGCTGCAACTAAACACGTGGGAATTCCAAGAACGACTCAATGTAGAAGGGAGCGGCCTCAACGTTAAACTGGGCATGCAATATGCACTCTCCCCGTGGTTGCGCATGGGACTCGCTTACCACACACGCACCCGCATCGCGTTCACCGATGAGTACTCCACAAACATGAGGAGTGAATTGAAGTCTGGCGAGTCCTATGACTACAACTCACCTCTAAATCGACTGGAATACGTGATTTACACCCCATCACGTGCAATGGCTTCATTGGCGTTTATCATGGGCAAGTACGGTGTAATCTCCGCGGATTATGAACGTGTCAATTACGGTTCAGGCAATTTACGTCCCACGGCACTTTCTGGACCAGACGCCTACAAGTTCGAAAACGAAAACGAGACGATGGCTTCGCTTTACGGATTGTCTCATTGCGCGCGAGTTGGAGCCGAAATTCGAATTCAGCGGGCGTGGCGCCTGCGAGCGGGAGCGGGCCTTGAAACATCGCCTTATCAACCAGCAGCAGAAATTCAAACCGACAGCAAGCGGTATACCGGAAGCGTGGGTTTTGGATACCGAACAGAAAAATGGTACGCCTCATCGACCTATCGCCGCAGTCAGTTCGAACGTGACATATACCTTTTCGATCCGGAACTGTTGAATGCCGGACGCATGCGCCAAACCCATGGGATGCTGGTTGCGGCTTTTGGCTTTCGGCTTTGAGCCTGCGCGAACCTGCTTCCTCAAAACACTAGAACCAAAAAAGGCACCTCGAAAGGTGCCTTTTTTATGTGGTAGCGGCGGTTAAGCCGAGGGCATTATTTCTTCGCTTTCGTCAACGCCTTCCCAATCTGCGAATCCATGCGCGTCATCTCTTCTTCAGCCAACTCCTTGTCAACCAAAATTCGTCCGCTATGCTCATCAACAATGATGCGCTTACGCTGAGCAATGTCGATTTGACGTTGTGGTGGAATCTTGATGTATGAGCCTGCAGAAGCCTCACGCTCAATCGGCACAACGGCGAGGCCATTTTTGGCCGCTCCGCGGATGCGCTTATAACTTGCCAGCAATCGGTCGTCAATGACCTTGGCCATCTTGTCACTCAATCCAGCAAGAACATCTTCTTCTTGCTGGGTTTCAGAAATGATTTCTGACAGCTCCTTCTGCTTGCTTTCGAGGTCTGCATCGCGCATCTCCAACTTTTCCTTGCTGGTTGATACGATTTCAGTCTTCTGCTCGGCCTGTGCCTGACACTCGCGAATGCGCTTCTCGCAAAGCTCAATCTCCAATGTCTGGTATTCAACCTCCTTGTTGAGAGACTCAAATTCGCGGTTGTTCCGAACGTTGTTTTGCTGCTCAGTGTATTTCGCAATCAACACCTTGCTGTCTTCGATCTGGATCTTGTAAGCTGAGATGCGCTGGTTCACCAAGTCCAGGTCCTCTTCCAAGCGCTCAAGGCGCGTTCGCAGGCCTGCGATTTCGTCCTCAAGGTCTTGAACTTCCAACGGCAATTCTCCACGTACGACGCGGATGCGATCGATGCGGGAATCAATGAGTTGCAAATCGTACAATGCTCGCAGCTTGTCTTCTGCGGTCGATGCGGTTTTTTTCTTTGCCATGTTGCGTTCAGCGATAGTGAATAGGATTCGGATTGGTCATTGCCAAATGGACCGCAAAATTAGGGAAATATTTCTTTATGCGGTTGACAATCAGGTCTGTTGTTTGCCATTCACTTTCATAATGCCCCACATCAGCAATCACAATGCGGTTATCCGCATCAAAAAACTCATGGTATTTGAAGTCTGACGTGACAAAAACATCGGCTCCAGCGCGCATTGCATCCTGGAGCAAAAAACTCCCCGAACCTCCGCAGACCGCGACTTTACGAATATCATTGCCCAATAGCTTGGTGTGTCGAATGGCATTGCAACCCAAGGCCGATTTCACCGCATCTAAAAATGCTTCTTCCTCCATTGGCGCTGGCAACTCTCCGAGCATTCCACTGCCCACTTGCGCATGAACTTGCTGCAATGGCCACACGCCATGTGCCACTTCTTCATAAGGATGTGTGTTTTTCATGGCGGATAAAACTGCCGCTAACCTCCAAGGTTCCACCACCATTTCCAATTTGGATTCCGCAACTGACTCGCGTTCTCCAATGATGCCAATGTGCGGATCGGCTCCGTCCAAGGGTCTAAATGTTCCTTTTCCAGGCACAACCCAGCCGCACTGATCATAGGCGCCGATTTCACCTGCACCAGCCGCAAACATCGCTTCACTTACCGCTTGTGCATCAGCATTCGGCACGTATACGACTACCTGCATCAGCGCATCGGGTTTGGGACGTAAAATCTTCAAGGAATTGGGCATGCAGCCCACAAGCTGTGCCAGCTTACTGTTGACCCCATCCGCTACATTGTCCAAATTGGTATGAATCGCGTACAAAGCGATGCCATGGGCAATAGCTGCCATCACGGTGCGTTCCACATATGTGCTACCGTTGAATCGCTTCAATCCTTTGAAAACAATTGGATGGTGGGAAACAATCATCGTGGCCCCCAATTCAATGGCCTCTTGGACGACCGCCTCTGTGCAATCCAAAGAAACAAGGACGGAAGCTACCGGGTCAGACATTGTCCCGACCAGCAACCCCGAATTGTCATATGATTCCTGCAGCGAAGGAGGAGCCCATGACTCCAAAGCAGCCGCTACATCGCGAACAGTCAAGTTATTTGCATCTTGCATGCATCAAATTTAATGGCACGTGCTCACAACCCGTACTTTTAAGCCATGTTTCGTAGGCTGATTCTCCAAGCTCTTGCCTCCATTTATGGTGCGGTCATTCGATTCCGTCACGCGTTGTTTGATGCGGGTGTTTTTCGTTCGCGACCTGGCGCCATCAAAACCATTGTTCTGGGCAATCTCACCGTCGGTGGTACCGGAAAAACACCCACGACCGAACGCGTCGTTCGGGACTTACAAAACATCATAGGACTCAATAAAATAGGCGTTCTCAGCCGCGGTTATGGCAGAAACACCAAAGGATTTCTCTGGGTTTCCGAGAGCATGCAAGCCATTGAGTGCGGCGACGAACCCCTGCTGTTGCGCAAAAATCTCCCCGACGCCCCAGTGGCAGTATGCGAAAATCGGTTGAAAGGCCTGATCAAAATGAAAGCCGAGCATCCAGAATTGGAATGGGTCGTTTGCGATGATGCCTTTCAGCACCGGAGATTGAAACCAACGGTTTCTCTGCTCTTGCTCGACGCGAGTCAGCCGATTGCATCCGACTCCTTGCTCCCCGCCGGACGTCTAAGGGATGTACCCGAACGGATGCGATGTGCTGATGCGCTCATCATCACACGCCTCGACCCGAAAACGTCGATGCTGGAAGCCACTGCTGCACATGGCATTGCAGAGAACACTCCTCAGCCGGTATTCGCCTCCCGCATGCAGCCGCAAACACTATTGAACTGGCCCGCTGGCACAGAGGCACCCAATGGAAATGCCACGCTTTCACCTGATCGACGCGAACGGATTATGGCCGTGGCGGGGATTGCGCGGCCTGAGCGATTCATGGATCGACTCACCGAGCGATTCCAAGTGGTGCGACGAGAATGCTTTCCCGACCATCGGGCATTCACCGAAAAGGATTACAAACGCTGGCGACGAATCATGGAAGGCGATCGGTTGCAAGCCATCGTAACCACAGACAAAGACGCCATGCGCATCAAGCCTGAATTGGCCCAGGGCATGAACATCCGATGCGAAGCCATCAAGGCAGAATGGCATGATCACGAGGCTTTCGAGGCTTGGCTCAGAGCGACAATCAAGCAAAGCAAACAATGACTGCGGGAATGCCGCGAAAATTCAAGATATTTGAATCATGAAGGAACAGGAGAAAATCATGCGACCAGCGCAATGGATGAGCAGTGTTGTCATAGCTGCCTTGATGCTGACAATCGGAGGGTGTGCCGGAGGAAATGTCAAGAAAAATAGCGTTGCTGGCCAATTTACAAATGCCAACGGACAAGGCGTTGAAATTGAGTTGCGCAAGTGGACTCCTGGACGCGAAGGCCAGCAAGGTCGATTCTCTCCCATTGCGGAATGCACTTCGGACATGACCGGAAAGTTTGAGCTGCCGATTGATCGCCAGCTTCCGATGGATTTTTATCAACTCATGGTTGCACGGACCATTCCGATGGTGATCATCATGGACAGCACCATGGGGGTTTACATCACAGCCGAAGTGCCCGAAGCTGGATTCCTGGTGGATGCCGAAATAAAGGGCTCGACCCCCACTTCTGAAGTGCATGAATATTACGCCAAAGCCATGCCCATCCAAACCACATTGAGCATGGTGCGCGGGATGATGCAACAAGCGCCCGACGCCGAAAGCCGTCAATCGCTGTCCGACCGATCCATGAAGAAAAAGAGGGAAGCCGATGAATGGGCCAACGAATTCCTACGAAGCCACGAAGGATCCCTTGCACAATTGGGACCTCTGGAGCATTTGGATCCCAATAAAAACACGGCAACGTTTCAAAAAGTCTTGAAATCGACCGCTGAACGCATGGGGTCTGGAGCATTTCATCAAGCTTTGACCGCAGCCATTTCTGGTCAAATCATTCAAAAGAAAAACCAACGTGTTGTCAAAAAAGGCAATGGAGCCAACAAAGCGCGTGCTTCCAAAAACAGCCTCTATGGAGTGGGTGATGTAGCACCAGAGATTGCAATGAGCGACCCCGACGGCGTAGAACGCAAGCTGAGCGATTTGAAAGGAAAAGTCGTGTTGCTCGATTTCTGGGCGTCTTGGTGCGGGCCGTGTCGGCGTGAAAATCCAAATGTGGTCAATGCATACAACGAATACCAATCGCAAGGATTTGAGGTCTTCTCTGTTTCTTTGGACAAGCAGGCAGACCGCTGGGCACAGGCCATTGAACAAGACGGATTGGTTTGGCCCAATCATGTCAGCGACCTCAACGGATGGCAAAATGCCGCTTCTCGCGCCTATGGGGTGACGAGCATTCCACATGCGGTGCTGATTGACCAAGATGGTGTGATTGCAGCTACGCACCTGCGTGGAAGAGCGCTCCAGCAGAAGATCAACGAGTTACTTCAATAAACTCGCCACGAAATTTGCATCGCGTTCACCTCGCCTCAGACCTGCACCTTGGTGCTCCAAATGCCAGCGATAGCCGGGAACGCGAATTGCGCTTCATCGCTTGGTTAGAGGATGCTGCACAGGGAAAAGGCAGAGCGGCTGCTGGCCCTGCTACCGAGATTCACTTGGTCGGCGACGTCTTTGACTTTTGGTTTGAATACAAACACGCTGTGCCCAAAGGCGGCGTGAGGTTGCTCGGTGCCATCGCGCGTGTCGCAGATTCAGGCATTCCCATTCACTACCATGCCGGCAACCACGATTTGTGGACGTTTGGCTACTTCGAACAAGAGTTGGGTGTCACGATGCATCGGGAGCCGATTGTAAGGGAGTATGACGGGCTTCGTTGCATGATTGGACATGGTGACGGAATCGGGCCAGGAGACGCCGGCTACAAGCGTTTAAAGCGCATTTTCACGAGTTCTTTTCTGCAATCCGCCTACCAACTCATACACCCAGATATAGGCATTCCGTTGGCGTCTTATTTCTCACGCAACAGCAGGGCACGAAAAGGTCATTTGGATTCTCAAGTCGGAAGGCCGGAAGACGAATGGATTTGGCAGTTTTGCAAAGAGCAATTGACCCACGAAGCGATTGACTGCTTCATCTTTGGCCATCGGCATCTCCCTTTGGATTTGGAAGTGCCTGGAGCCAGTGGAAACACCGCTGGGCGCTACATCAATCTCGGGGACTGGATCCAACACTTCACTTCTGTCCGAATTGAAGAAGGTGTCGCTCACCTCGACCGCCCGTAAAGGGCCGACTCGGAGGGAAATCACACGCAAAATCACACATCACAGATAACAAAAAAACCCCGAGTCAATGGCTCGGGGTTTTTCAATGCTTCAACAAAACCGGTGCTTATCGCACCAACAACTTCGCTGTCTTCTGGAATTTACCATTCGTTAAACGGACGATGTACTGACCGTTCTCCAAGCCGCTTGCATCAACAACAATGGGGCCTCCTGCATAACCGCGGATAGCCTGGTCCACATTTAGACGGCCCGTAATGTCAAACACTTGCAATTGGAAGTCACCCTTGAAAGTCTCTGACTGAACTGAGAATGTCCCCCCTGAAACTGGGTTTGGATAAACCATCAAGCTGCTTGCTTCCTGCGAAGCCATTTCAGTGGGCTCGTCAACACCTAAGAATAGATCTGAGCGGAAGATTCCTCGTCCGTGTGTAGCGGCATAAATGGCACCCTGATTTGAAGGGTTGATCCAAGGTGCAGCGCCACGCCATTGTTGCTTCACATCAAACACAGGAGCTGAGATTTGATCCGCAGTTGATGCCATGTTTTGATTTGCCATCATCCAATCGTCTCCGCCATTGTCAGTGGCAAAAATGCCGTACTCTGTTCCAACCACAATGCTCTGCCCTGATGGGTCCATCGCATCAATGATGACATCATAACAAGGCATCTTGCTCAATCCGCTCTCATTCCAAATGCTCGACCAAGAAGGTTGATCGTCCAGTGCATTGAACGTTTCTTGCACTTTACCTGTGGCCAAAGCGCCATAACCACCAACCGAAATCACAACGTGATTGGGGTTATTGGGGTCAACAGATACGCCTGTAATTACTGCTCCAAGTGACCGGATCTGCTTGCCCATGTTTGCGGGCACATCGTCTTGGGTATGGATGTCTTCCATGCCATTGAAACGGTAGAGCTTTCCATCCCAACCACTGACAAACATGTGGTTTCCAGCTTCTGGCTCGATATTGACGGTAAACTCAACTGCTTTGGTCCCTACCCCTGCAGGAGCATTGTCCAATCGCACCCATTCTGGGGTCGTGTTGAAATTCAATCCGTCACGTGTCATCCAGATTCCATTGCCACCATTGAAACCAGCGATGGTCATGGTGGTGTAAGGATCGTTAACCAGAAGACGTCCAGGGACGTCAATCATGGTATCACTTGCGTGAAAATACATTGTGTCGCAAACAACATTGACCTCATACACGTCCACCTCTGAGAATGTGGTGTCATAACCAACCGTGTTGTACACCCACTCATCCCATTCTGCGATGTACACAGAATCAACAACTGGTGCGATGTCAGTGATTTGCAATTCCTGACCAATCAAAACGCTGTCATCGTTGCATTCAAGTTGCTCAATGGATTCTTGCGGATCCATCCAAAAGTAATCAGGATCTTCAGTCAATGGGGCGTCCAAAAGACGCTCAGGACGAACCAATTCTTCGTAGAAAGCCAACTCGACTCCTTCAGGCAAGGTGTATTCGAAATTCAAATTTTGATTGGACGTCGAAAGCGTGAATGTGCTATCAGTTACCGTTTCGCCAAATGGATTCACCAAAACGACGCTTCGCTGCGAATCCTGGTCATCGGTATTCTCATACAATCTCACAACCGAATAAAACTGTCCAATTTCACCTTCCTCATTGGCCAGTTCCGTGATGTTCGCATCGAAGAAACTGCCATAGTTGGCTATATCACCTTGGCCCACTGTGCCGCGCCCAAGTCCTCCATTCTGTGAAGTGGCATAAAAAGCGTAGTCATAGCCCTCTGCCTCAGTGACCTGGGAGATTGAACAATCAAAACCATCCCCTCCCTGCACCTCAACCGCTTCTTGATCGCTCAAGAAGTAACCGTTTGCAGGAATGAATAATGAACCATTGTCTTGGGTTCCTCCGAGCACTGCGCTGCGCGCACTATGGTCCATACCGTAAAATTGCGTGACTGAATAATCTCGGTTGATGTCGTTGTATGACTGTCCGCCATCCGTACTCTTATAAATCCCACCGTCCGTTGCGACATACATGTTGCCAGAAGGCGTGAACATGACTTCGTGCACATCCGCGTGCACATCAATGTCCGTGCCGGCAAAATCGAACGCGTAAGCCGCCAATTCGGCCTGTTGGCTCGGACCGGAGCGCCACAATTCTATGCCTCCGACGTAAGCCAAATCGGGTTGACCCTTCTTGACCCCAAGTGCCAAGTCATAAATGCCTTGAGCCCGTGGTAGTGGAGTGGCCTCATCAATTTCGTTTGGCCAGACATTGCTCCAAATGTCTCCTGCATTCCCGGTGTGATAAAGACCTCCAAACAAACCACCGCTCGTTGCAAACACGGCAAAAGCGTGGTCTGAATCATCAAGAGAAATTGCTACGCGGACACGCCCATTTCCACTTTGGGGCAAGACTGTTTCATCGTTGTTTGAACCAGACATGCTGGTGAACGTTGTAAACGTATTGTCATCCGAGCGGAATACCCTGCAATTGTTCATACCAATCAACATGTATGCACCATCAGCTGCTATGGCAATGTCGCCTACCGCACCACTGATGTCATCGCTCGGGCTCATTGTCATAACTCCATCATCAATGAAACCGTATCCAGCGTTGCTTCCAAACCAAACTCGGTTGGGGAAATTTGGATCAGCAACCATTGCATCAACCGCAGAGAAATCTCCTGAGTTGAATTCTCCTGGATCTGTGCCTTCTACCAACTCGAAGTTTTCTCCGTCAGCTGACCACCAGATGCCTCGGCCACGGAAACCGCTGCCTCCGTCTCCGCTGCCTCCGTCATAAATGGAACCTGATCCAACGTACACTGCACCGTTTCCTGCTACAGCGACAGAACCCACAACCATCTGGTCCAGTCCAAACATCTGGTTCCAATCGTTGCCTCCATTATCACTTTTCCAAAGTCCACCTGAAATGGCACCTGCATAAAGCACTGTTTCTTCGCTTCCGTCCTCGGGAATAACAGCTGCAATGGCTCGCGTTCGACCTCCGATGTTGTCGGGGCCCATTTCGTTCCAATAGTGATCGGTAGCTCGACCGTCAAGACTCTGTTGCGCCGCGAAGCGCGTCACTTCACCTCTCAGCTCTCGCAAGCCTTCGGAATTGATCTCTCCAGTTTCAATGTCACCCAGCATTTTTTGCTGTATTTCCCAAGCACCATCAGGAGCTTGAGATTTGGCTTCTTCAACACGTGGGGTGTAGTCCAAAGCGTTGGCTGAGGTATCAGCGTTGCTGATCTGCCAGCCTGTAAGGGCTAGCGCTACTGCCGCGGAGGCAGTGAAAATCGTCTTCAATTGCATGGTTACAGTTTTATCCAATCAGGAATTCGAAAGTTACAACAAACCAAGTGCGTGTCAAGCATTTGTGTTCATCACTTCCGCACCAAATCCGAAGCCAAGGGAATGAACAGCTTAAATCGCAGTACCACAGGGAGAAAACAGCTGTTTAAATGCTCAAAAAAAACAACCAGTGCCCGATGGCGGCAGGTCAGAAAAGGTGTTTTTCAGCGTGATAACTCGACCGCACAAGAGGCCCACTTTCGACAAACCGAAAACCTTTCTCGAGTCCGATGGACTTGAGCTCTGTAAAGACATCGGGATGAATAAACTCTGCGACAGGAAGGTGCTTTGGAGAAGGCTGAAGGTATTGGCCCAAAGTCAAAACTTGACAATCGACACTGCGCAGATCATCCATGGCTTCAATCACCTCATCCACGGTTTCGCCGAGCCCCATCATGATGCCCGATTTTGTTTTTATACCTGCTTTTCTGAGCCTGCGCAGCACTTCAAGGCTGCGGTCATATTTGGCCTGAATGCGCACTTCTTTGGTCATGCGGCGCACTGTCTCCAAGTTGTGCGAAACAATTTCCGGCGCCACTTGAATGATGGGCATTAGATTCTCCCATTTTCCCGCAAAATCCGGAATCAATGTTTCAAGTGTCGTTCCCGGGCTCTGCTTGCGAATTGCACGAACGGTCTGCGCCCATATTTCACTTCCGCCGTCGGGGAGGTCGTCCCGATCAACTGAAGTAATTACCGCATGCTTAACCCCCATCAATTTTACTGATTTCGCTACCCGACCAGGCTCGAAAACATCAACTTCCAGTGGCTTCCCGGTGGCAACGTTGCAAAAACCACAACTGCGTGTGCAAATGTTACCCAAGATCATAAAGGTAGCTGTGCCCGCTCCCCAGCACTCTCCCATGTTTGGGCAGTGCCCGCTCTCACAGATGGTGTGCAGCTTGTGCTCCGACACAATTTCACGCACCTCCTTGTACTCCTTGCCCGTCGGCAATTTGACGCGCAACCACTTGGGCTTCGGCGTGCGAAAACCGTTGGAATTCGGATCGTTGGATGGTGTCGTCGGCGTGGTCATGTATTCTTCAATTATCGCGTCCAGTTTCTTCCTAGTTCAAAGGTCGCAAACAAAGTGACAAAAAGCCGACGATTCTGTTCAAAACCTGCCGCAAAGATTTCGGGTGGGCTCAAGAAAGCATCGCACGCAATTCCCGCAGAAAGCGTTCGTTGCTCAAAACGCTCGTTTCCATACTCGAAATCCAAGCCATAACTCATGTGAAGGCCTGGAACCAAATCCAATTGGTCCAGTCCATTGCTCCAACTCGCTTGCCCATATATGTTGTCGGAGAAGTGCGCATTGGCATCATAAACTTCCGTCGCGATGTAGTCGTAAGGAATATCCGGATATCCTATTTCCAAATACACGGGTTTCAGAACGCCCAGCGTGAAACCATAGCGCCAATGTGTGCTCAATCGCACCGCATCTTTTCGAAGTTTTTCGGAGCGAAGCTTTTGGTGACCTCGCCAAAGACGCAACATTTGAAACGCATTCTGTTTGCCATAAACATAGGACCTTCCATTCTCGTAAATCGGATTTGAAATCTTGATTTCTTTCGGATGCTTGAGAAGGATCAAATCCGCACCAAACCATCCAATTCGAGATGCTCCTTTGTAATTGCCTTTGCGAATCGTAACGCCTCCTCCTTGGGTGTGCATCATCACCCCAAATTGCAATTCATCGGTCAACGGAATCTTCGCTTCTCCATCCGCATAAACCGCTTCTTCCCCGGACAACTTTTGCGCCTCCATTTCCGGGCACAAGCCAATCACCCCCAACAAGGTGAACAGAAAAGCTCGCTGAACAGCTGAACACAAAACGTATGATGGATGAACACTTAACATCGTGTCAAATTTAACACGTAAGTTGCCAGGTCCTTCGCACCTTTGCAACTGTTGGTAATTTCATAAGACGCTCAACACGATTAATGCCATGAACAATTCCGCCGATTACAGCCTGCTTTACCAAGGAGATTTGCGCACTTCCATTACACACCACAGATCAGGGGAGGTCGTCGTTACAGATGCACCTGTCGACAACAATGGAAAGGGAGAGTCATTTTCACCCACTGACCTTGTTTGCTCAGCGTTGGCGAGTTGTGTGATGACCATCCTCGGAATCAAAGCCCGCGACATGGGATACGAAAACGTTGAGATGAAAGCCGACGTCTGGAAAACCATGGCTACGAACCCAAGACGCATCGGAAAAATTAGGGTAGCATTGGAGGTTCGCATCGAAGGCCTAACAGACCAACAACGAACCATCTTGGAGCGCACAACCCGTGCTTGCCCCGTCGCCCATTCCTTGAGTTCAGGAACAGAAAAGGAAGTGACCTTTGACTGGCTTTAATCACTCGCAAGCTTCTACCTCTGCGTAAGCCGCGCAGGCAGAATAACTCGTAGCACAAGAAGCCAACAATGTTGTTGCAAGCAACAACCCCAAAGTCCATTGTAAAATACGTGTCATGGTTAGAGGTGTTTATTCGATTCGCATACGCAGCTTGAGACTGTAAGGTTACGTTTCAACTTATCTTGCCCGCATGTCCCGTTTAGTATTTATCACCACTCTGATTTTAATAGCAATGTCCATGGGCACCATGGGCTGTCAATTGGGGTTGAACACTTCGGCTACCAATTCGACCCAACGCCCCTACGATTATGAGGCCAATTTGTTGCACGCAGAATCCTCTTTGATCCCGGCTGGCAGGGACTCTTTGGATGTATTTGTGGAGTGGGACCGTGAAGAGTGTCTTTATTTGAGAGATGATCCAACTTCGCCCTTTTTTGCGCACTTGTCCATGAACATCGGAGGGCTTGAAACGTCTTGGCTGGACACCTTGGAATCAGGCATTGAGCAATCGGGAAGAAAAACCTGGCGCGTTGACCGCTTGGACATTGGTGCTCCGTGGCAAGAAGGGGCCACCACCGTCAAAGCGTCATTCATTGACCATCATCGAAACAGCAACTACCCCTGGAGGGCACTCATTCCAGCATGGGAGTCGATTGTTCATCCGTACACTTCTGATGGATGGCCGCTCTTTGGTCGTCATGCAACAAGCGGAGACACTGTTTATTTCTCAGCGCCCATCGGATCCAAGTGGCAGCACGCCAGTGTGGAAGTTCCACATCGCCTGCCATCTCCCCCATTTACGCGAAGCAACAATCAAACCGACACCCTCCAACCGAAGATTAGATCCGATTGGAAAATCGATGATTCTGGATGGAGTGGTTACATCATCCAGCCAGGAATCAATGTGCTTGGGACCCCCAATGGCGCGGGTAAAATCGATGTGACACAAGTCATCAATGGCGTTGATTTCGATTTTCCATATGTTCGTGATGTCCGGTTGCTCATCGCTTCAAGCCGTTACATTTCCTCCCGCGGGGAATTTCAACGCATGGAAGAATCCTCTGACCCGAAAGCAGCTTTGGACGCATTCTGGTTAAATTGTGGAAACAACAAGGAATCAGCGGCAGAGCTTATCAAGATATACTACAGCCGAGTCGAGGAGGCGAACCGCTTCTTTTCAGGTGTCGTTCCCGGCTGGAAAACCGATCGCGGAATGGTGCACATTGTGTTTGGCATTCCGGATAAAATTCGCAGGACCAACGACAGCGAATGGTGGCTCTATGGTGAAGAGGGATCCACCAATGCTATCAACATGCGATTCCTTCGCCAAGAACATCCGTGGGATCCTTCTTTCTACAAACTGGGTAGAAGCATTCAATACCGTATCCCATGGGATCGCATGGTGACCAATTGGCGGAACGGTCGGATTCAGCCTGATTGAATTCCAAGGTACCTTTGCGTCAATCAATCCCGTCCTCCATGCCTTTCGATTTGCCTTCATCTCAACCTTCTCGAAGCTCTGGCTCCGACAAACGTCAACGTTCATTCGAACCAAATCGATCTGACCGTCCGCAGGTGCAACACCGCAAACGACCGCCAAGTGATACGTTCGTCATGGGATGGCATCCCGTACTCGAAGCATTGGAAACGGGCAAAGAATTCCAACGGGTGATGATCCAACGGGATGAAAAAGGAGAACGCACAGGAGCTCTGATGCAAAAACTTCATGAATTGAACATTCCGGTGCAACGCGTTCCGAAAGAGAAACTCTTGCGAATCACAGCGAAAAACCATCAAGGAATCATCGCCTTCCTTTCTCCAATCACATACCAGCCTTTGGAAGAGTTGATTGCCCGAACATTTGAATCAGGTGAGACACCATTGCTGGTTGCTGTTGACGGAGTGACCGATGTGCGCAACATCGGAGCCATTGCCCGCAGCGCTGAGTGTTTTGGTGCTACCGCTCTGGTGATACCAATGTCAGGCGTCGCACCCATCCAAGAAGATGCAATCAAATCTTCCTCTGGCGCTTTGATGCGACTGCCCGTGGCCCGTGTTCCCGACATGGCCAACGCCATCAAAATGATGGCTCAACACGGAATCCAACCGGTCGCCTTGAGCGAAAAAGCAGATGACTCCATTCATGAGTCGAAAATCGAGGGCTCCATTTGCCTTGTTGTCGGTGACGAAGAACGCGGGATTTCCAATGCAGTCTTCCGAAACTGCAGTGAGGGCGTGCGATTGCCCATGGTTGGTGATACGGGATCACTGAATGTTTCGGTCGCCGCGGGGATCGCATTATCCCATATTGCAATGTGGAAAGACCGCGAAGACGTGCTGTAATAACCCTCGTTTTTTCGAATAACATTGCGTAAGCATCATCTTCTTGGGTGTTGCCATCGACCACGCACCTTTTCGAAAAAGCCTTACCATGATTCGATTTTCTCATTTGACCAGATTAAACGCACTTGGAGCGTTGGCTCTCGTTGCGCTGTTCTCATTCAGCTCTTGCAATTCACGCTATTTTTGGAAAGGGATCAGGGCTTACGAAAAAAAGCAATATCCCGAAGCTATTTCGAGCTTTCAGCAAGCTTGGGCACAATGGCCCAATGACACCATGGCACTTCGTCTGCTCGGTCAAAGTCAACTCATCGTTGGAGATTATGCCAATGCGTCGCGCAGTTTCGAAGAATTGGATTTGCGCGCAAATTTGAGCCGAGAAGATCGCCAACACTGGGCCACTGCGCTCATGAACGAGGCCAAGTACCTCGAGGCGAGCGATGTTCTTCAACCCCTCGCAGCACAAAAAGACGTAAACGCATACACCCAACAACTCTGGAACAATTGCGAGCAGCAACTGGAGGTGATCGAAGACCAACGATTTTGGGAAGCTCAGGCATTGCTTTTGCCATTGCACGAAACCGCATCTTCGCCCCGCATCAGCGGCGACAAACTCTACTTCTCGAGTGAACCCTGGAGATGGGGAGAGACAGATCACTACGCCCGCCTGGACCGCAATGAAACCTGGAGCATGGATCTCAAGTCATCCACACGCAAAGTGATGAAGGCTGCAGACATTGAAATATGGGATTTGCCAGAACATGACGGAATGGTCAACATCTCCCCCAATGGTCGATCCATTGCGTATTCCAAGAAAAACCCCGACGGCCTCGGTTGGTTCGGTGACCCACAAGTTGGTGGATTCCAATTGCTCATTTCCAGCCGCACAGCCAGCGGAGCGTGGAGTGAGTCACGACCTTTCCCATTTGTTGAGAAGGGCTATGTTTTTGCGCACCCCACTTGGTCTCCAGATGGCACTAAAATGTATTTCGCATCGGATATCCCCTCGCCTGAATCACAAGGCGGAATGGATATTTGGGTATCAGAGCGCAACGGAACTTTTTGGGAAGAGCCCTTGAATCTGGGACCTGAAGTGAACTCTGAAGGAGACGATGTATTCCCCGCATTGGACGGCAATGGCCGGCTGTACTTCGCCTCTAACGGTCACCCAACTCTTGGCGGACTGGACGTGTTTTGGACGGAGATTGACCCCACCGTAGAGCTCGCAAAACGGCATTGGCGCGATGGATCTGCCTGGACCAAACCGATCCGAATGGGTTTCCCGGTGAACACCTTAGCCGACGACTTTTCCTACGCTCCGTATGACGATGGATCTGCATTCGTCTGCTCGAATCGATCGGGGTGGGATCAAGTCTACCGGCTGAGCTCAATCGAAACTCCCACGACCATCGAGATTCAAGTCACAGACTATAGCTCTGGGATGGCATTGCCACGTGTATCTCTTCGATGGATTGACACACGCGACGGCTCAGCATGGGACTTGCGCACAGACATCAACGGATACGCCTCGGTGAGCTTACCTCCGAACAGGGCTTATCGGGTCGAAGCAAGCGCTCCAGGGTTCATTCTCGAACAAACGATCGTCACCACAACTGAAACCACGGGTCAATGGGACATTGCAATGGCCAAGGTTCGGATGCTGAATGACGCAAACTTCGCCTCAAAATACATGGGAGGCACACCTTTCCAATTGGCAGCAATCGAATGGTCAGAAGGCACCAGTAAACTCTCCCGAAAAGGGCAACTCGAATTGGATGAATTGGCGGATTTCCTCAAGCTCAATCCTGACATTTTCATGGAAATCAGAACCCATGAAGATGCCTCGGAATTGGACAAGTCAGACGAACCTTCCAACCGCCTCTCTAAGAACCGAGGCATCCAATTGGAAACAGCATTGCTGCGGCGTGGAGTTTCTTCCAAGCAACTGCTCAGCCTTGGCAAAGGAATCTCAGAAATCAGCAATGATTGCGAGCCTGGAGAGCCTTGTGCGTTTTATTGCCACGAAGAAAATGAGCGCACCGAGTTCAGAATCTACGGCTTGCTGCTGCAAGTCCCCGGTCAAATCGATGCGGCCGACTTCAGCAAAGACTAAACCCCAGATCGGGGTTTATCCTCGGAAGGCAGTGCCGCGGTAAATCGCAGCCTCTCCCAATTCTTCTTCAATGCGGAGCAACTGATTGTACTTCGCAACTCGATCTGACCGGCTGGCCGATCCTGTCTTGATTTGCCCTGTATTCAAAGCCACAGCTAAATCCGCGATCGTCGTGTCCTCTGTCTCTCCACTTCGGTGACTCATCACACTGGTGTAACCACTGCGGTGTGCAAGGCTCACAGCATCAATCGTTTCGGTGAGTGTTCCAATTTGATTGACTTTGACAAGAATCGAATTCGCAATGTTGTTCTCAATGCCACGCGCCAAACGGTGTGTGTTGGTAACGAACAAATCATCACCGACCAATTGGACTTTATCGCCAACGGCATCCGTCAATTGTTTCCAAGCATCCCAGTCATCTTCTGCCAAGCCATCCTCAATGCTTATGATCGGATACTTATCTGACCAACCTTTCCAAAAATCTACGAGTTCGGAACCCGTCATTTTATCGCCAGTTGATTCGAAAATGTAACGGTTGCTTTCAGCGTGATAGAACTCAGACGCAGCTGCGTCCAATGCAATCAACAAATCTTCACCCGGACGGTAGCCTGCCTTTTCAACAGCCTCAATCACAACCTCAATGGCTTCCTGATTGGAACCTAAGTTCGGCGCAAATCCACCCTCATCGCCCACATTCGTCGAGTGTCCGCGTTTCTGCAAGACCTTCTTCAAGGAATGGAAAACCTCTGTTCCCATGCGCAGTCCATCTGAGAAAGTCTCCGCACCGACAGGCATAACCATGAATTCCTGAATGTCAATTTTATTGTCCGCATGTGATCCACCGTTCAAGATGTTCATCATAGGCACGGGCAACGTATGAGCGTTGACACCACCCACGTATCGGTACAATGGCTGACCTGAGCAATCTGCTGCAGCATGAGCCACAGCAAGGGATACACCCAAAATAGCGTTGGCTCCAATTTTGCCCTTGTTGGCCGTGCCATCCAAATCAATCATGATTTGATCTATCGCACGCTGGTCAAACACATCGAATCCGTTGAGTTCATCGCCCAACACCTCATTCACGTGCTTTATAGCCTGTGAAACGCCTTTGCCCATCCACTCTTTCTCACCATCACGCAACTCAACGGCCTCATGTATTCCAGTTGAAGCGCCAGACGGAACTGCAGCTCGGCCCATGGAGCCATCGCCAGTTATAACATCTACTTCGATGGTAGGGTTGCCGCGAGAATCAAGAATTTGACGGGCCTGAACGTGATCAATGTAGCTCATTGTAATCTGTAAAAAGTTGGTGTTGTGCAAGGCGCACAGCCTGGGACATTTCCAGGCGATTGCTTAAACGCGACGCGAAGGTACGCAATCAAGCGAGGACCTCCACACGTGTCATATTCTCAACGAATTGATCGAAAAGATAGCGGCTATCGTGCGGCCCTGCCGAAGCTTCAGGATGGTACTGCACTGAAAATACTGGCTGTCCTGTAATTGCAATTCCTGCAACAGTATCATCATTCAAGTGCGTATGCGTTACCTCCACCGCTTGATTTGCTTCTACCGAATCCCGATCAACAACAAATCCGTGGTTCTGCGAGGTAATCTCAGCCTTGCCCGTAATCAGATTCTTGATGGGATGATTCACTCCACGGTGTCCGTTAAACATTTTAATGGTCTTCAAGCCCTGACTCAACGCCAAAACTTGATGCCCAAGACAAATGCCAAAAATCGGCTTTCCGCCAGTGACGAGTTTCTTCACTGTCTCGATCGTCTCAAGCATGGCTCCGGGATCACCCGGACCATTTGACAGCATAATACCATCTGGAGACCAAGCAAGCATTTCATCCGCTGTTGTTGCCATTGGAAACACACGAACGTCACAACCACGATCGGTGAGGCAACGTATGATGTTTGTCTTCACTCCCAAATCGAGCAAAGCCACTTTGCATTTTGAATCAACCGTTGCAGGAGCGTCGTAAGCCTCTGAGCACGTGACTTCACTGCTTAGCTCCATGCCAGCCATCGAGGGTACGGCATTCAACATCTCTACCAAAGTGGCTTCACTGGTCCCATCGCTGCAAATGATTGCATTCATAGCACCCGATTGGCGAATGTGACGCACCAAGGCTCGCGTATCCAAATCGCAAATACCAACAACTTTGTCCCTCTCCATGTAATCTTGAAGGGTACCGTTGCCTCCAACGCGGCTTGCAATTGACGAAAAATTCTTCGTCACCAAACCAGCTATTTGCACCCGGCTAGATTCAACTTCCTCCTCATGCACACCATAATTCCCGATGTGCGAAGTAGCCATCACTAAGATTTGCCGGTGATAACTCGGATCCGTGAAAATCTCTTGATAACCATACATGCCTGTATTGAAAGCAATTTCACCCGTGGTGATGCCGACTGCACCTGCTGCATGCCCTTCAAAACGTGTTCCGTCAGCCAAGATGAGAACTGCTGGATTTTTTGTCTCGCGAGATTTTGCCATGGTACAAAGATAATATGAGCCATGAGCATCACCTCGGAGCACATGCACCAATTTCAATGCAGTTTTCAAAAATCAGTCAACAAAAAACGGGAGGCTCTCGCCTCCCGTTTCAACATCGACCAAACGATGAATCAGTCTTTCTTTTCTTCAGCTTCGTCTGCTGCAGGAGCTTCGTCCGCTGCAGGCGCTTCGTCCGTTGCAGGCGCATCCTCTGCTACTGGAGCTTCCTCCACAGCAGCCTCCGCAACTGGTGCCTCTTCAACAACCGCTTCTGCAGTCGTTGTTTCAGCAGCGGCAGCAGTGGTCGCTCCACCACGACGTGAACGTCGTGATCGCTTCTTCTTTGCTTCTGTTCCGTAGATCTCATTGAAGTCAACAAGCTCCATCAGACACATTTCAGCATTGTCACCGAGACGATTCCCAGTGCGAATGATTCGAGTGTATCCTCCGTCACGCGTTGAAACTTTCGGCCCTACTTCACGGAAAAGCTCTGTGACAGCATACTTGTTGCCAAGTGCACGAAAAGCTACACGACGACTGTGCGTCGTATCGTCCTTTGAGCGAGTCACAAGCGGCTCGAAAAATTGACGCAAAGCTTTCGCCTTGGCAACTGTTGTATTGATTCGCTTATGCTCAATCAATGAGCACGCCATGTTCGAAAGCATGGCTTTGCGGTGTGCGGTCTTGCGACCGAGGTGGTTGAAATTCTTATTGTGCCGCATGACTTCACTCTTTGTCGAGTTTGTACTTGCTCACATCCATTCCGAATGTGAGATTCTTACCCTCAACCAAATCTTCCAATTCCGTCAATGACTTCTTACCGAAGTTACGGAATTTCAATAGGTCGTTCTTGTTATAGCTTACCAGTTCACCCAATGTTTCGATGTCTGCAGCCTTCAAGCAATTCAAGGCGCGAACACTCAAATCCATGTCACTCAATTTAGTCTTGAGCAACTGGCGCATGTGCAAGCTGGTTTCGTCAAACTCTTCCACTTCAACACGTTCCTCCAATTCAAGAGAAATGCGCTCGTCGCTGAAGAGCATGAAATGTTGAATCAAAATCTTTGCTGCTTCTTGCAAAGCATCCTTCGGTGTGATGCTGCCATCACACTCGATTTGAAGATTGAGTTTCTCATAGTCGGTTCGTTGCTCTACTCGGAAGTTCTCCACGTCGTACTGGACGTTGCGGATGGGAGTAAAGATCGCATCCATGGAAATCGTGCCGATCGCTGCGCCTTCGCGCTTGTTGTCTTCAGCCTGAACGTAGCCACGTCCCTTGCTGATTACAATCTCCATGTTCAAGTTTACCTTCTCATCCATGTTGCAAATCACCTGATCGGGATTCATCACTTGGAAAGCACTGGTAAATTGACCAATATCGCCTGCAGTAAAGAGCTTATTGCTGGCAACTTTTACGGTCACTGTTTCCCCCTCTGAGCCTTCAATTTGACGTTTGAAACGAACCTGCTTGAGGTTCAAAATCATTTCTGTAACGTCTTCTTGAACACCTTTAATGGTTGAGTATTCGTGCTCTACACCGTCAATTTTTACGCTTGT
Organism: uncultured Flavobacteriales bacterium; assembly: GCA_905479395.1. GTDB lineage: Bacteria > Bacteroidota > Bacteroidia > Flavobacteriales_D > Sanyastnellaceae > UA16. Next base: position 23,673 of record CAJQMI010000059.1, read on the forward strand.
GATGGCATAGCCCTCGAGTGAAGAGAGCATGATGCGTCGCAAAGCATTTCCTACGGTGATTCCAAATCCGGGTTCGAGCGGGCGGAATTCAAATCGGCCGTTGAACTCGGAAGAGTCCAACATGATGACCTTGTCTGGTTTCTGAAAATCGAGAATAGCCATTTGCTGAAAGGATTTGGTTTACTTCGAGTACAATTCGACGATGAGCGACTCCTTGATGTTCTCAGGGATCTGATCGCGCAATGGAACGCTGAGGAATGTTCCAGACATATGCTGAACGTTCCAATCCAACCACTCCAAACGCTTCGGTGCTGCGCTCAACGAGCTAGTGATCACTGCAAGTGACTTGCTCTTCTCTCGCACAGAAACAACATCACCAGGACGCATTCGGTAAGAAGGGATATTGACTAGGTGACCGTTGACCATGATGTGTCGGTGTGACACCAACTGGCGTGCACCTCGGCGAGAATTCGCCAATCCGAGACGGAAGACAACATTGTCCAATCTGCTCTCGCAGAATTGAAGCAAAATTTCACCAGTAATGCCCTGACGCGCATTGGCTTGCTTGAACATGTTGGAGAACTGCTTCTCCAAGATGCCGTAAGTGTACTTTGCCTTTTGCTTTTCAGCCAACTGCACAGAGTACTCTGATTCTTTCTTTCGGCGGCGGGTATTGCCGTGTTGCCCTGGTCCGTAAGGACGGCGTTCTAGTGCCTTGTCAGGTCCGAAAATCGCCTCTTTAAATCGGCGACTGATTTTTGATTTGGGTCCGCGAAAACGTGCCATATCGTTATATTCTATTCTGGTTCGACGATGAGATTATACGCGACGACGCTTTGGTGGGCGGCATCCATTGTGCGGGAACGGTGTGACATCGATGATCTCGATGACCTCAATTCCCATGTTGTGCAACGCACGCATTGCGCTTTCGCGGCCCGCACCGGGACCTTTTACAAAAGCACGAATCTTGCGAAGACCTAGATCGTGTGCCTCACGGCCGCAATCTTCTGCTGCTACTTGAGCAGCATAGGGAGTGTTCTTCTTAGAGCCCCGGAAACCCATCTTTCCGGCACTGGACCAAGAGATCACTTGCCCGTTGTTGTTGGTCAACGAAATGATGATGTTGTTGAAGGATGAGTGGATATGCACTTGGCCTGTAGCCTCGACTACCACTTTCTTCTTTTTCTTGACGTTTTTCGCCATCGTCT
>CAJQMI010000060.1 GCA_905479395.1 uncultured Flavobacteriales bacterium
TATCCTTTGAGTTCGATTTGTTGTCTCGATTACGGATCATATCAGGACTTCTGTCCTCATCACGAGCACTGATTCTTTGAATCGTTTTTACGCGCTAAAATGGGGTTTGATTCCCCTACGGGCTACTTTCAAAATCCTCGCATCTTTAACAGGTGCGGGGATTTTTGGTTTCAAGGCCTGCTGCGCAAAAATCGACAGTTCAAAACTGACCCAACTTATAAGGGAAAGCCGTTTTTCGGCCTAGATCGAATGATACGAAATGGGGAGGTGGGCTCAACAGATCCGGTCTTGTTTTGGCACACCGGTGGAATCCGTTCTCCTTGGGGCTGAAGTTCGGAGATGTGAATCTGAAACTAAATTGATGGATGTCCGTAGACAACATAATGGTTGTCAATTTTACCCCAACTGGAATGGTGCCGACGAAGCAAACGGCGCCCTCCGTGCCGCTGCAGGCTCATGAAATCGTTGAGCAAGTGCACGAGGCGCAAGAGGTTGGCATTACCATGGTGCACCTTCATGCCAGAAACGCGGATGCGACCCCGTCCTCTAAGGTAGAGGATTATGCTCCCATTTTGGAGGGCATACGAGCGCACTGTCCTGATTTGGTTATCTGCACATCGTTAAGCGGAAGGAACGTGGTTGATCCGGTGCTCCGTTCGGAAGTGTTGAGTTTGAAACCGGACTTGGCCTCACTAACTCTTTCTTCGTTGAACTTCTTTTCCCAAGCTTCTTTGAATGCACCGGATACCATCCGGCAACTTGCGGCCAACATCCGCGAGGCTGGAGCGAAACCCGAGCTCGAAGTTTTCGATCTCGGAATGATGAATTACCTCCACTACCTGCAGCGAAAAGGGCTTGTTGAAGCGCCCTTTTACATCAACATTCTATTGGGAAACATTGCTGGTGCGCAGTTGAATCCATCGTCGGTAGGCGCTTTGCTGCAGGACGCACCAGAGAATAGCTACATTGCTTTGGCGGGTATTGGGCAAACGCAGTTCGATAGCCATATGATGGCTTTATCCTTGAATTTAGGTGTTCGCATCGGGTTGGAGGACAACACATGGTTTGACCGTGACCGAAATCGACCAGCTACGAATTTGACCTTATTGAAACGGCTGCATGCGCTGATGGAATTGAGCGAACGCAAACTTTGCACGGCCAAAGAGTTCGGAGAAATGGGATTCTACAATTCGCATCGTAATTTGAAATGAAAACGAAACGATTCAATGCATTGGGTTTCTGCCCGCGCACGACGGGCGTGCTATTGGACCTGCTTGCCCAATGTGAAGGGGTGTCGATGGCGGAGTTGCACATTCGATTTGTGTTGAATTTGCCACTTCCAACGTTGGATTCCAATTCGATGTTGTTCCTGGATCGTCTGGGAGGCTATGAGTTCTTGCCGCACACGCAGGCGACTCGAGAAACGTTTGAATGGAGAACGGTCACTGCAGTAAAAAGTGGCCGCGTGCCCCAGGCTTTTGAGCGGGACTTGGAACACATTCCTGGTTTTTCATTGAATTCTGTTGAGTCGGTTGTCCACCCTTCGGCGGTTATTGCTGAGTCGGTGCACATCGGTCCTGCTACTTGGATCCATCCAAATGCGACGGTATCCTTTGGAAGCCGTATTGGCGCTGGCGTCTCGATTTCGCGCAATTGCAGCATCGGTCACCACTGCATCATTGAGAACCTGGCACAGGTCAATCCCGGGGCGCACCTTTCGTCTGATACCGTCGTAAAGTCGCTCGCGACCGTCGGTATAGGAGCAAGTACGCGACAAGGAGTTGTAATCGGAGCAGGCGCTTTCGTAGGAGCAGGCGCCGCTGTCATAGCTGACGTTCCTCCGGGTGTGCTTGTCGTCGGTGTCCCTGCGAAAATCAAGTCATAAACTCAGCGCATGAAAGTAAAAAATTATCCGGTAACCCGGCCTTTTCTGCCCCCTTTAGACGATTACAAATCTCAGGTGGATGCCATATTCGCTTCAGGATGGCTTACCAACGAAGGTTCCTGCGTCAATGCTTTGGAGGAGCAACTCCAATCCAAATTGGCGTTGCCAAAGGTCAACTTGGTGTCAAGCGGAACGATTGCGTTGCATTTGGCTATTCGAGCGTTGAATTTATCCGGAGAAATCCTCACGACAGCCTTCTCGTACATTGCCACGACAAGCAGCATCCACTGGAGCGGATGCCGACCTGTTTTTGTGGACATTGAGTCTCACGGGTATAACATTGACCTGGAAGATCTGGAGCGCAAGATAACGCCGCGCACTTCGGCAATTCTTGCCACCCACTGCTTCGGAGTTCCTTGCGATGTGGCGGGCATCCAGCGCATTGCGGAACACCACGGGTTGAAGGTGATTTACGACGGGGCGCACGCGTTTGGCACCTTGGTAAACGGGCAAAGTGTGTTCCATTGGGGAGATGTTAGCACGTGCAGTTTCCATGCCACCAAGCTGTTCCACTCAGTGGAGGGAGGTATGGTGGTTGCGAGGTCTGCAGAGGTTGCAGAACGAGTACGGCGGTTGCGCAACTTTGGACACAACGGGGAGGAAAAGTTCTCGGAATTTGGCACGAATGGAAAGAACAGTGAGCTGCATGCAGCAATGGGTTTGAGTGTTTTACCCCATGTTGACGAAATCTTGGAACAGCGTCGAATGCAAGCTGAAACCTACCATGAAGTTTTGTTCAAAGCGCCTTTGCGACTGCCTCCGGTCAACAATCTGACATGGAATTGCGCTTACTTCCCAATTGTTTTTGAGGACGAACAACGCTGTATTGCGGTGAAAACGGAACTTGCAGAGCGAGGAATACTTACTCGCAGGTACTTTTACCCCAGCCTCAATCGCATCGCTACCGATAGTCCCGAATCCTGTCCTCGCGCCGAGTCCCTCTCTGAGCGGATTTTGTGCTTGCCCATGTTTCACGAGTTGACGCAAAAGGAAACGGTATCCATCGGGCGGTTGATCGCTTCTTTGTCTTCATCATCATCCTTTGCGCAATGAGACTTCAAACGGTCACCCTCGAGTTGCTGTCTCGCCTGTTTCGGGTAGAGGCGAAGTTTCGGCTGCACCGTCTTGCAGGGGCCTCCGTGTTCGCGAAAGCAAAGGATCGACTTGCCCACGTCATGCAGCGGTTCATTTCTTTGCTCATGCTGGCTCACCGAGACATGGCAGCAACCGAAGACCTGCGCACGCTGGTGTTCATGGGGACTTACAACGGTAAGGCTTGGATTGAAGAGGCGGTGCGCAGCTTGCAGGCCATGGAATTCACGAACTGGCACCTGCTTATCGTCGACGATGGCTCAGAAGATCTTTCTCCGACCCTGGTTCGCCAGTTGGCAAATCAACACCCCGAGCAAATCACTGCGGTATGCGTCGGTTCGAATTCCCGTCCTGTTTCGAATGTCAACCCGGCACTGGATTGGTTCTTGGAGCGGCCTGAATTCGATGCATTCTGCATCTTGGATCAGGATGACATCGCTTTGCCGGGCATGATTTCAGAAAGCCTCAGGCTGATGAGCCCGCGTGTTCAGGTGGTTCGATTCAAGGCCACTCGATTCAATGCGGATTTGACCCAGCCCATCTTCACATACGCGGCGTATTCGCAATTATTGATCCGGCGTGCCGTCATCGAGCGGGTCGGGAAACGCATTGATCGTGGGCAAAGCATGCCGACGGATACAGATTATTTGGAGCGCATTGAACGCGATGCTATGCAAAACGGGCAACTCGTTGTGCTCACTCATCATGTTTGTCAACACATGCGGGTCACCGGCGCCAACTGCTCTTTGAACAACGGCAGCAAGCGGGCCCGTAGACTTCAACAATGGATAACCAACGCGTCATGAGAATCTTGATCACAAGTTGTGGGAAGCGGGATTACTTGGTGAACTGGTTCGTTCTTGCAGCCGGTCCCAAGGGCACGGTTCATGTGGGTAACAGCCACGAGGACAGTCCATGTTTTGCCTTGGGTGTTCCCCACGTAGTTACACCGCTTATAGCTTCGCCTGCGTACATACCCTTCCTCCTCGACTATTGCCGTGAGAACCACATCGATTTGGTTTGTCCGCTGTTTGACGAGGACGTGCACTGCCTGGCCTTGCACGGCGATCAATTCCGTGAGCAGGGAACGCTGGTATTGGGCCCTCAGCGGGAACTCGCGCGCTTGGCCATTGACAAGTGGGCTGCGCACCAGTGGCTCACTGCACGTGGCATATTGACGCCGTTCACGGCCATTGATTTGAAGGTGGTGCGTTCGGGATTGGAACGAGAGGAGATTTCGTTCCCGCTCATGGTGAAGCCCCGCTATGGTATGGGATCCATTGACGTGTACATCGTTCACAACTGGGACGAGTTGCTTCAGACGTTCAGTTTTTTGACTCAACGTTGCCATTCGCCGAGTGGCCTCACGGACAAATCTGGAGCGCATGGTGGAGGGGATGTTCTTGTGCAGAAGCGGCTTGTTGGGGATGAATTTGGGGTGGACGTGCTGAATGACCTCAAAGGTAAACCGGTGGCCGTCGTTCCGAAGCGGAAGCTATCCATGAGTGCAGGGGAGACCTGGGTGGCAGCAACGGTCCGTTCAACAGATTTACATCGTTTGGGTATGCAGCTGGGAGAGGAATTGGGTCACGTTGGCAATTTGGACTGCGATATTTTTGTTGTGGACGGCGTTCCGGTGGTGCTTGAGCTCAACGTGCGCTTCGGAGGGGGCTATCCGTTCTCACATTTTAGCGGCGTGGACTTTCCACGGTGCATCGCCGCGTGGCTGGACCGTACCCCAATCGACCCCCGTTGGCTGACCTACACCGAAGGGGTATCGGCGGTGAAATCACTGAGCGTCCGTGCTCTCTAAATCGGCTGAAAGAGCACTGATAGGTATGGGTCGGCCCCGTGAGTGCAGTCTTCCTCCAGGTATTTTTTTTCCGACGAAATCTTGATGTCAGGGCACCACTGCATATTCCGCGTGTAGGTTTGAGTTGCTTGAATGCATCGCAGTTCGAAGGCGCGCGACGCTGCAATAAAAAAATGCTCCGATGCGCAATGGAATTTATGTTTCAACCTTTCAAAGGGCTGTTGGTCTTGGTGTTTTGTAACTTGACTTTCCTCACCCACTCGGTGTAGTCGCAGACGGAGTGCATGGAGGTGTCGCTCTGCGAGGGCATTTACTCTGCAGGTGCAGGTGACCGTTTGTCAAGCACTCAGGGCTCGGTAAGTCACGGATTGTGCCTCTTGCATTTACAAAGTTCCAATCGAAAAAAGGATCAATAGGACTCCTTTAGAATAAAACAATATTCAGTGGTTCGGCTCATATAATTCAGATGTAATTTGCGCGCTGCTGATAACAAATTAGATTTCTACGATCGCAACTCATTCACATATTCGGTGGGCCCTTATTACAGGCGCAGCCTCCGGCCTCGGGGCTTCGTTTATGAGGAGGCTCGCAGAACGAGGCTACAGCATCGTTGGCGTCTCAAAGCCGGGGGATGATGTTACAAAAGTAGCTCGTCGAATCGCTGAGCATTGCGACGTTCAATCCTTTGGAGTTGATTTGGATTTGTCTCAAAGTGGCTGCGCCGAGGTACTCAAGCAACAAATGGATGAAGCTGGGATTCACATTAGTTTTCTAGTTAATAATTTGGGAGTGGGAGGAACTTCGGAGTTCATTCATTCAAGACATGAGAGTAACCGTTTGATGATGAACCTGAACATCCAAACCACGGTGGATATGTGCAGGGAATTTCTTCCTGATATGGCCGAACAGGGGTCGGGTCATGTCATCAATGTTTCGAGTATGGCGGCGAATTTCCCTATGCCTTACAAGAGCATTTATAGTGCCTCCAAAGCATTTGTACGCATATTTACGCTTGGCTTGAGAGAAGAGATGAAACCGTTCGGTGTCTTTGTGAACGTGGTGCAACCGGGCGCGATGTTGACCAACCCCATTGTGATTGAACAGTTGAGGTATGGGTCTTTTCTAGCGCGTTTCAGCGCCATGAAACCAGCTGCAGTTGCTGAATCAGCTATAAAGGGTGTGCTTATAAACAAAGCAATTGTTGTCCCGGGAATCAAGAATTGGCTCACCCTCGGTGTTCTCCGGGTGTTTCCCCGGCCATTGAAAACGGCAATGATGGTTTTCAACTACGTTCGCACCAAAAAGAAAATTTCATTGAAGTGATACATTTGATTCCACCATTTTCATCAGCGGATGCTCAGTCTGTGGTTCCTTTGAGTATGGCTTTAGTTGGATTTTTAATGTTTTGGTTTGTGTTTCATTCGGAATCAATCCGGCGTGTATTTCACAGTCGCATGGAACATGATGCTGCCTGCCTTTGGCACATCTTCACTACCAAGGCTTGGGGGTTTGTTACCATGGCTGTTTTCCCTGCTGTGGTATTGCAGTATGCCATTGGTAAAAGTCCGGTTGATTTGGGCTTGGTCTGGCCGGCTGAACATAACGCATTGATTTGGCAATGGACTTTGGGCTTAGGATCAATTGTAATGCTCGTTGCTGCATTGGGCGCCAGAAAATTTGATCCGCAATATCCGCAGATTCAGGCGCGTGTTTGGAATGGCTCAATGATGGCACTGAATTGGTTAGGGTGGGCCCTGTACCTTGCAGGTTATGAATTTTTATTCCGCGGCGTCCTCTTATTTCCATTGGTGGAAACATTTGGGGAGTGGCCCGCAGTGGCGATCAATACAGTGTTGTATTCCGCAACGCACGTGCCCAAAGGTCGAGACGAAGCGATTGGAGCCATCCCATTAGGCTTCTTATTGTGTTGGGTGACGTTGCAAACGGAAAGTCTATGGCCAGCCATTTTGGTTCACATCCTCATGGCATGGACCAACACAACTGCCCGGTTTATGCGCCATCCACAAATGAAATGGAAAGGACAATGAAAGTTGCGATTACGGGGGGTACAGGTTTCATTGGGGCCCATTTGATTCGAGCTCTTTTGGACGATGGTCACACCGTTCGCGCGGTGGTGCGCAACTTGAAGCGCGCGCGGCAATTGGAGGCCTGGGGTGTAGAGCTTGCCGTGGCTGAATTATCTGACCGTGAAGCGCTGGAAGAGGCATTCAACGGGTGCGAACAATTGTATCACATGGCAGCCTGTGCGACGGTTTGGGAAAGGCAATCAGAAACCTACTTCAACACCAATGCCCATGGAACGGACCATGTTTTGCATGCGGCGAAAGCTGCGGGCGTTGAGCGCGTAGTGGTCACCTCGAGTGGCGGGGTCATGGGACCTTCTGTGACAGATGTCGTCACAGAGACCAAGCCGCGCGACTTAAATTATTTCAATGCGTACGAAGCATCTAAAGCTGCTGCGGACTTGGTGGTGCTTCGGCATGTCATCGAAGAAGGCATGCACGCTGTACTTGTGAGCCCGACACGAGTTTTTGGACCATATATCTGGGGGGAGCCTGCATCGGTTTCGCTCATGATCAAACGATACATCAACGGAAATTGGCGACTGATTCCAGGTGGCCGGCATTGGAAAGGCAATTATGTCGATGTCCAAGATGTTGTACAAGGGCACATCTTGGCCATGAAGAAGGGCCGAAGCGGATCTAACTATGTGCTCGCGGGTCATAACATGACATATGGTGAATTTTTTGAAACCCTGTCCATTGTGAGCGGCCAGCGTTACCGCATGGTAGTGGCGCCTATCTGGCTGCAAATGGCCTTTGCGCGACTGCATGCGGCGTTTGCTAAATTGCGAGGTAGACGTCCTGATTTGACGACGGAATGGGTGCGCAGAGGAAACTATCACTGGGAAGTTTCACCGGCTCGTTCCATGGAAGAATTGGGGGTTGAGCTCACCTCATTTGCCGATTCGCTCAGCCGAACGGTGGAATCGTTTGGACATTCCCAAATGAGTTGAAAATGGATTTCTGAGCTAGGAGGTGATGATCGACTTATGAACCGCTACCAGACCCACACAGGCCACTCCCAAAAACCGCCTCCATTTGGCACAACAATGGGAACAACAACAATTTGAAAGGCGCTGAAAGGCCTGTCATTGCTCAATAATTGATAGCCCCCTACGGGCTACTGAAACTTTTATGTTTACGCTTTGAAGCGCAGTGGTAATAATGTCATTCGCAAATGGATTACACGGGGCCGATTGATGCCAGTTTGTGGTAATGTTCGTCCTGAATACTTAGTGGAAGAGGGTAAAATTTTTGATGCAATGGATGTCTAATGAGCAGCTTGTATCGAC
>CAJQMI010000061.1 GCA_905479395.1 uncultured Flavobacteriales bacterium
CACATCCGTTACAAGGTATTCGCCAATGCGCAGTGCTGGAGCACTGAAATCAGGTGCTTCGGAGCGATTGGATTTGGGCCTAAGACGATTGAGCCAACTCATTCTTCGCCGCGGTTGCTGTACATTTTTTGATAGTACTGCTGGTACTGGCCCGAAGTCACGGAGTCTAGCCAATCGCTGTTTTCGAGGTACCAGGCGACAGTTGCCGCGAGGCCTTTTTCGAATGTGATGGATGGTTTCCAACCCAATTCTTCTTCGATTCGCGAAGCATCAATTGCGTAACGCATGTCGTGCCCAGCACGGTCTTTGACGTATTCAATCAAGCTTTTTGAGGTTCCTTCTGGACGGCCCATGGCCCCATCCACCAGTCGAATGAGTTCGTGGACCAAATCAATGTTGCGCCATTCATTCAAGCCGCCAATGTTGTACGTGCGGCCAAAATTTCCGTTGTGCAAAATCACATCTATGGCATTCGCATGGTCTTCCACCCAAAGCCAATCACGAACATTCACACCTTCACCGTATACGGGCAGAGGACGTTGATCGCGAATGTTTCGAATCATCAGTGGAATCAGTTTTTCAGGAAACTGAAAAGAGCCGTAATTGTTCGAACAGTTTGAAATGACTACAGGCAGGCCATACGTGTGATGCCAGGCCCGGACCAAGTGGTCGCTCGAAGCTTTTGATGAACTGTATGGGCTTCGAGGATCATACGGGGTGTCTTCTGTAAACAACCCTTCCGCTCCCAACGACCCGTAAACTTCATCGGTGGAAATGTGATAGAAGCACTTGGCATCCATGTTTCCTTCCCAAGCATTTTTGGCCGCGTGCAGTAGCGTAGCCGTTCCAAGGATATTTGTTTCTAGAAACGCCATCGGATTGACGATGCTACGATCAACGTGGCTTTCTGCTGCCAAATGCACGACTGCGTCAAAAGCATGTTCGTTGAATAGCGATTGAATCAGTGCGCGGTCCTGGATGTCTCCTTTGACGAATTCGTAGTGTGCGTTGCCTTCAATATCCCGAAGGTTTTCCAAGTTGCCCGCATAGGTCAGCAAGTCGAGGTTGACGATTTTTGCTTCCGCATGGTTTTTCAATAAACTTCGGATCACATGCGATCCGATAAATCCAGCGCCGCCTGTTACGAGAATGGATCGAAAATTGCGTTTCATGATGAAATTTTAAAATTAGAGGCTCCAATAATTCAGGCGCTCAATTTGGCCGCGCAAGAGCCCTTTCAAATCCGCAATGATTCCTTTGTCATCTTTCATAAGCGCTTCAAATGCGGCTTCGTCCATGGCACGGTATGGTGCGTGGCTTACGGCGAGCACCACTGCATCATAAGAAGCAATTTTCGGCTTTTCAGCCAGTTCGAACCCATATTCGTGAGCCACTTCAGTTGGACTTGCAAACGGATCGACCACGTCTACTCTGATGTTGTAGCTTCTGAGCTCGCGAATGACATCCACCACTTTCGTGTTTCGAATGTCGGCGACGTCTTCTTTGAACGTGAGGCCCATGACGAGAATTCGAGCGTCCAGAGGGTTTTTGTTCTGTTCGAGCATTTTCTTGACAACTTGCTTGCCCACGTGAGCGCCCATTGCATCATTCACATGTCTGCCTGAGTTGATGACCCTCGCATGATAACCGAGCTTGTCCGACTTCCACGTGAGGTAGTACGGGTCAATTCCGATGCAATGGCCTCCCACCAAACCCGGTGAAAACTTCAGGAAGTTCCATTTCGTTCCAGCCGCCTCCAAAACTTCATAGGTGTTGATGCCGATTCGGTCAAAGATGATGCTGAGCTCATTGATGAGCGCGATGTTGACATCGCGCTGGGTGTTTTCGATGATTTTGGATGCTTCAGCGACCTTGATGCTGGACGCACGGTGCGTTCCGGCTTTGACCACCAATTCATAAGTTTTCGCGATGTCTTCGGCGCTTTCTGCATCAGAACCGCTCACTACTTTAACGATTGTTTCGACAGTGTTGACTTTGTCTCCGGGATTGATTCGCTCAGGGCTGTATCCCACCTTGAAATCTTGATTGAATTTCAATCCGCTGATTTCTTCCAAGACAGGAACGCAATCTTCTTCGGTGCATCCGGGATATACGGTGGACTCATAAACCACGTAATCACCTGGCTTCAAGGCACTTGCCACTGTGCGCGAAGCCCCGAGCAGAGGCTTTAAATCAGGATGATTCGATTGGTTTATGGGGGTAGGAACAGCCACGATATGGAATTGCGCTTTTTTCAAATCCTCGGGATCAGCAGAGAAAGTGATGTCGCACCCGTCAAAATCTTTCGCTTCTAGTTCCTCAGAAGGATCCACGTTGTTCCGCATCATTTCGATGCGTTCCGCATTGATATCGAACCCGATGACCTTGATGTGTTTGGCAAAAGCCAAGGCAATGGGCAACCCCACATAGCCGAGACCTACCACACTCATCGTTGCCTCTTTGTTGATCAATTTTTGGTACATGCTCATGTTTATACGATTACTCGATTCGATTCACTCTTTCTGTGCCCGAAGCAGAGGTTTGCAATGTGTAATTTTGATGGGATTCAGCGCAACTTGCGTGCCCGTTTTTGTCGAAATGCAGCCGCTGACCAAATTCGGACATCCACCCAATCTGTCGCGCTGGATTGCCCACGAGAAGTGCATATGCGGGCACTGCACTGGTCACCACCGCTCCCGCACCAATGAAGGCAAACGCTCCTATGTCGTTGCCGCACACGATGGTGGCATTGGCGCCAATCGTGGCGCCTTTTCCAACGTGGGTGCTGGCATATTCGCCACGTCGGACGACGGCACTTCTCGGGTTGATTACGTTGGTGAAGACGCAACTGGGTCCCAGGAAGACATCATCATCGCAGGTTACGCCTTGATAAATGGAAACGTTGTTTTGAACCTTGACATTTTTGCCCAATGTTACACCAGGTGATACCACTACATTTTGCCCAATGTTGCAGTTTTCGCCGAGGACAGCTTGGTCCATAATGTGGCTGAAGTGCCAAATCTTGCTCCCGTTGCCAATGCTTGCGCCGGCATCAATTACGGCTGTTTCGTGGGCTTGATAATCCATTGGTGTGCGTGTGATCAATACGTGCGATGAGTACGTGCGATTAACCCGTGCGATTAATCCTTGTGAAAAACCGCGAAATCTTTGTGTTCAGATTTATGCAGTTCCTCAGCCGTCAGGGTCTTGAAGTAAGCGTAAGTTCGTTTTAGTCCTTCTGCCCGATTGATTTTAGGTTCCCAGTCCAAAACAGTTCTGGCGCGGGTGATGTCAGGTTGCCGCTGTTTCGGATCGTTTTCAGGAAGGTCGCGGTACACCACTTTTTGGTCCGTTCCGGTCAATGCAATGATCTCTTCAGCAAAGTCACCAATGGTAATTTCGTCGGGGTTTCCGATGTTCACTGGACGTGTTTCGTCAGAGAAATGAAGTCGGAAAATGCCTTCAACCAAGTCGTCTACGTAGCAAAAACTCCGAGTTTGTGTGCCGGTGCCAAAGATCGTGAGGTCCTCGCCGCGCAGGGCTTGGCCGATGAAAGCAGGAAGAACACGACCATCGTTCAAACGCATGCGTGGTCCATACGTATTGAAGATGCGCACGATGCGGGTTTCGACACCGTGGTAGCGGTGGTAGGCCATGGTGATTGATTCTTGGAATCGTTTCGCTTCATCGTAGACACCGCGAGGTCCGATGGTGTTCACGTGTCCAAAATATTCTTCATGCTGGGGATGAACTTCCGGATCGCCATAAATTTCGCTGGTTGAGGCGATGGTCACGCGTGCGCCTTTGTCTTTCGCCAACCCGAGGCAATTGTGAATCCCGAGTGATCCCACCTTCAGTGTCTGGATGGGTATTTTGAGGTAGTCAATTGGTGAGGCCGGTGATGCGAAATGCAAGATGTGATCCAAGTCTCCCTCGATGTCGATGTATTCTGTCACATCGTGGTTGTGAAATGTGAAATTGGGATTTCCCATCAAGGAGTCGAGGTTTTTGATATCGCCTGTGATGAGGTTATCCATGGCCTCCACACGAAAACCTTCTTTGATGAATCGCTCGCAGAGATGCGACCCCAAGAAGCCAGCGGCTCCGGTGATGAGTACTCTTTCCATTTTCAGACGGGATGGACAGTGGACCGTCCGATGCTTTTGTAGTAAAAATTCAGTTCGCGCATGACATCTAACTCGTACAGGTTCCTGCCGTCAAAAATGACGGGAGCGTTCAGCCGCGCCTTGATTGCTTCGATGTCAGGATTCCGAAAGACCTGCCATTCGGTGCAGATGAGGAGAGCGTCAGCGCCGTCCAGAGCGTCCATGTGATTGTCGGCGTATTGGATCTTGTCTCCGATTCGGCCTCTCACATTTTCCATAGCTTCTGGGTCAAAAGCAATCACCTCAGCACCTGCAGCGACCAGTCGATCGATCATATAGAGCGCCGGAGCTTCTCGAATGTCATCCGTTTCCGGTTTGAACGCTAGCCCCCACAAAGCAATGCGTTTGCCCTTGAGGTCGCCTCCGAAGTAATCCCGGATGGGGTCGAATAATACGGTTTTTTGATCCTCGTTGGCCCGCATCACACTGGTCAGGATGCCAAAATCGAAATTTGCTTCTTGCCCGCTTCGATGCAGGGCTTGAACGTCTTTTGGGAAGCAACTTCCACCATAACCGATGCCGGGAAAGAGGAACCGCGAGCCAATGCGTGTATCGGTGCCCATTCCGCGTCGAACCTTATCCACATCAGCACCAACGAGCTCGCAAAAGTTGGCGACTTCGTTCATGAAAGTGATTTTGGTCGCTAAGAAGGAGTTGGCGGCGTATTTCGTTAATTCAGCACTTTTCTCATCCATGAAGAGGATGGGGTTGCCCTGGCGAACAAAAGGCTTGTACAGTTCGCTCATGAGTTTTTCAGCACGTGCACTTGAGCAGCCGATGACGACGCGGTCAGGCTTCATGAAGTCATCCACGGCATAACCTTCACGCAGAAATTCGGGGTTGGAAACCACGTCAAAATCAACTTGAGCATTTTCAGCAACTGCGGCGTGAACCTTGTCGGCTGTGCCCACAGGAACGGTGCTTTTGTCAATGATGACCTTGTAGTCTTTGATGATTTTCCCCAACTGACCTGCCACCCCGAGCACGTAGCTGAGATCGGCAGATCCATCTTCTCCTGGAGGTGTTGGCAATGCCAAGAAGATCAAAGACGCTTCTTCCACTGCGGCCTCAAGGTTGGTGGTGAAGGTGAGCCTTCCGGCCTTGATGTTTCGTTCGAACAAAACATCCAAATGAGGCTCGTAGATGGGGATTTTACCTCCCTTCATCGCGGCGACCTTGTTCTCATCGATGTCCACACAAATCACGTCATTGCCGGTCTCAGCGAAACACGTCCCGCTGACCAGTCCAACATATCCTGTTCCTACTACTGCAATCTTCATTTTTCAATCATTAATGTCCAAAACAAAAATACGAATTGCTTCGCAGATAAATGTCTGCTGCTCTTCGTTTAATTCGGTATGCATGGGCAACGAAAGGACTTCTGCCGCTGCCTGCAAGCTCTCTCCAAAAAACTCGGGATTGTAACCAAAGGTTTCAAAGGCTTTTTGCGCGTGTCCTGGAATCGGATAATAGATTCCCGAAGGGATTCCTTTCGACTGAAGGTATGCGCGCATCGCATCGCGCTTTCCTTCAAGGATGCGTAAGGTGTATTGGTGGAAAACATGGGTGCTGTTTGCCACGCGAATGGGAATCGTTACACCCGGAAGGTTATGCAACATTGCATCGTACCTTTTTGCAGCGCTCTGCCTTGCTTTTATATAGTCCGGCAAGTGCTGCAATTTGACGCGAAGGATTGCGGCTTGAAGCCCATCCAGTCGCGAATTGATGCCGACGACATCGTGGTGGTACTGCTTGGACATGCCGTGGTTGGCGATTTGACGGCACCTCGCAGCCATGTCATCGTCTTGTGTGATTACTGCGCCTCCGTCCCCCATGCATCCGAGGTTTTTGGAGGGAAAAAAACTCGTGGTTCCCATCAATCCAATGGTGCCCGATTGCATTGCTCGCTGGGAGCGATCGGACCACTGCGCACCAATTGCCTGGGCGTTGTCTTCGATGATGGGCACGTTGTGCTTCTCAGAAATTGTTGAAAGCGCTGTCATGTCCGCCATTTGTCCGAACAGATGCACAGGAACAATTGCTTTCGTTCGCTTCGTGATCGCTTCTTCCACCTGTGCAGCATCGATGGTAAATGATATGGGGTCGATGTCAACAAGAACGGGCGTTGCGCCAAGCAAAGCCACGACTTCGACGGTGCTGATGAATGTGAACCCTGTGGTAATCACTTCGTCGCCTGGGCCAATTCCCAGCGCCATCATGGCAATTTGCAGGGCATCCGTTCCATTGCCGCAGGGAATGACATGCTTTGCTCCTGTGAATGTTCCCAGTTCTTCGGCGAATGCTTTGACTTCTGGCCCCTTGACGAATGCACCCGTCTCCAGGACTCGTCCCATTGCCTGTTGCAATTCGTTTTCTATTTTTTGGTGTTGACCGATTAGGTCCACCATTTGGATGCCTTCCATGGTCATTCGCGGTTGTTGAGCAAATTTACGAAGGCGAATGCGCGTTAAATGAAAAGGTTTCAGAAAAGCTAACATGCGATTGGTAACTTGCTGCATTGAATGTGAAAGACCATTTCAACGGATAATGATGACGATTCCAAAATATCTTTTTGTTTGCATCTGGGCGCTGCTGCTTTGCTTCTGTGCTTGTGATGCGAGCGCTCAAGGCCGAGCGGTTCGAGACAGTGTGCTGTTTTCACCTTATTTCCAGATCCATGGTGGGCTGGGCAGCAGTGCCGGTGACTTGGGTTTGCGCTTTGGTTCTGGCGGGCATGTCGGTGCAGGGGCACACGTCAAAACCACAAAGAATTGGTTTTTTGGCGGGCAAGCAAGTTTTGGTTTCGGAATGGAATTGAAGGAATTTGGAGTGCTTTCGAATTTGCTCACGCCGACCGGCCAGTTGATCGACAATGAAGGGCAAGTGGCCTTGTTGACTTTGTCAGGCAAAGGAGGGTGGTTTACGCTGGAAGCAGGCAAGCTTTTTCCCTTGGCCAACACCAACCCAAATTCGGGTATTTTGGTGATGATCGGTGCCGGTTCTGTGCATCACCGCATACATTTTGAAAACACGGAAAATCGAATCACCCAGTTGGAAGAGCCCTACGTTTCGGGCTACGATCGATTGACTTGGGGCGTGGCTTCTCGGCAATTTTTGGGTTATTGGCACATGTCGAACAATGGTTTGGTGAACTGGTTTGGTGGCCTTGAGCTCTGGGAAGCCCGCACTTGGCCTCAGCGTCCCATGAATTTTGACACATTGGTTGCCGATGAAGGCCCTCGCTTTGACGCGATGGCATCGTTGCAAATCGGTTGGGTTTTTCACATTTACAAGCGCTCGAATCCAGAGCATTGGTATTGAACGCATTCAAGAAGATGAGCCGATTCTTTCATGCGCTGATGATGCACGGTTACTGCTGTGCCATTGAGGTGGCAGCTGTTTTTGGAAATGCCAAAGCACGCGCATGGTTGGAGATGAGAAAGGGAAATCCCGAGCGGATTCAATTGGCCACTGCTGCATTGTCATCAGGCGAAAAGTGGGTGTGGTTTCACTGCGCCTCGGTGGGCGAGTTTGAACAGGCTCAGCCGGTGATGAAGTCGTTGCGCGAAAACGATGAATCGTTGCGCTTTTTGCTCACGTTTTATAGCCCATCGGGCTGGAATTCCTTTGCTGAGCGCAAGCCTTCCTGGTGGCGAAATTCAGACGCTTCGGCAGCGATGCCGCTGGATACAAGCACTGAAGTGCGGAATTTTTTAAACGCCATGACACCAGTTGGAGCCTCAGCCCCAGCGGTTCAATTGTTGGCACTCGCGAAGTATGAAGTCTGGCCTGTGCTGATTCATGAGATAAAGAAGCATGCGCCAGTGGCGTTATTTGCTGGCCACGTGATTCCGGGACGGTGGCCATTTCGAGCTATGGGTGGATTTCACCGAGAGGCTTGGCGGAATTTATCCAAGGTGTTGGTTCAAAGTGAATCATCTGTGGCAGAGTTGCGGCGTTGGGACATTGCAGCTGAGAAGGCCGGCGATCCGCGTTTTGATCGTGTTCTGGATTCAGTGGCTATGGTCCATGCGCAATCGAACAAAGGTTTGCAGGATTGGGTTGGAAAACGCCCATGCCTCGTTGTCGGCAGCGCCTGGGAGGCTGAATCACGCATTGCACAGGCAGCTTGGTCGTTGGGAATGGCTTGCATTGTGGTTCCGCACGAGTGGGACGCGCGATGGGCAAAGCAACAGCAGTTAGCATGGAAAAAGTGCGGGGCGACAGCGATCGTATGGAGCGAGTTGCATGATGAAACGCTAAGTGCTGAAAGCGACGCCTCATTTCCTCAGTCGGATGTTGTTCTGCTCGATGCAATGGGGCAATTGATGCACGCATACGGTGTCGGACAACTCGCACTTGTCGGCGGCGGATTTGGCAAAGGGGTGCACAACACGCTAGAACCTGCGGCGCACGGCTTGGCCATTTGGACTGGCCCAAAGGTGGGTCGTTTTGCAGAAGTTCGGGGGCTGATGGATTGCGGGGCTCTGGAGACGGCGCAATCCGAAGTTGGATGCGCTGAAGCACTCAGCACCGCATGGGGGAATTCAGAACTGCTTAAAAAAAGAGGCTTGGCCGCTCGGCAATATGCGCAGAGAAATGCTGGAGCAGGTCCACAGATCGCTGCTCAGCTGAGCAAAATGCTGGATCGCTGATTCCTCCTCGGAAGATTCCTCTGCAGATTTGATGATGCAAAGGAGTTTCGAGGGGAATTAATGCTTTATTTTGCAGCACGAAATAATGCGCTTACGAGCGTCTTATGCCTGGATGGTGGAATTGGTAGACACGACAGACTTAAAATCTGTTGACCCGAAGGGTCGTGCGGGTTCAAGTCCCGCTCCGGGTACCAAACGGGAGATTGCAGCGATGCGGTCTCCCGTTTTTTGGTTTTACTGTTTCACCATGAGTGGAAGACTTTTCTTTAGGTCATCTGGTATATAAGCCTTATATTTCACATGAACATACATATTTTGTATGTAAGAATCGATTATTGTTCCATTAAATAGAGACCTTATGAAAGTTTTAAATCAGTTGTTGTGTTGTGCTTTATTCCTAAGTGCGTCTCCTCTATTGGCACAGACAGAGTCTCCTACCTATGGGTGCAATGATCCTGCCGCGTTCAATTATGTGGCAGGTGGATTCGACATCAATTCAAATTGCAAATACGAGGGTGATAGCTGCGATGATGGAGATGCCACAACCTTTGCGAGTCACTACAGTAATTTGGGCACTTGCATCGAAACGGTTGTGGGATGCATGGACCCTTCGGCCTGCAATTTCAATAGTGCAGCAACTGAACCACACGCGTGCATTTATCCATACACCCAAGACACAGTGTCATTCAATGGAAACGGCGCGGGATGCTGGTTTTGCTCGCAAACAATCGGCTCAGCGCCGCACGGAGATGGTAAAGGAGTTCTTGAGAACAACGACATCAATGACAATGGCATTTGCGACAACGATGAAGTCTTTGGTTGCATGAACCCTGCTGCCTGTAATTATAACGCGGAAGCAACGAGTGAAAATGCAGTATCATCCCAAAACGGCGCGGAAGTGAGTTCGACCTGTGTTTTCGCTGAGAACTGCAATTATTGCGGTCTTCTTACAGCTGATGGCTCTGCTGATTCTTTGCTCGTTGATCCAGCTGGACAGGCATATGCTTCGCATCCTTCATATGGCGTGCTCAGTGGTGATAAAAACCTGAATGGTACGTGCGACATCAATGAGATTTACGGCTGTATGGACTCGCTTGCTTGCAACTTCAATTCACTCGCTACCATCGACACTACGATCATTGTTCCCGCTTGTATTCCCCGCGGAGCATGCGGATGTGATGGCGATGAACCCGTCGATTTTGAGGATGATTGGTGTGCATGCAACGGTGCTAAGCTTGATTCCATTGATCAATGCTTGTTGGTCACAGATCCGAATTTTTGTCTTGCAGACGTGAATGCCAACGGAATTTGTGATTCAAGTGAAGTAGAAGGTTGCATGGACGCAGATGCCTGTAACTACAACGCTTTAGCCAATGTCGATGATGATAGTTGTGCGCAAGAAGATGACTGTGGTCAATGCGGGGGTTCAGGCGTGCCAAGTGGTTTTTGCGATTGTGCCGGAACAGAGCCGGATGTCAATGGAAATGGCCTTTGTGATTCATCCGAGACGACCGGTTGCACGGACGAGACGAGTTGTACGTACAATTTGGATGCAACCTGGCACGTAGAAAGTGACTGCCAATACCTCGATGCCTGCAATATTTGCGGCGGATCAGGACTAGCAGATCCATCGCACTGCAATTGTGAGGGAGAAGTTCTGGATGCATTGGGAAATTGTGGTGGAACCTGCCAAGCAGACGTGGATGGCGATGGGGTGTGCGATAATGTTGACCCTTGCCTTGTCGCCGGGGAAGTGCCTGATGAATGTGGAGTTTGTGCAGGCCCGGGAGCCATTTATGAATGTGGCTGCGAGCCACTTCTCGACCGGGCTTGCAATTGCGATCCATCCACGGGTGAACAATTTGTCCCAGACCCCGGAAAAGATTGCGATGGCAATTGCTTGAATGGACAGGATGAAAACAATCAGTGCATTGTCTCTTCCTCCCAAATTGTGACTGAAATGACAAGTCCATTGATGGCACGAGTCGAAGGCAACAAGGTGGTCAAAGAAATAAATCCTTTTGATCTAGAGCGCTGGTTAGACCGAGTGGATACATTGCATTCGAGGATGTCGAAAAATTTGGATGACGGGTCACTCCTGGGAAAAAGTGACTCACTAACCATTGAGCATCAAATCTTAAATAAAGGAAAGCTGTACGTGCAAGACGAGGCGGTCTTTTCTGACATTGTTCGAATGGATACGAATGTCACTATTGGTGGCAACTTGTTGATCGAGGGCTGGGCAAGAATTAAAGGGACGACATTTTCTGATGGAGGAATTGAGACGACAACGCTTGACATGACCGGTTCATTGAGCGTTGGGGGGGCGGTTTCATTCGACTCAACTTTGACTGTTGCCAAGAATGTACACTTCCATGACTCATTGATAGTGGGGGATCGAATCTTGGTTGGTGATGCGAATGGTGTTGTCATCGAATCAGACGAGAATGATCTAGGTACGGTGAGCTCAGATGTGGGAGAATTCCGCCAGAATTTGTCGGCACGAGCTGCGCAGGTCGCTGCGGATGTAAACGTCGGAGGCAACTTAATTGTCAAGGATCGAATGACAGTTGGGGCAAGCGAAATCAGCTTAACTCCACCGCTCTCACTTCTAGGGAATTTATCAGTTACAGGGGCTCAAACCTTTAGCGGTTCGACTACTTTCGGTAGCGATGTGACCTTGAGCAAAGGTGCAAGTATCGCAAAAGATTTGAGCGTCGGAAAGAACATTAACCACAACGGAGCAGCTTTCAAATCGAAAGCGGAAACGGTTTACTTCGGTAAGGAAGCAGGAAATCTCTCAATACGTAACTCCATTATCTTCGGAACGACAAGTGTCCTATCTTCTCATCCTAGTGCCAAAAAAGCATCTCAATACGCCATGATTGTTGATGGAAAAAACACGGGCAATATAAATGGCATTGCCATTCGAGTGGACGCGGTAGATCCGGGCAACTCAAGTGATTTCATCACTTTCATCGATAAAAACGGGGATGCTGTAGGGTCAATTAAAGGAAATACTCCGGACTATATCTCGAGTGATCCTGAATGGTGGGATATTACCATTGATGGAACTGTTAACATTGGCCTGGCCGCTTTTGATTTGCGGACTGCCACCTCTGCTGCTGCAAAACAAGTAAGTAAAATAGCAACAGAGTTCGGCAAGGGCGGGGCTACCGCCATACCTGGTGCAGGGTTGCCAGATTCTGATGTGGCTGAAGCGGTTGTCCATGTTGGTACTGCGGCTATAAACTCCGCTAAAATGGTCAATGACATACTCAACTCAACAACAGCAACAATCGCATTGTCACTCCTAACGGCAGCAGCAGCGACCGCACAAGGATCTTATTTCAATAGAATGGGGGTAGTGTATAGATCCGGTGGTGCAGACTACGCAGAGTGGATTGAGAAAGCGAACCATCGGACTAATTTATCGCCAGGCGAAATTGTTGGAGTAACGGGGGGCTTGGTGTCTCGTGAAACTTCAAATGCGGATCATGTATTGGTAGTGTCCATGAGCCCCATTGTTTTGGGCAATGTCCCCGAAGACCAACCAGAATCTCATTTCGAAAAAATCGCATTCTTAGGTCAAGTGCCCATTCGGATCAATGGACCAGTGAAGCAGGGGGACTATATTTTGCCCTCTGGTGAAAATGATGGAACAGGTTTTGCCGTCAGTCCGGAAGAAATTTCCTTGTCACAAGTCCCCCACATTGTGGCAGTTGCTTGGGAAGAAGGAACAAATTCATTTTTCAACATTGTGAATTGCTCGATTGGTCTGGGGAGCAATGGCTTGAATAACCTCGTTGACCAGATAGAAGCGCGATTCGAGGATATGGAGTTTAGACTGCTCAACGAAATGAATGTCATGTTCGCCAATGCTGGAATGAGCGCAAGAACGGGGACGAGGGCGCAAAGAAAAGAATTTCGATTGCTGCGAAAGGCGCGGTGGAATACTCCAAGGGAGAATGATGCGCGGAACGACCAATTGGCTGGAACAGAATACACGCCAACACCTGGTATTTCGAAGCCTTCGCACGTAACAATGCATGAAGCAGAAGTCACAACATGTGAGAGCCTCCAGGAAATTCTGGACAACCCAGAAAACCAGGCGTTGCTTCAAGAATCGATTGAATCAGTGATTGAGGATTTGTCTGTTGGTGGGCGTGTCATTACTCAACAAGAATGGTCAGAAGCACTTGTGCAACTCGAACAGGCTGCTGTTGAGTCTGCTAACATGATCGATTCATTTTTAGCCAATGGCGGTGACCTCGAGCACAATGCATTCGAAATGCTCGGCATCGGAAAGATGCCAAGTGCTATTTTGGAGGCAGACGCTCGAATTTCACTTGCAGTCTTTGATTATTATGTGAATGAGAGCACCATTTCGGCTCTAATCCACAATGAACTGATGGCTGAAATGGCAAAAAATCCAAGACAAAAGGCAGCCTACTTGGAAGCATTTCCAGTGGGTTCACAGCAAGAGGAGGAGTTGATTCAGAAAGCCATGAGCGATTTGGAACAGGGTTTATTTGATTCCTTTCCAACGGTAGCCCATTTCGGACGTGGCCGGGTGAAGTGAGGTGAATACCGAATACTGGTGCGTGACAGTTTAAAGCTGTGCGTCCAACCAAACGGGAGATTGCAGCGATGCGGTCTCCCGTTTTTTGGTTTTTTCTGGTCGGCTTCGGCGGCCGGTACAAACACTTGGCGCAGTTTACTGGGTGGTGACACTGAAGTCTATCGGGCCTATGAC
>CAJQMI010000062.1 GCA_905479395.1 uncultured Flavobacteriales bacterium
CGACACAGCGGTCAATCGCCTCATCTGTAGGAGGCTGGCCCACTTCGTTACGAATGCCTGAAA
Source organism: uncultured Flavobacteriales bacterium (assembly GCA_905479395.1). Classification (GTDB taxonomy): domain Bacteria; phylum Bacteroidota; class Bacteroidia; order Flavobacteriales_D; family Sanyastnellaceae; genus UA16. The sequence continues at coordinate 64 of CAJQMI010000062.1, forward strand.
CAGCGGGCTCAATCCGCTGAAGTAAAACCGTTAAGTTGCCGTCCTTAAGTTCAGAATAAGTGCCTTTTACAGCACCGCATTGGGTGTGGCCTAGGACGAGAATTGCTTTGGATCCAGCGTATTTACAGGCGTACTCCAACGATCCAAGGATGTCTTCATTCACGGTGTTTCCCGCGACACGGGCAACAAACAGATCGCCTATTGAAGCATCAAAGACCTCTTCGATGGGGGCTCGGCTATCAATGCAGCCGAGGACGGCTGCATAAGGTGCTTGTCCTTGAGCAGCTCCTTCTAGCAACGCCTCGCGTTCTCGCTTGGCTGGCTTTTTTGTCATAAAGCGTTCATTGCCACTTTTCAACAAATCGACGGCATCGTTAGCGGTTAATGACTGCTGGAAATCGGCAGAGATACTTCCTTTTACTTGGAGGTATGAGTCAATCTTTGACATGGGTGTTTTCAGTTTTGGTGGACGCTGCAAAATTAAATACGAGTGCTTTGACTTGGTGCGGAAAATTCTTAAAATTCTGAAAAGTAAAAGCAATTAATCAGAAGACTGCTCGTGCGATTTCAGCGGTGGGATTGGATTTCCCCATAGTGTAGAAGTGAAGCACTGGAACCTTGGCATCCTTGAGTTCTTTGGCTTGTTTGATGCACCAGGCTATTCCAGCTTCCTTGACGGCTTCTTTTGACTTTGCATCTTCCACCATTCTCACCAATTCATCAGGCATATTGACATGAAAGTTTTGGGGCAGGGATGACAATTGACGTTTGGTTGTAAGCGGTTTCAATCCCGGAATGATGGGGATATTAATGCCGTTTTTTCGGCATTTTGCCACGAAGTCGAAATAGGCTTGGTTGTCGAAAAACATTTGGGTAATGATATATTCGGCACCATCCTCCACTTTTCGTTTCAACCAGCGCAGATCGCTTGCTAGATTAGGCGCTTCGAAATGTTTTTCGGGATATCCGGCCACACCAAGGCAGAAATCGGTTGCATTTGAATTTTTCAATTCAGAATCCAAATACTTACCACGGTTCATGTCGGCAACTTGATTCACTAGATCTATGGCAAAACTGTGCCCATCGGCTTCCCCTTTGAATCGGCCTTCGCTGCGAATTGGATCACCTCGAAGTACGAGCACATTTTCGACCCCTACAAAATCAAGGTCAATCAATGCATTTTCGGTTTCTTCCTTTGTGAAGCCGCCGCAGATTATATGCGGTACCGTATCAAGGTTGTACTTGTGGCTTATGGCTGCACAAATTCCTACGGTTCCAGGCCGTTTTCGGACGGTGCGCTTTTCGAGCAAGCCTTCCGTTACCTCACGGTAGATGTATTCTTCCCGATGATAGGTGACATCGACAAAAGCAGGGTTGAATTCCATCAGGCTTTCCACTGTTCCATGGATTTGCTGGATGTTCTCTCCTTTGAGAGGCGGAAGCAATTCGAAACTGAATAGGGTGTCTTTCGCTTCTGAGATGTGTTGTGTAATTTTCATGCGTCAAGTAGATTAGCTGACAACCATCGTTTCATGCTCACAAGGGAAAGATTCCGACGCTGAGCAAGGTCACTTATTTGATCGTCTGCGATGAGCCCAACTCCTAAATATCGAGATTCGGGGTGAGCGAAATAATAACCAGAAACGGCAGAGGCCGGCTGCATGGCTAGATTTTCGGTGAGTCGAGCACCAATGGTGTCTTCGGCTTTGAGCAAGCTCCAGATTTGTTCTTTATCCAAATGGTCAGGACAAGCAGGGTAGCCTGGTGCGGGCCGTATTCCCTGGTACTGTTCTTTGATCAGAGCTTCGTTGTTGAGGGATTCGTCGGATGCATATCCCCAAGTCTCACACCTAACTTTCTGGTGCAGCCATTCAGCTAATGCTTCTGCTAAACGATCTCCAACGGCCTTGATTAGAATGGCCTCGTAATCATCTCCCTGAGCAACTTGCGCGTCAGCTATTGGATCGATGCCATGCACCGCGACGGCAAAGCATCCGAGAAAGTCATCGGGTGTTGAGCAGGGTGAGATGAAGTCCGCAAGAGACCGTTGGATTCCATCGCGTTGATCGATTTGCTGCCGCAAGAACTCAAACTTGCCTATGGGCTGATTCGCTTTGACAGGGTCAAACAGGGTAACTGTTTCACTGCTCGTTCGTGCAGCTGGAAAAATCCCATGGACCGCTTTCATCTTAATCCCTTTGGGATCTTGCGTCCAGGCATTGAGCAATCTCTGTGCATCGTCAAACAGCTTTTGGGCTTCAACGCCTACAACCGTGTCTTTTAAAATACGAGGGAATACACCGGCCAACCCCCATGAACGGAAGAATGGCGACCAATCAATGAACGGACGAATCTCGGCAACCGATGGCGCAAACGGGAGTTGCGCGCCAAGCCTATTCGGCACTGGAATATTGTTGAAGTCTAATTGGTGCGCGCGAGTCTTCGCCACTTCATGGGTAACGAGTTTTTTACGGGCACGGTCGCGCTGGTATTGGACGCGTACTTTGTCGTAATCCGCGGCGACGTCGCGGGCAAATCCCGTCCGATGTTCTTTTGAAATCAAAGCTGAGGCTGCAGGTACGGCGCGTGATGCATCGTTAACATGAACAACCGGAGAATCAATATGCGGAGCGATTTTCACAGCTGTGTGGACCCGAGAAGTCGTGGCTCCTCCAATCAGCAGTGGAGTTTGGATGTTGCGTCGCTTCATTTCTTGAGCTACGTCGATCATTTCTTCGAGGGAAGGAGTGATGAGGCCGCTGAGCCCAATGATATCAACTTCTTGGCGAATGGCTTCATCCAAGATTTTTTCCTTCGGGATCATGACCCCCATATCAATTACCTCATAGCCGTTGCAGGCTAAAACCACACCTACAATGTTTTTCCCAATGTCATGCACATCTCCTTTCACGGTGGCAAGCAGGACTTTCCCGGCTCCCCGCTTGCTTCCTGATTTGGCTTTTTCCACCTCCAGATAAGGAGTCAAATATGCAACTGCACGCTTCATGACCCTGGCGCTCTTGACGACCTGTGGCAAGAACATTTTGCCAGAGCCAAACAAGTCGCCGACAACGTTCATTCCGTCCATCAGCGGCCCTTCGATCACCCTTAAAGGCGAACCAATGGCTGTTCTTGCCTCTTCTGTATCCTCCTCAATGTGATCGGTGATGCCTTTGACCAAGGCATGTTCGAGGCGTTTTTCTAGTGGAAATTCCCGCCAGGCGTCTGTGATTTTTTCGCGTTCTTTCCCCTTCGATTCTACGGTTGCAGCAAAGGCGAGTAGCCGTTCAGTTGCGTCATTTTTTCGGTTGAAGAGTACGTCTTCCACACGTTCGAGTAAATCACTCGGGATGCTGTCATAAACTTCAAGCATGCTCGGGTTGACAATGCCCATGTCCATGCCAGCTCGAATCGCGTGATACAGGAACGCGGAGTGCATTGCTTCTCGCACGGTGGGATTTCCCCGAAAAGAGAAGCTTACATTGGAAACGCCTCCACTGACGTGCGCGCCGGGCAGGTTTTCCCTGATCCAGCGTGTTGCCTCGAAAAAGTCAATGGCATTTCGGCGGTGTTCGTCCATGCCAGTGGCCACTGGGAAAATGTTTGGATCGAAGATGATATCTTCAGGTGGGAATCCAACATGTTCGGTAAGCAAACGATAAGCCCGCTCACATATTTCGATGCGTCGTTCGTAACTGTCCGCTTGGCCCTTTTCGTCGAACGCCATGACAATGGTGGCAGCGCCGTAGCGCCTGACCAATGTTGCTTGTCGCATGAATTCTGCTTCGCCTTCCTTCATGGAAATTGAATTCACCACGCACTTTCCTTGCGCCACCTTTAGGCCTGCCTCTATGATCGACCATTTCGAAGAGTCGATCATGATGGGCACGCGCGCAATGTCAGGTTCGGCAGCAATTAAGTTTAAAAAAGTGGTCATGGCGTGGGCTCCATCGATGAGGCCTTCGTCCATATTAATGTCAATGATTTGGGCACCGCCCTCCACTTGTTCCCGAGCGATTGCCAAGGCTTCATCGTACAGTTCCTCTCGGATGAGTCGGGCAAAACGACGGCTCCCTGTTACATTGGTGCGTTCACCGACATTCACGAAATTGGATTCGGGTGTGACAATCAACGGTTCGAGGCCCGAAAGTTTGAGTGGCCGATGATAAGAGGAAGCACTCATGATGCCGTATTTTTTTCTGAGTTGAGCTTGCGCGGTGCAAACGACTGAGCGGTTTCGGCAATGGCTCGGATGTGATCAGGCGTGGTTCCGCAGCATCCTCCGATTACGTTGATCCATCCTCGTTCTAAAAAGGGTTGAACAGCTGCCGCCATTGCGCTGGGATCTTGATCGTATTCGCCCATTTCGTTGGGTAGCCCGGCATTGGGGTAAGCACTTACCCGAAATTGTGCTTTGTTCGCCAATGTTTCCAGGTAAGGAGTCAACTGTTCTGCTCCTAGAGCACAGTTCAGTCCAATGCTAAACAAAGGCATGTGTTCCATGGAAATCAAAAAAGCTTCGGTCGTCTGTCCGCTTAGCGTGCGTCCTGAGGCATCTGTAATTGTTCCGGAAATCATGAGGGGTAAAGTGAATTTAACCTCGTCGAAAGCCTCCTGCACGGCAAACATTGCCGCTTTGGCATTGAGTGTGTCAAAAATGGTTTCGATCAGTAACAAATCCGATCCTCCTGCAATCAAGCCAAGCGCCTGCTCTTTGTATGCCGACACCAATGCGTCAAAGGTTACGGCTCGAAATCCAGGGTTATTGACATCCGGAGAGAGGGAAGCAGTTTTGTTGGTGGGACCCAGCGCGCCAGCGACAAAACGCATGCGGTCAGGAGTGGAAATTGCATCAACAGCTTTCCTTGCTGCTCGCGCTGATGCTTCATTCAATTCGAAGGCCAACGTTTGCAGGCCATAATCAGCTTGTGCAATGGAGGTAGAACTGAAGGTGTTTGTTTCGACAATATCAGCACCTGCCTCTAGGTAAGCCCGATGGATGCTTTCGATTACTTCGGGACGTGTGAGCGACAAGAGGTCGTTGTTGCCTTTGAGGGGATCCATGTGATTAGCAAATCTCGTCCCGCGAAAATCTTCTTCCGTGAGGCGATGCTGTTGAATCATGGTGCCCATGGCTCCATCCAAAATAAGGATGCGCTTTGAAGCGGCTTGATGCAGCAATGAAGTCCGTTGCGCGATGCTTTCTGAGGAAGGAAAAGCCGTCAGATTGTTTGAGGCCATGTGCATTTGTTTGAATAAGCGCTTGCACAAAAGCCGGACGGTAAACCGTCTGATTTGCTCATCTTTCCATCGGATTTCTCGTCAGGTAGGATGTGGCACCCGGCCTCATTCCCGGGTTGCCAAGACTTCCTAGGGCCTAAATCCCTCCGTCTTTCGCGATAAGCGTTGCAAAGATAAAATTTGAAGGCCAGAGAAAAAACTCCTGTGCTAACTTTAGCAAATCTTATCATGAGCTATTTCTTTACCTCCGAGTCCGTTTCTGAAGGACACCCCGATAAAGTTGCTGACCAGATCAGCGACGCATTGATTGATCAATTTCTCGCTTTTGACCCTCAGTCGAAGGTGGCCTGTGAAACCTTGGTCACAACAGGCCAGGTGATGCTGGCCGGTGAAGTGAAGAGCAGCGCTTATCTGGATGTTCAGAATATCGCTCGGAACGTGATTAGCCGAATCGGTTACACCAAGAGTGAGTACATGTTTGATGCTCAGTCTTGTGGCGTTCTCAGTGCCATCCATGAGCAATCAAGCGATATCAACCAAGGTGTGGAACGCTCCAATCCGGAGGAGCAAGGCGCCGGTGACCAGGGCATGATGTTCGGATATGCTTGCCGTGAAACAGAAAATTTCATGCCGCTTCCGCTCGATTTGTCTCATCGCTTGTTGAAAGAATTGGCAGACATTCGACGTGAGTCGCCCAGCCCGATGCCATACCTACGTCCTGACTCAAAGTCGCAGGTAACGATCCAATATGCGGATGACAATACGCCAGAACGAATTGAGGCGATTGTGGTCTCAACGCAGCACGACGATTTCGACTCTGAACCTGCCATGCTTGCGAAAATCAAGCAGGATGTGAAAGACGTTTTGATTCCACGCGTAAAGGCGCAGATGCGTGAAAGTGTCCAAGATCTGTTTGGTGAAGACATTAAATTGCATGTGAACCCAACGGGTAAGTTTGTCATTGGAGGACCCCATGGAGACACGGGGTTGACAGGACGAAAAATCATTGTGGATACTTATGGCGGTCGAGGAGCGCACGGTGGTGGTGCCTTCAGCGGCAAAGATCCGTCAAAGGTGGACCGCTCTGCGGCTTATGCTTCACGCTACATCGCCAAAAATTTGGTGGCTGCAGGTGCATGCGATGAGGTCCTGGTGCAGCTAGCCTATGCCATTGGTGTGGCGGAACCGGTGGGTTTCTATATGAACACCTACGGAACAGGAAAGACGGGTTTGACCGATGGCGAATTATCAGATCGCATCAAACCATTGTTTCCGATCAAGCCTTACAACATCGAACAGCACTTCAAATTGCGCACGCCAATTTATGAGGAAAGTGCCGCTTACGGACACATGGGTCGCACGCCTGAACTCAAGCAAAAGCGTTTTGTGAGTCCAGGTGGCAAAGAGGTAACGATGACCGTCGAGTTGTTTCCATGGGAGAAGCTTGATGCTGTAGAAGCGGTTAAATCCGAACTGGATTTAATGTAGAACAATCCTTGATTTATAGTTGATTTAATTGCATTTAGCGATTTATTGTTGTACTTTATTATACATCGCTGGACTTTAATCAAATGAATCATTTTTCAGCCCTTTTCGTGGCTCTTCTGATCGGAGCAACTTCTTTTGCTCAACTGCCTGACGGAAGCATTGCGCCAGATTTTACAGCCACAGACATTGATGGCGTGGAACACAATCTCTACGACCTCCTGGACGACGGAAAGAAGGTCATTCTTGAATTTGGAGCGACGTGGTCTGGACCTGACTGGGGCTATCACACCAGTGGCGTTCTTGAGGGATTACACAATACATATGGTCCTGATGGAACCGACGAATTGCGTATTTTTTTTATTGAATCGGATGACTCAACGACTGCGGCTGACCTGAATGGGACGGGAGCGGCAACAACTGGTGACTGGGTGGCAGTAACATCGTATCCCATCATTGACGACGGAGAGGCTATTTTCAATAGCTATGAGAATAGTTACTACCCTACCATCTATACTGTCTGCCCGAACCGTATTCTGACTCAGTCGGGTCAAGTATCTGCTGCAGCGCACTTGTCTATTTTACAAGCCAATGATTGTGCTGAGCCCTGCCTTGATCCGCTAGCCTGCAATTACTCAGAAAGCACTTTGAATAGCGATCTCGTCTATTCAGAGGGCTTCGAATCATTTAATCTGGGGGATTACATTTCTTCTAGTGCAGATTGGATTACATGGTTTGGTGGTGATGAAACCGCTGAAGACGCTCAAGTTTCTATGGGACAGGCTCATGAGGGTATGCACTCGCTTCATCTTTTTGCTGATGTTGTCACAGGGGGGCCAATGGATGTCATTCTTACGGTAGGCCTGGATGGTGGTGTATACGAAGCTTCATTCTGGATGTACATTCCTGACGGATCATCAGGCTATTACAATGTCCAGGAAGACGTCGCCCCTGGAGTTGGATGGGCATTGGATGTAACCTTCGCATTCTCCGG
>CAJQMI010000063.1 GCA_905479395.1 uncultured Flavobacteriales bacterium
TTCGACACGGTGATAAAGGCGGGCAGTAGCGTGCCGTTTTGGTCTTCGATATGAAAATATTTTTGATGTTCACGCATTGAGGAAATAAGCGCTTGCCTTGGAACCGCGAGGAAGGCGGTGTCGAACATGAAGCGCTGTAATGCTCACAAAGGGAGATTTCATAACGCTCGCTGTTCCATGTGCTCCAATGCGCTCCGATGCCTCTGATGCCTCTGAAATGGTTTCTGAGGCCTTGGCAGGAGAGGCGGCGATTGTGAAGGAGGTTGGAGAGAAGGACTGGATTCGAATTGAATTGGCTGGCGATGGATATCAAGGATGGTCCGATCGGAAGCAGTGGAAGCTTGATGACGCCCGTGCATCGAATGAATCAGCGCTGAGGCCTTTCCGACTCCAAGCGCCAACCTCTCCGTGGCTTTGCCTCAATGGTGCTGTGATTCAATTGCCTGCGGGTTCGATTGTGCATTTGAATGCTTCCTCAAAATGGTCTTGTGCCGGTTTGGAGATGGAACCACTTTTCTCCATGGATGAAATGTTTCAAGTGCACTCAGATCCACTGGATGCTGCGAATTCGTTTCTTGGAGCGCCTTATCGTTGGGGTGGACGATGCGTTTGGGGCATGGATTGTTCGGGACTGATGCAGCTGGCGTATTTGCTTTGCGGCCAACGATTGCCCAGAGATGCTAGTCAACAAGCAAAGGAGGGGGAGCAGATCGATTGGAATGAACGGTCACCGGGAGATTTGGCATTCTTTCAAAACGACGCTGGTCGCATTGTGCATGTCGGCATTTTAAAAAGCCGCGAAGCAATCTTGCATGCAGCGGGTGAGGTTCGATTGGACCAACTTAAAGAAACTGGCATTTGGTCGGGGAATCAAGAAACGCACGCAATGGCTTTCATTCGAAGAGTTTGACAGCCGTGCGCATTTTTGGTTCGAAGTCTTCAGCTCCAATCGCCAAGGGTTTCTCTTTTGCTTGGCTGCAGCCCGTTGATCCAAGCTTTCACCTCCATTGACCTCTTGCCGTTTGGTACGATTTCCATCAATTCCAACCAGCGGTCTTGGCAGGCGACAAACAGCCTGTCTTTGTGGATGGTTGCATCACCTGGCTTTTTCAGCGTAAAATCGACCTCTGCAAGGCGAGCAGTGAGCACTTTAAAATCACCCCAAGGCGTGCCGCAAATACTGGAAGGGTAAGGGTTGAGTGACCTTATCATATGTTCCACACTATCAGCGTTTTGAGACCAGTCGATTCTGCAATTGGTTCGGTTTAGTTTTGGGGCTTCGAGCCGCGGGCTATCAGCCTCCATCGTATGCTGTGGAATTGCCTTCAATTGTCCGTTAGCGAGCTTTTCCAAAGTTTGTGCAAGGAGTTGCTTTCCTTGGTAGAGAAGCTTGTCGTGAAGCGTTGCTGCTGTCTCTGATGGCATGATTGATACCTTCGCTTGAAGTAAAATGTCACCGGTATCGATCGCTTGTTGCAGGGAAAACGTGGTGACGCCTGTTTCGGTGAGTTTGTGGCGAATGGCCCACTGTATTGGTGCTGCACCACGCAATTGTGGAAGCAATGAGGCATGCAGATTGATGGATCCGAACCTTGGAGCGTCCCAGACCAGTTGAGGAAGCATTCGAAAAGCCACGACCACTGCCAAATCGCAGTCAAGGCCTGTGATTGTCGCAACAAACTCAGGTGATTTCAAGTTGGTTGGCTGATGAATGGGCAAGCCCAATTCTACGGCTGCCTTTTTGACTTCAGACGAGCGCATTTGATGTCCACGTCCAGCTTTTTTGTCCGGCGATGTGATCACAGCGACAATCTCATGCTTGCCACCGTAAATCTCCCGCATGCACGTGGCTGCAAATTCAGGTGTGCCGAAGAAGGCAATCCGAAGTGGTCTGTCCAGTTGAGTTGTTGGAAAAGATTCACTCATGATGCATTTTATTCTGTGATTTGAGGCGATAAATCATTCCAATCTAATTTTCTCAGATAGAGCCAGCTGCCCAATCCGATGCCTGAAAAGTACACCCATTCTACCAGCCAAATGATCCAAATCGGTTGAGGCCAAACCAAAGTCAGTGCTGCTGCGAGTGCTATGTAGCCTGTGACAGCGATTAATTCGATTCGAAAAGCTCTTTTCGTTTTTCCAAGGCCTTGGATCGTAGACAACATGATGCCTGAGAAGGTGTAAATGGAAACACCAACAAAGACAACAAACAATGTTTTTTGCATTGCTTCAATTCCGACTTCATCGGTGAAGAAAGCAGCTGCTAGAAATTTTGGATAGAGTATGTAACCGTGGCACAGGATGATCATTCCCAATGCATTGAGCAGGGTGAGTCTCTTTAGAACCAGTTTTAATTCTGCTCCGCGATGTTCACCGATTAAACCGCTAACGTAAGTGCGTGTTGTCTGCTGAATGCCTTGTGCAGTTATAAAAGCGAGCATGAAGAAGTTCCGCGTAATGTGTGACACCTTGAGTTCAAGGCTGCCCACTTTTTCGACGAGAAAGAAAAAGGCAGTCCATGTCGCGATGGTGAGAAGGAATTGCCCCATTAGTGGATAGGCTAACTCCCACCAAACCCTCAGTTTTTGAGATGTCAAAAGCGTTCTTGACGTTAAGATGTCAGGTGCGATTCGAACTAAAATGATGCATGAAACGATGCATCCGATTGATTCAGCAGTGACAGATGCCCAAGCAGCGCCAATTGCTCCAATGGGTTCCACCGAAAACCAACCCTCTACCCAAGCAGCATCGAGTAAAATGTTGATTGTCCCTGTCACAGCAGCAACAAGTAGGATCGGCCAGGTCTTGGCGGTTCCTGTATAAAATGCGTTCAGTGCGAGTAGAATGGAGAAGGGGATGAAGCCCAAAAGTCGAATGCTGAAGAAGGACTCGAACATCGAACGAATTCCTGGGTCTTGGATTGTGCTTCCCAAGAGTCCTTGGTTGAGCAAGACTCCAACGACAAGCAATCCAATTCCAATTCCGACGTGAATGAGTAATCCGGTTCGCAGCGTTCTGAGGGCCTCTGGTAAATTGCGCTCACCGATTCTTCGGGCAATAATGATCTGAAGCGCCGCAGAACTCCCGACGGCAAGTGTCTCCAGTGTCATGTATACGAGACCAGCATTGCCAGCTCCATTGATCGCTGATTCGCTATGTCGCGCAAGGAAAAAATTGTCTGTCAGAAGCACCAAAAATTGCAGAGCTGTTCCGGCCGAAATGGGGAGAGCCATTCGAAGCAAATCGCGGTAGCCGATTTGAAGTGAGTCTGCAGTTTTCATCGCCGGGCAAAGGTCGTTCGAAATTGACGATTTACAGCTCAGAGATTTTCATTGTTATGCCAATGGATTGCCTGTGTTGGGACAGATTTTGAGCTGTTTGAGAATGACTTCTGATTTGCGGACTGTTTTCATCGCCCAATGAGCGCGTAATTCTGCCTTTTCAGCTTCAGTAAGGGACCAAGTGGAATCAGGAAGTTCATGTGTCCTTCTCGATAGGTCATGCATGATGATGCCGGCGGCAACACTGATGTTCAAAGATTCAGCAAATCCTGCCATTGGGATATAAACGTGGTGGTCAGCAGCTTCAAGAAAGGTGTCACTCACGCCTTCAAATTCAGTGCCCATGACCAAGGCAATGGGTCGATCGATGGGAAGCTCGTGAACTTCCTTTCCATTCACATGCGGGGATGTGACCGCAATTTCGTACCCACTGGATCGCAATTGCTGAATGCACGATGCTGTTGGGTTTGGGTCTTGCAGGTATCGGTGCAACGTGAGCCAGGAAGGCGTTCCCTTTGATACTTGGCGATTAAAAACCCAAGGATTTGCATCTTCAATCAAATGCACATCTTGTATTCCAACTCCGTCGCAGGTGCGCATGACGGCACTAGCATTGCGAGATTGATAGACATTCTCGAGGACGAGACACACGTGCCGTGTTCTTGACTCAAGAACATGCTCGAAGCGAGTGGAGCGTTCCTCACTTAGAAACGGAAGCAGTGCTTTGTACCTGGGGTCCATGATTCGAGAATGTTGTTAAAAGTCTAAATGAAAAAGGCCCTGCGGATACCGCAGGGCCTTTCAGAAGAACTTCGGGCAATTATACCTTGCTGTTCAACTCAGCACCAGCCTTGAACTTAATTACGTTCTTAGCTGCGATTGTGATTTCTTTACCCGTTTGTGGGTTACGTCCTTTGCGCTCAGCGCGGTGAGTGACAGAGAAAGAACCGAATCCAACGAGGGATACGCGGTCTCCTTTGCCCAAGGCACCTGCTGTTGCGTCGATGAAAGAGTCGAGTGCGCGCTTAGCGTCTGCTTTTGAGATGCCGGCTCCTTCTGCCATAGCATCTACCAATTCTGCTTTGTTCATGGTATAATGGTTTAATGATTTGAACTACTGCGCCAAATATATAGGAGCAAATCCAAGCACAGCAAGGGTTACAGCATATTTCGTGAATAAACGAGTGCTTTTTGTTGAAAAGCCCGCGAGAAAGCGGCAAATTTCCTTGAGAATCATCCGAATTCGCGGTGTTTCATTGCGAAACGCGTCCTTTCTGGTGAATCAGCCAAAGCATTCCAGCTGCGCAAGGTATCAATGCATCCAGTGGAGTTCCATTGCCAATCACCTTCCATTGTGCCAAAGCAATTGCGCTTGCCACTGCGCAGACGGTGACCATGAGGATGGTCAGAAAACTTTGATCGAGGACTTTCCTTTCTGATGCGAGTGCTCCTAGCAAAGGCAGGCCGCATGCAATCATTGCAGCGAAAAGACTCACCGAAGCGGTTTCAAGCATGAAGCGGCAGGCACTTACGACGAATAACAAGAGCCAGACGATTTTGTAAAGTCGTTTCGTTTCAATCATGATGCGAAGGTAAGAGCCATGTACCTTTGGTCTATGAATGAAACGCAGCTGCCTGAGGCACACATATACCATCCTGAAATCAGATTTGTCGACATTGATGCGGCGGGCATTGTAAACAATGCGACGTATTTGAACTATTTCGAGCAAAGCCGAATTCAGTTTTTTGAATCCATTGTAGGTGAGAAGTGGGATTGGAATTCAGCTGGAATGGTCATCGCCAAGCATGAGGTCAATTATTGCCAACCGATTTTTTTTCAAGATGATGTCACGATTGTGACATGGATTGAACGGGTTGGAAATAAGAGCATGGAGGCGGCTTATGAAATTTTCAAAATGGCAGGGGAAGAGCGCGTGCTGGTCGCTTTTGCAAAAACGGTGATGGTGTCATTTGATCATCGCAAAGGGGTGTCGATTCCTTGGAAGGCAGAATTACTCGGTCCCTTGGAGTTGTTTGGTATAGGCCGTCCCTCAAATTGGGCTTCATTGGAATGAAGTAGGTAAGGTTGGCTATGGTTGAAAAGTTTTTATTGCGGCACATTCGTCAAAGGTCTTCGCCTGCTACATTTGCTTCGTGTCCGTTTTACACTGATAACGAAATATAACTTTATCTACCATGAAAAATTTTTACGCAGCGGCATTTTTCACAATGCTGGCTTCATTGGTCCATGCGCAAGTAGCGGTGACGCTTCAAGTTGACATGAACGAACAAACCGTTTCTCCTGATGGTGTGCATGTAGCAGGTGGATTCCAGGGATGGGATCCTTTGGCCACACCACTCGCCGACGATGATATGGATGGCATCTGGGCGGTTACTCTCGACCTAGAGCCCGGAACACATGAATACAAATTCATCAACGGCGCCAGTTGGGATGTTGTTGAAGACGTTCCTCCAACTTGTCAGGTTGAAGTGGCAGGAAACGACAATCGTTTCATTGTCATTGAAGAAGGTGCCACTGAATCTTCCAGCTTGGTCTGCTTTGAGAGTTGTGCAGCATGTGGTCTGTCAACCATTCGAATGCGGGTTGACATGAGCGTAGAAAGCGCTGTGTCGCCAAACGGAGTTCATATTGCGGGCAATTTCCAAGGATGGGACCCAGCAGGCACGAGCTTGACTGATGCCAATGAGGATGGTGTTTGGGAGGCCATGGTTTCATTCCATGCGGATTCTCTAGAAGAAGGCCAATTGGTTTACAAATTCATCAATGGCAACGCATGGACAAACCCCAATGAGAATCTCACGGGCGAACCATGTGCTGATGACTTTGGAAACCGGGTGCACCCTTTGAGTGATTTGAACATGGTTTTATTCGGTGACTCCGCTACCGGTGCCGCACCATGCTTTGGGAATTGTGGGACGTGTATAACTCCTACCAATGTTACGTTTCGAGTGGACATGAACACCCAGGAAACGGTCTCTGTTAATGGTGTGCACATTGCCGGTAGTTTTCAAGGCTGGAGTCCCAATGCAAACGCACTCAGTGATGATGACGGTGATGGAATTTGGGAACTGGTATTGCAAGTTGCAGCCGGAGACATTCAATTTAAATTCGTCAATGGCAATGATTGGAGTGGCAATGGTGATGGCAATGTGGACAATGAGCTAGTCGTTGGAGACTGCGCTGCAGAAGGTTCTGACAACCGCTTGCTTTCTGTTGGTACTGAAGATCTCGTTTATGAAGTGTGCTACAATTCCTGTGAAGCGGAGTGCGTCGAAAATCCAGATCCGGCTGATGTGATATTCAGGGTGGAGATGTCGGAAGAAACCGTGAATGCAGGCGGCGTTTGGGTCATTGGCAATTTCACCGATCCAAATTGGCAAATGGGTGGACTGCAAATGACAGACGTCGACGCTGACGGGGTTTATGAAGCTACGGCCAATGTGTCAGGTGCATCAACCATCTTGTACAAATTTGTAAACGGTGACCCTTCTGCAGGAGATCAAGGGGTTGATTATTTTGAGGAATCAGGGATTCAATTGGATGAGAATAACGAGGAAATTGCCACGTTCGAGACTGATGGTTGTGGACTGGCCAATGGCTTCGGGGCGTATAACCGAATTCATGAGCGAAGCGGCGAGGATGAGATACTGGAAGCTGTTTGTTTCAACAAGTGTTCGTCTTGCGTTGTGAGTGTCCAGGAATTGGATGCGACACTTTTCGAAGCATATCCAAATCCATTCGATCATCGTTTGCAGCTTGTTTTCTCTTCTACTGATGCGGCATCTCAGTTCGTAATTACGGATGCCTCAGGACGGGTCATCGAAAACTTCAATGTTATTGCAGGTCAAACTTCGATGGACTTGAACACTTCTAAGTGGTCAAATGGAACTTACATTCTACGCAGCCAAACATCGGATGGTGTCGATGCTCGTGTTTTTCTGAAGCACTGATTTTAAGTAATTTTAGGGCGGAAGGGGAGGCAATTGCCTCCCCTTTTTTTTGTTCACACAGGAGGGTGAATATGTCTTTGTATTTTTTTTAAACATACAGGCTGCTCAGATTTCGAAACCTCTATATTTGACGAAATTAGATTCACTAAACACCCCAGAATGAAACACTTTTTACCCTTGGCGTTAATGGTAATGTTCTTCAGTACGAGCTTTGCTCAACTGACGGGCATTTCGGTAGAGGAATACGTTGACCACAGTACGACTGGTATTGCTGAATTGGAAGGCATGATTACCTACCGAGTTTTTGTTGACTGCACGAGTCCAATGGATGAGGTTTCAGCCATTTATGGCGATGCAACGGCACCTTTAACCCTAACATCAACAGAAGGTTTTTACCAAGATGTATTTGGTGAGTCTTACGGATGGAACATCAACCCGGCTTTTTTCAGCGCTTTTGCAGCTTTGGAATATGACTCCTGGTTGACCATCGGATCTGAAGACAACGTTGTCTTAGGAACGCACAACACAGTCGGACTCGATATGTCCAACTTCGATGCGGGTGGTGACTTAATTGTCGACAATTCTCTCGGCGGCTCATGGTTTACACTTTTCGGAGATGCTGCAGCCCAAGCTGGAGACGACCTGAAGGTTTTGATTGCACAATTGACCATTCCTGCAGGGTCCTCTTTCACAGGAAACTTCAATGTTCAAATGTTTGATAACGGCGTCCAAGCAAACTCTACGCAATACCCGGCAGTTCCATTCAGCTCTGCAGCAGATGCTGTTTTTGGTTGCATGGACCCTGAAGCAACAAATTACAATGCAGACGCAACTGAGCAAGGGGAGGTTTGCACATACCCTTGCGCACTTGCGTTGACCGTTTCAGATGTCATGGGCACGAGCTGTCCTGGAGCTGTTGACGGTGAGGTTGTCGTTACAGCAACAGGCGAGCAACTGGGTGTTTTGTTTCAAATAGACGGAAACTCAGCTGAATTGGTTGTTGGAAATTTCGATGAACTTGCAGGTGGAATGTACACTGTATTTGCGACTGACGGAGCAGGTTGTGCTGACTCTGCGGAAGTTGAGATTCTAGTGCCAGAAGCAATATCTATTGCCGCATCTATGACAGAATCTGTAAGTTGCTCAGGCGATGAAGATGCGCAAGTGTCTGGAACAGCTACTGGTGGTACAGGTGCTTTGACCTTTAGTTTGTCCGCTGATTTCATCGTCTCTTCAGATGAGCTGTTGTTCGACGGTCTTGGAGCGGGTGCGTTCACTGTTTATGCGCAGGACAGCAATGGATGTCAAGCAATGGGCGACATCATTACCATTCAAAACCCAGACCCTGTCTTTGTAGCTGTCGCAGGTGGACAAGGCGCAATTTTAGGTGCGACTTGTTCTTACTCCGAAGACGGTATTGCCAACGTTCTCGCTGGCGGTGGCTCTGGAAATGGCGTTTACACATTTAGTTCAAACGGTGTTGATTTCTCAGACGCCAACGTTTTGAACCTCGGACCAGGTTCTTACACGTTCTATGCCATGGACGTGAACGGTTGCATGGGACAAACAGCAAATGAGTTTGTGGTTACAGGACCTGATGCATTGGTGATCTCATCAAATGCCTCTGCTATCACTTGCAATGGTGATACAGATGGTGCTGTTTCTTTTGATGCCACCGGAGGCAATGGCGGATTGGTATTTTCATTCAACGGTGGTGTTGCTACGGACTCTGTATCGTCCTACTCAGATTTGGCTCCAGGTGACTATTCACTCGTAGTCTTCGATTCAGAAGGTTGCGAAGCCACCGAAACCATCATTATTGATGGTGCTAGTCTTGTCGAAGCAACTGCAATTGTCAGCAATGTTTCATGTTTTGGAGAAGTTGACGGTTCTGTCGAAGTCGGCGCAATTGGTGGTACTTCTCTCTATGAGTACAGTGATGACGGAGCTGAATTTGGAAGTTCTGCGCTCTATGCTGATTTGGAAGCTGGAACGTACACATTCTATGTTCAGGACTCCAATGGTTGTGAATCAAGCATTGATGCTACAATTGAAGAGCCGGCTCCAGTCGCTGTAACGGGCAGTATCTCCAATGATACAGGTGCTGGTGATGGAGAATTGGATGTAACTGCTTCGGGTGGTGATGGTGATTATTCCTACAGCTGGTCTGGACCGGACAATTTCACAAGTGCTGATGAAGATTTGACAGGAATTGCAAGCGGTGAATACACAGTTGTAGTTACAGATGGAAATGGCTGTTCGACTACAGAAACATTCGGCGTTCCGGTTGGAATCGTTGAATGGAGTTTCTTGCAAACAGTTCAGGTCAGCCCGAACCCGAGCAATGGAATCGTAAATGTTACACTGAACGGTGCAACTGGAGAAGACGTAGCCTTCACGCTATTTGATGCTCAAGGACGCAACGTCTGGAGTCAAAACACATTCAATGCTCTAGGCCAAGTTCGATTGGTTGCAGATTTCCAAGGAGTTGCCAATGGCATCTACCAATTGCAAATGTTGTCAGGTACATCCCGACACACAGTGCAGTTGATCAAGCAATAATCGCTGATACATTCGAAAAGGGAGGCTCTGGCCTCCCTTTTTTTTTGCCCTAAATTTTGTAACCACAGAACGCATTCGCTCGTATTTGAAGTAATTCAATATGCGTAGCTATGAAATCAAGCTCTTTTTGTTTTTCAGTGATTGTGTCTTTTTTGATTGCCTTTATCAGTTGCTCTTTCACGAAAGCAGTTGCTCAGGCAACGTTCTCCGTCGAGGAGTATATGATCCATGGAGAGGGCCAAGGAGTCCCCGAATTGGCGGGAATGACTACTTATCGGATCTACGTTGATCTCGAGAATGAATTGGATTTTGTCTCCGCGCTTTATGGTGGAAATGAAAGTCCATTCGTTCTCAATTTGGAGGAGCCAATGTTCAATAGCCCTTTCACAACTGGCGGAACATCTGGCGGTGTCATCGCAATCGTTGCGTCTTATTTTCCAGAAGTGGCTTTTGATAGCTGGTTCACAATAGGCTTAGAAAATGCTCCTTCTGCCATTGGTCAGATGGATGTCTCCGTTTTGGAAAGTGATGAGCAACCTTTCGTCGGAAGTTTTGTAGCAGGTTCGGAACATGACGGTTTGGGTTTTGAAATAAATGATGAAATGGGTGGCGCTTGGTTTGTATTGAATGGCACAACGAATGGCTTCGCCGGAGATGATTTGCGCGTACTGGTGATGCAAATCACAACTTCAGCTGTTCCATCTGGTATTTTGAATGCCCAGGTGATTCCAGCAGACGGCTCCTCAGATTCCGAACAGCTTCAGCAAGGGTTCAATGGCACAGAAGTCTGGGACTTAATGCCCCCAGCGGCTGTGGGAGGGTGCACAGATCCTGTCGCATGCAATTATGATGAAACCGCCACGGAAGATGATGGCTCATGTATCTACGAAAACTGCCAGGGTTGCACAGATGTTTTTGCATGCAATTATGACGAGCAAGCAGAAACGGACAATGGCACCTGTGAATACGTCACTTGTCTGGGATGCACGGATTCAGCTGCTTGTAATTTTGACGCAGATGCGGTTTACAATGACGGATCATGCGATTATAGCAGCTGCTTGAACAATGGGTGCACGAATGCACTGGCTTGTAATTATGATTCCGAGGCTGAAACAGACGATGGTTCTTGTGAATTTTCCACATGTGTAGGCTGCATGGATGAATTGGCCGATAACTATGATGCCACAGCCACTCAGGACAACGGCTCTTGTGAATATTATGGGTGTACCAATCCTTTGGCCTGTAACTTCAATTTGATGGCCAATGTGCCTGATGGCTCTTGTGATTTTACTTCATGTGTTGGGTGCATGAATCCCGAAGCCTGCAATTATTCACCAGATTTCACCATCTCAAGCCCAACGACCTGCGTATTTCAAGAGGAGTACTATGATTGCAATGGCGCGTGTTTGAATGATTCCGACGAGGATGGGATTTGCAATGAATTGGAATTGCTCGGATGCACGAACCCCAATGCAGACAATTATGATGACAATGCGACAGAGGATGATGGCACGTGCATAATGCCTGTTATAGGGTGCACCAATCCATTCGCTTGTAATTTTAATCCGGCGGCTAATGAGAGTGATGGGTCTTGTGATTTTGTGTCGTGCACTGGCTGCACCAATGAGGACGCCTGCAATTTTGATCCGGAAGCCACTGTCTCAAACAATGGGGTTTGTATTTACCCTGAATTTGCGCTCGATTGCAATGGAGATTGCCTGATGGATAATGACTTTGATGGAATTTGCAATGAACTTGAAATTCTGGGGTGTACGGATGCAATGGCTACAAACTTTATTGCTGTCGCCACGGAAAATGATGGTTCTTGCAATTATCCAGCCGTGTGCAATGATCCAGAGGCGTGCAACTATAGTGCTTATGAGGGTTACTGCATTTCCATAGAACCTTACATCACGCATGATGGAGCAGTTGGAGATTCCGATTTGACAGGGTACACCACTTATCGAATCTATGCATTGTGTGAGAATGAGTCAGATTTTGTGAGTGCTGTTGCGGGGGATGAGGATTTCCCAACGAACATTTATTCTTCCACATCTTTTTTTCAGCACCCCGCTGGGTCGGTTTTGGCAGAAGGAAGCAATCCTCTGGTTTTTCCTTTTATTCCCGATGCGGAATATGATTCATGGGTAACCATTGGTTTGGATGGTCCTGTAGGTGGAGGCACAGGAGAATCGGGAGTGAGTCTATTGGAAGGCAACGAGCCTTGGATTGCACCATTTGAGAATGGTGAATCCCTAACGATCAACGACGACCTTGGGGGCGTTTGGTACGTTCTAAGTGGCGCAACGAATGGCGTCGCAGGTGAAGACCTAAAAGTTTTGCTTGGCCAATTCACCACAGATGGCATCTTGGGAGGACAGATGTATGTGCAGTTTTTTGAAAATGGTGATGGGGTCAACGGTGCGTTTAACAAAACGATTGCTTTGCAAGATGCCTGCATTTCTCCTGCGACAGAAACCTGCTCATTCCCAGAGGAATTCTTGAATTGCGATGGCGATTGTTTGACTGATTCTGATGGAGATGCCATCTGCGATGAATTTGAAATAGCAGGCTGCACGGATGAATCGGCCAATAACTACAATGCACAAGCCACGGATGAAGATGGGTCTTGTGACTTTACAATTGATCCTTGCTCACCTGATGTAACTGCACCAGTTTTCACATTCGTTCCAGCAGATTCAACGGTATTGTGCAGCCAACCAATGCCTTCAACCATGGCACAGGCGCTTGACGAGTGTGACCAAAGTGTTCAAGTCATGTTTGTGGATGGTCCAATTGAATTTGTTTTCGACTGTCCTCCATTCAACTATTTGTGCACACGAACGTTTTACGCAACTGATGACGCAGGAAATGTCGCTGAGGCACAGCAACTGATCACAGTTGCAGATACCTTAGCTCCTGAGTTTTTAAACTTGCCAGCTGACATGTTGTATGTGAATGAGTTGGAAGGTGAGGAGATTCCTGATGCGTTTATTGTTGTTCAGGACGCATGCGATAGCAATGCCGATTGGCTTGCCACAGACGTTTTAGTGAGTTCTGACGGAACAACTGCCGTTTATGAGCGCACTTATGTCGCGACTGATGCCTGCGGAAATGAATCTTCTTGGCAGCAGATGATTGAAGTTTTATTGATGCTGTCAGGTTGCACGGACGCTCTTGCCTGCAATTTTGATGAAGCAGCTAACTCCGATGATGGCTCCTGCTTGTATCCTCAAGATTATGTGGATTGTGAAGGCCTATGTCTGAATGACTCAGATGGTGATGGTGTTTGTGATGAGCTCGAAATTCTCGGATGTACATCCTCCAATGCCTGCAATTATGCCGAAATCGCTACCGATGAAGACGGTTCGTGTGACTTTTGCTCTTGTGCTGAGGACGATGTGCCTGTTTTTGGATTGCAGATTGACACGGTTCAGGTGCATTCAGCTGGCTCATTGGATGGCATGGTGACGTATCGATTTTATGCAACTACTGAGAACTCAGATGACTTCGTGTCCTCCGTGTATGGAAACGATGTGGATACGTTATCCATTCAATCTTCTACGAGTTGGTATCAGAATGAAATGGGCGCTTTGCTGCCACAAAATATAAATCCTGCGTTGGTTTCAACATTTCCGGAATTGGCTTTTGATAGTTGGTTGACCATCGGTCTTGATGGACCGGCCACGGAAGAAGAGAATACAGTCAATACGGTTGGTGCGCCTGGAGAGGCGAGTTGGACAGCAGGCTTTGAGTCAGGTGAGGATGTGTTCTTGAATGATGCTGTAGGCGGCGCTTGGTTTATTCTCAACGGCGGCAACAACGGTGTTGCGGGGGATGATCTGAAAGTATTGATTGCACAATTGACCACTGATGGCGAGATTTCCGGGCAGTTGAATGTTCAAATTTTTGAACAAGGTTCGAATGCCGCTTCGAGCACGCACCATTTCATGTTTGAAGGAGCGGTTTGGACGAATTCAACGAGCAACGCAAACGCATGCGGATGCACGGATGATGAGGCGATGAATTTTGATGCAAATGCAGATTATGATGATGGCTCTTGTGTGTCGCCCGTATTGGGATGCACCGATCCGGTAGCCTGCAATTTTGACGCTTTGGCAGATTTGGATGATTCAAGTTGTGTATTCGCTCAACCTGAACTCAATTGCGAGGGCATTTGCCTGATAGATACGGATGGCGATGGGGTATGCGACGCCTTCGAAGTGTTGGGTTGCACAGATGAAGAAGCATGCAATTATGCTGCAGAAGCAACAGACGATGATGAATCGTGCGTGTATGCTGACTTCGCATTGGATTGTGATGGCAACTGCTTGGCTGATTCTGATGGCGATGGAGTGTGCGATGAGAATGAAGTATTTGGCTGCACCGATGAGGCTGCATTGAATTTCGTTGCAGTTGCGACCGAAGACGATGGCTCTTGCGCATATTGTGCCGTGGAGGCGAGTGTCGCTATTTCAGATGTTCTCTGCAATGGAGGTGCGGATGGTTCAGCTGTCGTTTCTGTGACGGGCGCATACCCACTGGACAGCGACCTTCAGTTTATGTTGCTTCCCGATGGAGAATTAACGGAAGATTCGATCTTTGCAGGTTTGGTTGCTGGTTCTTACGAGATCGTCGCCTTGGATGCATCTGGTTGTTCTGATACGATTGCGTTCGACGTGGAGGAACCTGAGGCTCTGCAAGTGCTGTTGAACGAAGTCAATGGATCTGAAGTTGGACAATTTGACGGAAGCATTCAAGTCGAAGTCATAGGAGGTTCAGGGATATACGAGTATGATTGGTCCCTGGAAGGAAACGATGCGTTCACGTCCAACGAACAAAATGTGTCTGGGCTCGCACCGGGCACGTATGTGCTAATTGTCGAGGATTCCAATGGTTGCACGGTGACTTCATTTGACATCACTGTAGAGGCGATTGTTGGACTCAATGAGCAAATGGATGCAACGCTCAATGTTTATCCGAACCCGGCCACAAACTATGTCCAGTTGGAGTGGAGCATGCAAGCCCATTGGTCGCGACTTTCGGTTTATGATGTGCGTGGAAAATTGGTCCATGAAGCGCCTTCGATCGTTGCCGGAAATAACCTGCAGATTGATGTAAGTCATTGGGAGACAGGGATGTATTTTATTCGTATTTCGAATGAGAGCCAACAACAACAGATTCAATTCCTCAAGGAACACTGAGAATGGTCCACCTTATTATGTGAAAAGTCAGCCCAATCGGCTGGCTTTTTGCGTTTATCGAATATTAAAAGTCAGGCTTATGCCTTAGATTGCTCATCACAACTAAATCTCCTTTTTTGCGATGCTTAGAATATTCTCACTAACGCTGATGTTTGGCCTTTTTGGTGCTTTGCAGTTGCTGCAAGCACAGAACTACACACTTACAGTCGAAGAACATGCTGTTGACATTATTGAAGGTCAGACAACGTACCGGGTTTATGTTGACATGGTCAATGAAACAGACTTTTTGTCGAGTGTTTTTGGTGGTGAGAACAACGCACTCAGTTTAACGACGACAACAGGCTTTTACAACAGTCAATTTGGAGGCACAACTGCAGGTTCGATCAATCCTGCATTTTTTTCTTTTGCACCAGATTTGGTAGCTGACAGCTGGATTTCTCTTGGGTTAGAATCGCAACCTACAGGAGATGAGATCGAGGTTTCAACATTGGAAAGCAATGCACAACCATTTGTGCCATGTTTTGCTGCAAATAATCCTCTGGACGGCACGGATGTGCTCATTGATGATGAAACTGGAGGTGCCTGGTATGTGTTGAACGGCTCTCCCAATGGACTGCCTGATGAAGACATGCGCGTGATCATCCTTCAAATTACCACAGCAGGTGAACTCTGTGGAACGATCAACGTTCAAATCTTTGAAAATGGGGAAGGGATAACGCCTGTTTACCCGACTTTTAGTTTTTGTGGGGTAGGTGTTTACTCCCCATCGACGGGTGAGGCATCTGGCTGCACTGATGCAACCGCTTGCAATTATGATGCCGATGCTGCAGAAGATGACGGCTCTTGTGTGTTTGCCGACTCAGGTTACGACTGCAGTGGCAATTGCCTGAATGATGCCGATGCAGATGGGGTTTGTGATGAATTTGAGGTCGCTGGCTGCACAGATGCTTTTGCCTGCAACTACGATGCGTCAGCAACGGATGAGAACGGCTCTTGTGACTACTTCTCTTGCTCTGGTTGCACAGATGAAACAGCGTGCAACTTTGATCCAGACGCCATCTACAACGATGGCAGTTGTGATTACGTGAGCTGTGCCGTGAATGGATGCACGAATTCAAATGCATGCAATTTTAATCCAGAAGCTACCAATGATGATGGCACCTGTGAATACGCAAGTTGCGTTGGATGCACGGACTCCTTGGCTTGCAACTATGATATGGCAGCTACACAGGACAATGGTTCTTGTGAATATCCTGAGTCAGGTTTGGATTGCTCAGGGAATTGCCTGAATGACATGGACGAGGATGGTATTTGCGATGCAGACGAAGTTGCGGGTTGCACGGAGACCGAAGCTGTAAACTTCGATCCAAGTGCGACAGACGAAGACGGTTCATGCTTGTACCCAACGGGTGCGTTGGATTTGGTTGGTGTAATTGATTTTACCGTTCCAGCTGGAGGCAGCGCTGGTAAAGCCATTCATTTGGTTGCCCTGCAGGACATTGCAGATTTAAGCGTTTTCGGCATTGGTGTTGCGAACAATGGTGGAGGCAGTGATGGTCAGGAATACACTTTGTGTGCAGAGTCTGTTTCTGCAGGGGACGATATTTTGATCGTACGAGACATCATGGCCATGGAGTCGTATTTCTCCAATTGTTTTTCAGAATTTGAATTGGTCTGTGATCAAGGAACAACTGATATCAGCCAGAACGGAGACGATGCGATTGAACTTTTTGAGCTTGGGGTAGTGATTGAGACCTTTGGCGAGATTGACGTCGATGGATCTGGCCAAGCGTGGGAGTATACAGATTCGTGGGCTTTTCAAACCACTGAGGGCGACTGGACTTACGGAGAGGTAAACTGCACCGACGGGACGGAGAACATTTACGCTTCAAGTTGCCTGTATCCGATATGCTCTCCTTTGGCTTTGGGATGCACCGATGCTGAAGCATGCAACTATGATGCAACTGCAGATACGGATGATGAATCATGTGTCTATCCTGTATTTGGTTATGATTGTGATGGCGTTTGTACGGAAGATTCTGACAACGACGGTATCTGTGACATTTTTGAAGTTGCAGGATGCGTTGATATGATGGCTTGCAATTACGATGAAACTGCTACAGACAACGATGGCAGTTGCGAATACTTCACGGCGGACTTCTTTGCTTGGGATGATAACATGTACATCGGATTCCCTTCTGATTCTATGGGGTGCCCCATGGGAGCAGAGCTTTACAATGATGTTTTCTACACATTGACGGAAAATGAAATGGGCTACTCTTGGGATGTTGATGAGGAGGACTTGGCCGCATTGATTTTTTCTTTGGGAACGGAATTGGGTACCCTTTTTTACAATGAGTTGGATCAGGCCAATTTGGTTTTTTGCGGGACCTCCTTGAATGTTTACAATTCACCAACGTTTGGTTCTTACACGACAATTTGGAATGGGACGTCTTTTGACATCGCAAGCTTGGGTATCTATGTGGTGCCAGAGAGCACAGCATCTTTTGGTTGTTCCGATCTGTCCGCTTGTAATTTTGATGCTTGTGCAATCGGAGACGAGGCGCTTTGTGAGTTTGCAACTGTAGGATTGGATTGTTCTGGCAATTGCTTGAATGATGCAGACGGTGATGGTATCTGCGACGAGTTCGAAGTAGCAGGCTGCACCGATGAGTTTGCTTGCAATTACAACGCAGACGCAACGGATGACGACGGTTCTTGTGTGTATGCAGATGAGAATTACGATTGCGATGGCAATTGCTTGAATGATACTGATGGCGACGGAATTTGTGATGAATTTGAAATAACAGGCTGCACCGATGAGTTTGCTTGCAATTACAACGCAGACGCAACGGATGACGACGGTTCTTGTGTGTATGCAGATGAGAATTACGATTGCGATGGCAATTGCTTGAATGATGCTGATGGCGACGGAATTTGTGATGAATTCGAAATAGCAGGCTGCACCGATGAGGAAGCTGAGAACTATGATGAAACAGCTACGGACGATGATGGCAGCTGTTTTTACTGTGATTTTGATGTTGCAACCACAGTCACGGATGATGTGAATTCTTTGAGCAATGGCTCCATAGACGTTACCATTTCTGGAGCTTCAGGTGAGTACGATTTTTCTTGGACCGGGCCAGATGAATTTGCATCTACAGACGAAGACATCGATGGTCTCGTCGGCGGTTCATACAACCTCGTGATCACTGACTCAAATGGTTGCACGCTTTCAGTGGATGTTGAGGTAGGTGACCTGGTTGATAATGTGCAAGAGCTTGACGCTTCGTTCGCTATCGTGGCATACCCCAATCCTGTCGAGAATACCTTGACACTGGAATCTGATGAATTCAGTGGTAAGGCGCTGATTCAGCTGTATGATGGAATGGGGCGATTGGTTTTGGACAGTGAGCAGGTGATTGGGAATGGTCGCGTTCAATTGAATGTATCTGGCTTGGCCACGGGTGCTTATAATCTGATTGCAATATGCAATGGAAGACAAGCCACAGAGCGTATTCAGATACGTTGAATCTGATCAGCGTTGCATAAAAAAAAGGTCCGCAAGTGCGGGCCTTTTTTTATGCAATTAAACTTGGGAAGTGATGAGGGACCAGTGTCTCTTATGACGTTTTTGACTTGAAAGCTTGAATGGCGTCTTTGGTGAACTCACTGAGTACAAGTTCTCCTGAAATCGCTGCTCGTTCTGGCAGGAGTGTTTCCCAATGGTCTGTACCGTGCCATGCGGCGCGCTTTAGCTGTGCCATCGCCTCGGGACTGCTTTTTGCCAGTTGCGTAGCAATCCGAAGCACATCGGCATCGAGTTCTTCTACCGTTGAATGCAGGCAGGCGTATAAGCCGTTATTCATGGCCCACTCCGCTGAGAACCACTTTGTCGCATCAATGGCCAATGATTGGAAAGCGCTGAGTCCAACTTTTCGTTCTACTGCTGGCCCCACGACAAAGGGTCCGATGCCAATCGCCAGTTCAGATAGTTTTACAGAAGCGTGAATTGTAGCCAATGTGTAGTCTGCCGCGGCCGCGATTCCAACGCCACCACCCACTGCCTTCCCTTGAACGCGGCAGATGACAAATTTGGGGCATCGACGGATGGCTAGAATTACTTTGCTAAAGCCACTGAAGAAAATGAGGCCCTTGGCTTTGTTTTTAATGGCAACAAGTTCATCAAAGCTAGCACCAGCACAGAATGCTCTGTTACCGCCTGACTTTAGCACAACAACAGAACATTGATCGTCAGAAGCTGCCCGATCAATGCATTCTGCGATTTCACTTAACAATTCGCCAGGTAGCGAATTGCTCGCTGGGTGCTCGAACGCAATGGTTCCTACTCCGTTTGACGTTTCGAAGACGACTTTTCCGGAATTGGTCATGCCGTTAGGGTATTAATCTCGTGAATTCAATTCAACAAACTCCCGGTGGTTGGAACCCGTGAAAACTTGTCGCGGTCTGCCGATGGGCTCACGGTTTTCAACCATTTCTTTCCATTGGGCAATCCACCCGGGCAATCGTCCAAGGGCAAACATGACCGTGAACATATCTTTCGGAATGTTCAAAGCGCGGTAGATGATGCCAGAATAGAAGTCGACATTGGGGTAGAGGCCACGTGTTACGAAATACTCGTCATTCAATGCCACCTGCTCAAGTTGCTTGGCAATGTCCAATACCGGATCCTCAATGCCCAACTGAGCGAGCACTTCGTCTGCTGCCTTTTTGATGATCTTTGCTCGAGGGTCAAAGTTTTTGTAGACTCGGTGTCCAAATCCCATCAGTCTGAACGAGTCATTCTTATCCTTTGCTTTGTTGATCCACTTTTGCAAGTCGCCGCCATCGTCTTTAATGGCTTCTAACATTTCAATAACGGCTTGGTTGGCGCCTCCATGAAGAGGCCCCCAAAGCGCGGCAATTCCTGCTGACACAGAACTGTAAAGATTGGCTTGAGAAGATCCTACCACGCGAACGGTTGCTGTGGAGCAATTTTGCTCGTGATCGGCGTGTAAAATCAATAGTTTGTTGATGGCTCTTTCGACAACTGGGTCGATTTCATATGACTCTGTTGGTAGTCCAAACATCATCTTCAGGAAATTTCCGCAGTAACCCAAGTCATTGGATGGGTAAACAGTTGGGTGCCCTGTATTGTGCTTGTAGGCTTGCGCAGCAAGTGTGGGCAATTTGGCAATCAATCGGTGAATCGTCTTCTCGATGTCCACCACGGATCGATCGGGATTTTGTGATTCAGGATAAAATGTGCTCAGGCTTGAAATCATGGAGCTCAGCATCCCCATTGGGTGGGCACCTGCAGGAAACGCCTCGAAAAAGCGCTTCATATTCTCGTGCAGCAACGTATGGTGGGTGATGCTATCCGTGAAGTAGGTGAGTTGCTTTTCGTTTGGTAGCTCTCCGTAAATCAACAAGTAAGCAACTTCTAGAAATGAAGCCTTGTCTGCCAGTTCTTCGATGGCGTAACCTCGGTACCTCAAAATACCATTTTCTCCATCTAGGTAAGTGATGGCACTTTTGGTAGATCCGGTGTTCTTGAAACCATAATCCAATGTGATGTAACCTGACTGCGCTCTCAGTTTTGAGATGTCGATGGCTTTTTCGTTCTCACTTCCTTCAATGACAGGAAGTTCATATTCGGTTCCATTGAGAATAAGGCGTGCTGTTTCACTCATTTCAGAGGCAGGGATTTGGTGTTGGGTTCAAGCGCAGGTCGGAGTGAGCAAACGCCCAATGCCGATAGCAAATATACATGAATGAAGCTCGTTGCCTATCATTCTTGTTGATCGGACTAATTGCAGTCCAGAAACTCATTTTTTGGTGGTCAGTTGAAGGTCGGTTGAAAGCCATCGCGGAAAGCTTCCCATTCTTCTTGAGCTACGTCACCGTTGTATTTTTCAACGAAAAACTTCAAATACATTTCAAGTTGAGGTGGCGTTTTGTAGCCTGAAATTGGAGCTATAATTTCTGACTGTTCATCCATGTACACAAGTGTTGGATATGCGTTGACGCCCAACGCTCGGGAGAGCTCGTGCGTGCTGTTGCGACCACGAACATTTTGCTTCCATCCGGGATTCTCAAACGTTTTGCCTTTGAACTCTACAGGGTTGGGTGATTCAGCGTCAAACTTGACCGCGTAGTAGTTTGCGTTGATGTAGTCGATGACTTGCGGGTTGGTGAATGTACGCGACATCATCATTTTGCAAGGTCCACACCATTGTGTGTAGACGTCCATCATGATTTTTCGGGGCTCGTCTTGCTGCGCAGCAACGGCTTCTTCGAGACTCATCCAATTCACTTTGGCCACTTGGGCGAAGTTGATCTGTACAAAGGAGAAGATGAAGAGAAGTGTGGCAAAAGCCTTTCCAGCATGGGTCATGGCGCGAAATTTTACGCAATATCGCAAAAGAAACGCGTTCGGAGACGCTTTTCAGAAAGGTTGTGATTCTTGAGAATCTCAATTTGATCATTGATTGCCGCTCTCGGACTGATGTGACTTTTGATTTTCATGACTCTTTTATTTTTTTTTTGGCCTGACTTAAGATGCGTGCTCAGCCGCTGAACGGTTGTCATCAGATGATTATTGAAAAGATTAAAAGGAGTAGTTTGTTATAGGTATGGTTGTATTTTGCGAAGAATCTAAAAATCATAAGTGATGTCTTCAACAGCAATCAATGCTTCTCAAAAGGAACTGTTTGGTCACCCAGCGGGGCTTTTCATTTTGTTTTTTACAGAAATGTGGGAGCGCTTTTCATACTATGGAATGCGGGCCATTCTAGTTTTATACCTCGTTTCTGAATCTACAGGATTCAATCCTGGATTGGGATGGTCGAATGGAGATGCCTTGGCTCTTTATGGATGGTACACAATGATGGTGTACGTCATGTCTGTTCCAGGAGGGTATATAGCAGACAAATTATTGGGTCAAAAAAAATCTGTTCTTTTCGGTGGTATTTTGCTGGTAATTGGCCACAGTACCCTGGCAATTGAGCAAATGTGGGCTTTCTATACCGGCTTGGTATTTATCGTTCTCGGCTGTGGTATGCTCAAACCAAATATTTCCACCATGGTGGGAGGGCTTTACAAGCCGGGTGATATAAGGCGTGACAAAGGATTTACCATTTTTTATATCGGCATCAATCTTGGCGCCTTCATATCGAGTTTAGTGGTCGGGTATGTGGGGGAAGTTTACGGGTGGCATTATGGATTTGGACTTGCTGGCATTGGCATGGCATTGGGTTTGCTGCAGTATTTGATTGGATTGAAATACCTCAAACAAGTAGGTGATTTCTTGGGGGCCACGAAGGACAATAAGGAGGTCATGAATAAGCCTCTAACAAAAATTGAAATCGACCGTATTGTTGTTCTTCTAATATCCTTCCTTCTCGTAATCGTATTCTGGGGAGCTTTTGAGCAAGCAGGAGGACTGATGAATATCTACACGATGGAGAAGACCGATCGATTCATTGGCGATTGGCAAGTGCCGGCATCATGGTTCCAGTCGATCAACGCGATGTTCATTATATTCTTCGGAACGGCCGTAGCTATTTTTTGGGCCAATAGGAAGCTGAAGGGGATGGTTTCAACTTCTTTGTTTAAGATGTGCCTTGGTCTAATTATCATGGGGGTCGGCTTTTTCTTTATGACGGGTGCAACAGCTCAGTATGAGGCCACGGGAAGTTCAGCGATGTATTGGCTTGTTTTTGCTTACTTATTCCATACAATTGGAGAGCTTTGTTTGTCTCCTGTGGCTTTGTCATTTGTTACAAAGCTTGCACCTGTTAAGTATGCATCCATCATGATGGGGATTTACTTTGCTATGACTGGCTTTGGCAGCAAACTCGCAGGACTTCTAGGCGAGTGGTCGTCAAGCTTAGGGGAGTACACCATATTTACTGGAATCGCTTTGACGAGTGTCTTGTTAGGCCTTCTAGTACTGATGATCCGTCCGAGGCTTGAAGCGCTAACTCACGGTGTTGAGGATGAAGAGAAGATAGTTGCATAAGCCTCTTTTTGGCTCTAAAAAAAACGGGGTGATTCTGCAATTGCAGAGTCACCCCGTTTTATGTGGTTGAGCATCGAGCTGGTTCTAAAAGTTTTCCTCTACAAAATCAAGCATCATGTTGTAAAGGTGCAAGCGGGTATTGCCCCCATAAATGCCATGATTTCGATCTGGATAAACGAAAAAGTCAAAGTCTTTGCCTGCTGCCACAAGGGCATTGACCATTTCCATTGAATTCTGGAAATGCACATTGTCGTCGGCAGAGCCATGAACAAGCAAAAGAGGACCTTTCAATTTGTCCGCATGGTTTACCGGACTATTGTTGTCATATCCACCAGCATTTTCAGCTGGAGTCTGCATGAAACGCTCGGTATAAATGCTATCATAGTAGCGCCAATTCGTCACCGGTGCAACAGAAATGCCTGCGCGAAACACATCGGCGCCCTTGGTCATGCTCAACAAGGTCATGAAACCGCCATAAGACCAACCTTGAATTCCGATGCGATTGGCGTCGACGTAATCGAGGCCGCCTAAATGTTCGCCGAAATCAATGAAGTCTTCAGTTTCAAGCTTTCCAAGCTCCTTGTAGGTGCTGTGCTCAAATTTCCGCCCGCGTTTTGGAGTTCCTCGCGGATCGCAGCTCGCAACAATGTAGCCGCGTTGCGCTAACAGTTGATGCCAGTAATAATTCGCGCCTCCCCAGCTGTCCTCAACCGTGTTCACACCAGGACCTCCGTAAATGGCGACATAAACGGGGTAGGTGTTATTGGGGTCAAAGCCGGGAGGTTTAATCATCCAGCAATTCAAGTCAACACCCGCATCATTGGTGAAGGTGAAAAAGGTCTTGGGCTGCATGTTGTAGGATGCGACCTTTTCTTTCAGAGGCTGATTGTCCTTCAATTCGCGAACCACAGATCCTGATCGACTTCTCAGTGTGTATGTTGGCGGCGTGTTTGCGTTGTCATAGGTGTGGATGTAGTAATCAAACGAATCTGAAAATTGCGCGCTATGCGAACCAGTATCTTCATGCAACAAGGTCATTTTCCCCTTGAGATTGACCCGTGCAAGGTGAGTCTGGGTTGCACCTTTTTGAGAGCATGAAAAATATATTTCCTTCCGCTTTTCGTCGTACCCTTGAACTTCAAGCACGTCCCATTCACCGGATGTTAATTGTACATCCTGGGATTTCCCATCTGCGTTGAACTTATAGAGGTGGTTGAAGCCATCACGCTCGCTGGTCATGACAAAAGATTTCCCTCCGTTCACGAAGCGAATATCATCGGTGATGTCGATGTAGGTGTTGCATGATTCGGACCAGACTTCCTTCATCATTACACCAGCAGCTCCCGCTGTTTCGCAATTTCCCAGCAGGATGCTCATTTCGTTTTGATGCCGATTCATGGTCATCAAAACCAATTGTTCGTTATCCACACCCCACTTTACACGGGGGATGTATTCTGTTTTTGAATTGAGAACGGAACGCGTTTTGCCCTGTTCTGTATCATAAACAAACACATTGACCCGTGCATTGTCTTCTCCAGCTTTTGGATACTTGAATGTGAACGGCTCAGGATAAAGCTGGCCATACATGGGCATGGAAAATTCCTTGACAGATGATTCATTGAATCGGTAAAAAGCGAGAAATTTTCCGTCAGGAGACCAGAAGATTCCGTTGTCTTTGCCAAACTCCTCTTCATAAACCCAATCGGTAGCTCCGTTGATGATGTTATTGCGCTCACCATCTGTGGTGACTTGAGTCTCTTTTCCAGAGGTCAGATCGACAATGAAGACATTGTTGTCTCGAACGAAGGCAACTTGTTTTGCATCCGGAGAAAACGCTGCCAATCGTTGCTTTCCCAATTCAAAATCGGACAATGGCCGGGTGGAACCAGACTCTAAGTTGAGTGTGTGATAATTGGCATAGAAGGAATGGCGGTAGATTCCTTCTGTCTCGGTCGTAATGAGCAAATTGGATTCATCGGTGGAAAATTCATAATCGTTGAATCCTTTATCGGCATCCTGAAAAACACTCAGGCTTGTTGCAATTGTATCCACTGCTTCGCCTGAGCTGTAGGCGTATTTTACAATCGCACTTCCTGTTTCAGACCGCTCGAGGCTTGTGTAGTGTTTTCCATCATTCATCGAACGCACGCCAGTGACGTATTCGCTCCTGAATTCTCCGCTGTACCAAATGAGATCGTTTGAAAGCAGTTGGAAGGGAAAGTCTTGTGCAACGATGCTTGCATTGCTGATGCCCAAAGTGATGATCAGCACGCAGGTGGCCTGCTTCATAAAGATTTTTGCTCGGTCTTGTTTCATTTTTGCATTTTTCGAAAGTAGAAAGATAGGAAGTTGCTTTCTTCGACACCTATCTAAATGGGTTGAGTTATGTTTGATGGCATGATGGACCTGTGGATAAAATCATTCGAAGAAGAATTTGGTGGCCGCTGCCGGTTGCGGATGGATGGTGAAAGTCTCCATGACGCAGGCTCGGATCACACGGAAGATTTACATTTCCCTCCTCAGGTGATTGCTGAGCCAGAAGACACGGAATGCGTGAGTCAAATTTTGCGATGGGCAAACGATCGTGGGGTTCCGGTTACGCCTGCCGGTGCTTTGACAGGACTGAGTGGAGGTGCTCTGCCAATAAATGGAGGCATTGCACTTTCGACGCGTAAAATGAATCAGATTGTTGCAGTCGATGAAACGAATCATCAAGTGAGGGTTCAGCCAGGTGTAATTGTTCAAGAGCTACAGGAGCACGTTGAATCAAAAGGACTCTTTTATGCGGTAGATCCTGCATCGCGCGGAACTTGTACCATCGGCGGCAACATCGCTGAAAACAGTGGAGGACCGCGTGCGGTAAAGTATGGTGTAACAAAGGACTGGGTGCTGAATCTTGAAGTGGTTTTGGCGGACGGAACTGTTTTGAATACAGGTGCTAATACATTGAAAAACAGCACGGGATATAACCTTACCTCACTTATCGTGGGAAGTGAAGGTACCCTTGCATTTGTCACTGAAGCGACGTTGAAATTGCTCCCGAGGCCTTCATGCAACGCGCTCATGTTGGTGCCTTTTGAAAGCGCGGAAAAGGCGTGCCATGCAGTTTCTGAGATTTTCAAATCTGGCTCACAACCATCGGCTCTTGAATTTATGGAGCGTTCTGCAATAGAACTTGCTCAGGCATTCACAGGGGATTATTCCTTGGAGTTGTTGCCTGAAACTTCAGCGCACTTATTGATTGAAGTGGATGCTTTTCGTTTCGATGATTTGATGCCTCAGGTGGAACGGATCCTCCCTGTTGTTGAGGCTTTTGGTGGCGCAGAGCCCTTGTTTGCCGATGATGAGGCTGCGAAGAACAAACTTTGGCGATTGCGACGCTCTGTAGGGGAAGCTGTCAAAGCCAAGAGCACATACAAGGAGGAGGATACCGTTGTTCCAAGAGGTGCATTGCCAGATTTGATCAAGGCCGTCAAGGCGGTCGGATCTGATTTTGGATTTGAAAGCATTTGCTACGGTCATGCTGGTGATGGGAATTTGCATGTGAATATTTTGAAGCAGGACATTTCCGATGAGCGGTGGGATCAGGAGCTGCCGATGGCGATTCGATCTATTTTTCAGAAAGTGGTTGATTTGGGAGGGACGATCAGTGGAGAGCACGGCATCGGATTGGTGCAAAAGCCGTTCATGGATCTTGCTTTTTCTGAGCGAACACTGCAATTGCAACGAGATATAAAAAAGGTTTTCGATCCCAACGGCATTTTCAATCCAGGGAAGATTTTCCCTGAAGCTTAATCGGTTGAAATTGTGTGGCTTTCACAAATCTGAATTAGGTTTGCGGCAGATAAGAAATTCACGACATGGCCAACGATTTATTGAAAGGAAAGAAGGGCATCATTTTTGGTGCATTGAATGACCAATCCATTGCATGGAAAACAGCCTTGCAAGCTCACGCGCAAGGCGCAGAATTGGTGTTGACCAATGCTCCTGTGGCGATGAGAATGGGCGAGATCAATAACCTCTCTAAATTGGTAGGTGATGCACCTGTGATTCCCGCAGATGCAACGAGTGTAGAGGATCTCACAGCCTTGTTCGAAGGCGCCATGGAGCATTTCGGAGGAAAAGTCGATTTTGTATTGCATTCGATAGGCATGAGTCCGAATGTCCGGAAGGGCAAGCATTACACGGATGTGAACTACAATTGGCTGCAGACTACCTTGGATGTGAGTGCCATTAGCTTGCATAAAACGCTGGCTGTCGCCAAAAAGATGGATGCATTGAACGATTGGGGCAGTGTGGTCGCATTGACGTACATCGCTGCACAGCGTATTTTTCCTGATTACGGGGACATGGCAGACGCTAAGAGCCTCCTTGAAAGCATTACGCGAAGCTTTGGATATCATTACGGTGTTGCCAAAAAAGTTCGTGTAAACACCGTAAGCCAAAGTCCGACGGTGACAACCGCTGGCAGCGGCGTCAAAGGGTTTGATGAGTTCATTGCCTACAGTGAGTCCATGAGCCCATTGGGCAATGCCGATGGTTTGGCCTGCGCAGATTATTGCGTTTCTCTGTTCAGCGACCTTTCGCGTTACGTTACCATGCAGAACCTTTTCCACGATGGTGGCTTCTCGAATACAGGAGTGAGTCAAGAGGTAATTTCAAAGTTTGAGCCGGAGGCTTGATTGTGGCTCACACAGGTAACTTTATGCTTGTGTTTTTCGTATTCATGGCAGTGTTTCACCTGTAATGTTCAGGTGATTTTCCTTTGGTTATTCGTGCATTCACTATGAATATTGAAATTTTAAAATTTGGAGGTTCTTCTCTCGCTTCAGCCGAAGAATTGAGGAAAGTTGCGGACGTTCTGTTAGCTCGCAGGGCCCAACAACGTGTGGTTGTATGTTCTGCCATGGGCGGTGTAACCAATGATTTAATCAACATTGGTCTCAAAGCTACTCGGGGTGACGAGGGCTTTCGTATTGCTATTTCTGAGCTTGAAAAACGCCACCTGCATGTTGCCCGAGAGCTAGGCATTTTCAATGACGAGGTCGGCAATGACGAGGTCGGCAATGACGAAGGAACCAATGGTAATTCTGAGCTTCCGAATGAATTGCAAGTCAGATTGAATGAGTTGAAGGCGTTGTGCGACGGCTTGTATCTGATAGGGGAGTTGAGTGCAAAGAGCATGGACCAGTTGGTGTCATTTGGCGAACGCATGGCGGTTCCTTTGGTCGCGGCTTGGCTAAGGTCGAATGGATTGAATGTGCGTCGCACAGATGCTCGAGATTGGATCAAGACTGATGAACATTATGGCGCAGCCGAGGTCTGTCGGGAAGAAACCAATCGCCTGATTCGAGACGGGGTGGTCTCCGATATGCAATTTGAAATTTTGCTCACTGAGGGTTTTATCGGTCGCTCTGAAGCGGGAAATACAACAACGCTTGGAAGAGGAGGAAGTGATTACACGGCCTCACTGATTGCGAGTGCCCTAGAAGCCAAGTGCATGGAGAAATCCACGGATGTGCCTGGAATGTTAACGGCTGATCCAAGAATCGTCGTTGAAGCCGACATTATTCCAGAGATGAGTTATGAAGAAGCCATGGAATTGTGTCATTTCGGCGCCAAAGTGATTTACCACCCCACCATCCAGCCGTTGCGCGAATCGGGCATCCCTTTGATCGTGAGGAGCACGTTTCAATCGGATGCTCCAGGAACCCGAATTGTCAAAGTTCCTTCTACGAAAGCTTTGGTGCGCGGATTATCTAGTGTCAACGACATTAGTCTGATTACGCTCGAAGGGGGACAGTCCATTGGTAGACCAGGTTTTTCTTCCCGTGTTTTTTCTTTGCTTGCTGAATTTCAGGTTAACGTTGTGCTCATTACCCAAAGTTCATCGGAGAATAGCTTGACTTTAGGTGTGGCCAATGCGGATTTGGAAGCAGCAAGGAAGGCGCTTTCCCAAGGTCTAGAAGCGGATATCATGCTCAAGCGTTTGGCTCCGATTCGAATTGACTCAGAATTAAGCATTGTTGCAATTGTTGGAGGTGGCATGGTCAGTACCTCGGGAGTGAGTGGTAAGGCATTTCAGGCGCTGGCTAAATCCAGCATCAATGTAAGAGCAATCGCTCAAGGCAGTACGGAACGCAATATTTCCATTGTGGTCAAAACCAGTGATGTTTCAGAGTCATTGCGTGCGTTGCATCGTGCTTTTTTCGAAATCCCTTCCGTCAAAACAGTGCATGTTTTTTGTGCAGGTGTGGGCCAAGTAGGCTCCGCTTTTTTGGAGCAACTTTTGGCAACACGAGCCCGCATTTTGGAACATCATCAGATTGATTACAGATTGGTTGGTATTTGCAATAGCAAACGTGTGGCGTGGTTCGATGATGCCTCACCTGATTGGCAAGGAGCTTTGGCGAATGGAGAACAGCTTGGATCGGTGCGAGAAGCTTTTGATCAATTCCAATCGTTGCCGCTTGAACGGAAGGTGTGGGTCGACAACACTGCTTCGCCTGAAGTAGCCGCGATCACACCAACAGCCCTTGCATTGGGTGTTTCAGTGGTCTGTTCAAACAAGATTGCCGCGACCGGGAACATGGCTTCATGGGAGTCTATGCAGTCCTCTTTGGAAGTGGGGTGCGTGATGTTTCAGAACGAGACCAATGTAGGTGCAGCTCTGCCTGTCATCGGTAGCTTGAAAAATATGATTGCCACAGGCGATCGTGTCCAGAATATCGAAGGCGTGCTCAGTGGATCATTGAATTTTGTGTTCAGCAAGATGGATGAAGGGATGACATTTGCTTCTGCTGTCGAGATGGCGATGGATCTTGGTTACGCCGAACCAGATGCGAGGCTCGATCTTTCGGGAATGGATGTGTCTCGAAAAATATTGATTCTCGCTCGTGTGTGCGGTGCGAAAATTGAATTGGCGGATGTCGATGTGCAAGGTTTTATCAAAACGGGTGCCATGGATGTTTCCCTTGCAGAGTTCAAGAGTGACATAGAGAAATGGGGTGAGCCGGTTAGACTCCTTCATGAACAAGCTGTTTTGAGTGGCCATCGATTGCGATTTGTAGCAGAATGGAATGGTGAAGATATTTGCAGGTGTTCGCTTCGAGCGCTTGCCCCTGATCATCCATTCTATAGTCTAGAAGGCACTGACAATGCGATTGCGATTTCTTCAAGCCGCTATTCTGATCGTCCGCTAGTTATTCAAGGTGCTGGCGCCGGAGCAATTCTTACAGCGAGTGGCGTTCTTACGGACGTTCAGGAGATTGGTCGATCTTTCTCTGACGCTTCTTTAAATTTTTCCAGATGAACCGAGAAGTGACTGTTTGGGCTCCTGCCACAGTGGCCAATTTAAATGTTGGATTCGATTCGCTTGGTTGCGCCTTGACCAACCCCGGAGAAAAAATGATCGTGCGCATGACAAATGCCAAGGGCGAAGTCCGAATAAGGTCCGTGCATGGTGCTGCATTGGATATGAGCTCAGATCGAAACATAGCTGCAGTAGCGGCTAAAAGTTTGTTGCATGCTATGGGCGATCCGTGTGGCTTTGAGTTGGATTTATATAAAAGCATCAAGCCCGGAAGCGGAATTGGTTCAAGTGCAGCTAGCGCTGCTGGCGCAGTGGTTGCAGTCAACGAATTGCTCAATGCTGGACTTTGTCGAGAGGAATTGCTGCCGTTTGCACTTGATGGGGAGCAGTTGGCGAGCGGTGCGAGGCACTCAGATAATGTTGCACCGGCATTGTTCGGAGGGTTGGTGCTCTGCCCTCCTGTGGGCATGCCGCTTTCGCTGCCCGTGCCAGATGGCTGGCACTTGGTTGTTTTGCATCCCCAAATAGAAGTGCGCACAGCAGACTCCCGTGGAGCATTGCCCGAAGTTGTTCCATTGTCCGATGCTGTTAAGCAAGTCGGTTGGATGGGGGCTTTCGTCGCAGCCTGTTTCCGGGGCGATGCAGAGCAAGCTACTTTTGCTTTGGAAGATTTACTTGTGGCTCCTCATCGGCAGAAGTTGATTCCACATTTCGAAGAAATTAAACAAGCAGCCTTTAAAGCGGGCGCTCGGACTGGAGGTATATCGGGCAGCGGTCCGTCGACATTCTGGATTGCAAAGGATTCGAAGGATGCAAAAGCTGTTGCGCATGCACTTGAGGAATGCATGGCTCAGATGAATGTTCCTTGTCAGTTGCATGAAGCTCAAATAGCCGCGCAAGGCGCTCACATTATCCCATGAAATACAGAAGCTTAATTCAGCCGACAATTTGGCGCACATTTGGTGAAGCATTGAGAGAGGGACTGGCGCCCAATCGTGGCTTATATGTTCCAGAGAGCATTCCGACTTTGCCGCAGGGCTTTCTCAAAAACACCACGCTGCAAGAGATTGGGACCGAGATGATGCTCCCTTTGGTGGGCAAGGACCTGTCATCTGGCCAAGTTCAAGATGTGGTTGAGGATGCATTGGATTTTGAAATTCCATTGGTTTCCGTAGAAAAGGGCCTGAGTCTACTTGAGCTTTTTCATGGGCCAACAGCTGCATTTAAAGATGTTGGCGCTCGCATGATGTCGCGCTTTTTACAGTGCGTATCCAGTGACCGATTGACGGTACTTGTAGCGACTTCTGGCGACACAGGTTCCGCTGTGGCTCAAGGTTTTTTGAATGTGGATGGCATAGATGTGGTCATTCTGTATCCAAGCGGACGAATCAGCCACATACAGGAACAGCAGTTGACCACAGTTGGAGGAAATGTCACGGCCCTGGAAATCGAAGGTTCCTTTGATGATTGCCAAGCCATGGTGAAAAGTGCCTTTCAGGATGAAGAATTGCAGCGTTGCAGGCCGCTTACCAGTGCGAATTCAATCAACATCGGGAGGTGGCTGCCTCAAAGCATTTATTATGCGTGGGCTGCAGCACAAACAGATCAGTCTCTTCGGTTTGTCATTCCGTCTGGTAATTTTGGCAATGCAGCGGCAGGAATTTTAGCTCAAAGGATGGGCGTGCCAGTCCATTCATTTGTGGCAGCGGTCAATGCCAATGCTGCTATGAGGGATTACTTGGAATCAGGCGTTTATCAGCCTAAAGAATCTGTGCAAACCATTTCAAATGCCATGGATGTGGGTGATCCTAGCAATCGTCCTCGACTCGAATGGTTGCACAATGGCAGCATTGAACAAATGCAGAGACAACTCTCTGCTGTTGTGGTTGGTGAAGAGGCAACGAAACGCACCATGCGAGACATGTGGAGTCGTTCTTCGATGTTGGTTTGTCCGCACACTGCAGTTGGTATCCATGCGGCCCAAGGGCTTGAGGTTTCCGACAATGGCAATGATTTGACCGTTGTTTTGGCAACTGCAGATGCAGCAAAATTCGGAGAAATCGTTTTCGAAGCCACAGGCGAGAAGCCAGAAGTTCCGAAAGCGTTGCAGGGTTGTCTGCTTAAAACAAAGTCATCGGTTGTTCTGCCTGCACAGTATGAAGCGCTCAAAGATTATTTGATGGAGTCGCGGGCGTAACTGACGTTTTGAGAGCGTTTGCCATGACTTGAACGGCGATGGCCTTTTGTTCAATGGGCAATTCAGCAGGCGGCCCCCATGGAGTCGGGTTTACATCGATGATGAAGAGCTTGCCTGACTGTGAATCTCGCAGGGCATCCAATTCCGCGTAATCCACATGAAGAAGTTCCATCATGCTTTGAGTGTTTTCTCGTTCTGCAGCATTGAGTGCGGCCTCAACCTCGATTAGGATGGCAGATTCGCACAGGTTGGTGAATCGGGTGTCAGCAGCTTTGTACTTCTTGTAAGCGAGAGCGATGGAGCCTTTGATGTGCACGAGTCGAAAATCGAAATGGCGGCCTTGTTCATCAGTGTTGTCAATGTCAATCTGATACACGGAGTCGGGTCTTTGCTCAGTAAGATTGATTGGACCTTGAATCGTCTGTCCATCGTGCTTGGCGTTGAACTCGCTTTTGACCACCATAGTGCCTGCATGGTTGCATGGATTCACTGCCATACCATAACCAAATGCGGCTACGTGGGCTTTTTCGAGGGTTGATTTTCGAATGTCTGTGCAGTTCTCATTCCAAATGCTGTGCTGTGATTGCAGCAACCAGTTGGGCATCGGAGTCTTTTTCTCAGTTTGGTCTTCGAATCGAAGAGTCAGGATTGGGGCAGCCCTCTGAACATTGGTAAGTTCCCAGTTCAATTCACGGCAGATCTTGTGCAATGCGCTGCGTCGAGAGGGCAATTCAGGGTAGGTGACTATGGCAGGAGGACGCTTCCCGTGCACCCACAAATCATGGATGAGATTCAGGCGGTGCCTCACGTTTTTGAGTAAACGCTCGAACGGATGAGCTTTTGCAGATGG